>CAMWLS010000041.1 GCA_947175205.1 uncultured Porphyromonadaceae bacterium | reverse complement strand
AGGTTCTCAAACTACAAGATGAGCATAACGCTTCCTTATTTCAATATGTCGTGGACTGACATTAGCCCAATCGATTTATCGCTTGGCTTGCCAAGAATCCGAATGCAAAGTTACGAAATTATTTTGATATTTTAACTATTGAACGTGGTGACCCAAGAGAGATTTTCTTTCGGCGGAGCGAAAGCGACAAGTCGATTAGGCCGAGGTCACCACATTTTTACCGTTTGATTATAGTTAAAATCTGTTAAAGTTTACCCTTCTTGGGGGAGATAGGTATGTTGTATGACCACGAATGATGACGAATGATAGTAAATTAGATATTGATAATCAATGCTTTATAATACTGATAAGATAGATATAAGTATCCCGCAACACACATAACGCACAATAATTCAGTGAATTATGGTGGGTGTGGTGACTGATGTGGTGACTTGAAGAGGTATGGGTGAAAGAATTGAAAATCGCTGAATGCCTTTGAAAGACATAACAATATGAAGCAAAGACCGCTAACTCATTGAGAATTAGCGGCCTTATGTGGTGCCACCAGGAATCGAACCGGGGACACAAGGATTTTCAGTCCTTTGCTCTACCAACTGAGCTATGGCACCGTGCCTTTTTGCGTTGCAAAGGTAGGGGTTTCTTTTTTATTGTGCAAGTTTTACTCAAAGTTTTTTATGCATAAATCTGATAAAATTATGTGATACACCACACAAGGTTCATAATATCAATGCTTTAGCCACTGTTTGGCTGTGACATTCTCGCGTACTTTCAGCGCTCTGTCTTGCACCGCTACATCTCATGCCATCTGCTTTTTTATGGCTTTCTGCGCCTTTCATATGGTTGAATTTTCAATCGCTCAAGGCCACTTGCGCGTTTCTGCAGGTGTCTCACCACCATTGCCTGTGCTTGCGGTAAAAATACACCAGCGCTTTCATGTGCAGCCGTGACAGCCGTGACCATGGGCGTTTGCGGGTGGCGCGTTGCCAGTGATGCGTCAGGCGCAGCTCAGGCAAATAGTCCACCGTATATCCGCATTTTCTTATCCCTATACAGAAATCTGCATCCTCCGGGCCATAAAATATGTTCTCATCCAGTGGCCCCGCCTTCTCCCATACTTCGCGTCTGAAAAGCTGACAAGCGCCTATGACATAAAACGGATGCCGCCCCGCCATGGTCTCTCTTTCTGCCGCAGTGAGCTTTCCGTGTCTCAGCAGATGCCTTATCTTCAGTCCTATTCCCGGAAATGGTTTGGCGCTGTCTTGCAGCTCGCCGTCCGGTCCATACAGCGCCGGTGCACAAAGCCCACATTCAGGGTGATGCTGTAAAAAGTCCACCAGACCGTCCAGCGTCCCGGCAGTCACCTCAGTGTCATTATCCAGCAGCATCAGCATCTCACCGCGGGCCGCCTGCAGCCCCCGGTTGCGCCCGGCGGCCACACCTGTGTTGCGTCCGGTTTCTATAACCCTCATGGCAGCCCCGGCCTTGACGCCCATCTCTCTTATACTTTCCGCTGTACCGTCAGTTGAGCCGTTATCCACCACTATTACCTCTACATCAGGCCGTGCAGCGGCATATGGTAGCAGAGTTCCCATCAGTCGCTCCGTAACCTTGCGCTGATTATACGTCAGCACCACCACACTCAGCCTCATCCTCAATGGAACAGTTTTATTTTAAGAGCCTTTGCTGCAGACACAAATTCTGACCATGAGCTGAAGCGTCTCAGCTGGCGGATCATAAAACGCGGTGACAGAAAATAGCTTATGTTATTTCTGAAAAGCATTTTCTCCATTTCCCGCGCAGAAATATTTGGCAGGTCCAGTATTGACTCATGCTGCACGTCAGTGGGCTTGTACTCGCCGCCTTTGATCCACCCGTTTTTCTTGCACACCTCATAGTATTCCGTACCGGGGAAGGGTGATACTATGTTGAACATCACCTGGTCCACATCCAGTCTTTTGGCCTCACGCAGTGTATGCTTAATGGTCTGACGTGTCTCCAGCGGGCTGGACCCTATCAGCACATTCAGCTTCACCGGCACGTTATATTTTTTCAGCAGCTCCACTGAGCGGTAAATATCCTCAGGGGTGATACCCTTGCGTATGTATTCCAGAATTTTTGCGTCAAAGGACTCTATTCCCAGGTCCACATAGCGGCAGCCACACTCGCCCAGCATCCTTGCTATAGGTTCAGTAATGGCATCCACGCGCGCCTGACAGCCCCACACCATGCCATATTTTTTCATTATGGCGCACAGAGCCGCCGTGCGTTCCTCATTCCAGATAAAGTTATCATCCATGAACCCTATGGCCTTGTAGCCCTGGGCGGCCAGCTGAGCCACCTCCTTCTCCACACTCTCCGCTGAGCGGAAGCCTATGGTGGGTTTACGGCCGGGATGGGTTCTGTGGAACTCTATCTCACGTGCAAAAGTCAGTGATGACGGCACACAATAGATGCATCTGAACGGGCAGTTTCGTGAAGTAAACATAGTGGTGTACGGCCCTGTCTTAAGCTTTGGATTATGATAGCGCCGTCCCTCCAGCAGGTCACGTGCCGGAAACGGCAGGCTGTCCAGGTCTGTGTTCAGCGGGCGCGGCGCGTTATTCACCACCTTCCCGTCCTCATCCAGATACGATACACCCTTTATCCCTTCTGCGCCGCGTCCGTGCTCCAGCGCTTCCAGCAGCTCAGTAAGCGTCAGCTCAGGTTCACCGCGCACCACATATACATGGCGGTCACACAGCGCCTTACTCACAAAGTGCGTTGCCCCGGGGCCCAGCAGAATTATAGGCGTCTCAGCGTGATAGCGTCTGATTACTTCCATGGCCTGCAGGTCACTTTCCAGTGACAGATTCACAGTCCAGATGGCATATGCGTCACTGCAGTCATGGCTGATAAATTCCTCAAATACCTTCTTGCTGTCCTTGCAGTCAAAAATAAAATCCTTATAAGCCACTTCATGCCCGGCGGCATCACGTACGGCCGCGGCCGCAGTCAGCTCATAAATATTTATCATCGGGTACACAATACGCGTGCAGCCCGCTGAGCGCTCAGCCGGCTGCTTATGGTCATAGCACGGTGGAATAAGGAATGTTACTTTCATGTTTCTTTAACGCGCAAAACCGCATTTTATTGCGTCCCTCAGGCTTTCAGAAGCGGACTCCTGAAAGCCTTTAGTCTGGCGTCAAGCTCAGCCTCCGTGCCCCCGCAGTAATGGTCCACAATGTGGTGAAACCGCTCTGAATGATTCATTTCCGTCAGGTGACCCAGCTCATGCAGTATCACATAGTCCCGCAGTGCCTCAGGCATCAGCATCAGTTGCTCTGACAGGGAAATCTCCCCCTCGCTGTTGCATGTGCCCAGAATTCGCTGCCCGAAAGAAACCTTCCACCGCGACGCCCTCAGCCCCAGTCCCGCAGCCAGCTCTTTCCCGCGCGGCAGAAGGACCTTTGATGCCATATGGTGCGCCACTGTCAGCACTGCATGATTTATGGCGCGGGTCACAGCGGCCTCGCGCAGGTCAGCCAGGTGACTCAGCGTAATTTGCCAGTCAGAGGTCCGGGACATCTCTATCTGCAGTATGCGTTGCGGACTCACCGGACCACGGCGCAGAGTAACCGTCCAGTCCGGAAACCTGAACACATGCCCCTCAGGGTAACACTCCTTCCCCGGTTGAATCTGCAGCAGCTGCACCGCGTGGGCGTCCAGTGCGTCCGTGATATCCGCGTGCGTTGCATGGGGTGGCGCCGTGACACTCAGCGTGTCAGCGTCTTTCCACCGCATGCTGATGTTCCGTGCCGTGCGCAGCCGTTTTATAACAGCGTTTTTACCTGTTTTCAGGTGAAACAAAATCTCCTGTGCCATGGTCTCCGGGAGTCAGGAAGTCCAGTGCAGCTTACTGCGCAGTGTGTCAGCAAAAGTTATGTCAGCGCGCCGCATAAGATTGATATAGAAAGGAGCACGTCTGAGCACCACCCGTGTGCCTATAGGCAGAGTCATGCTCCGGCCGTCCAGCGTAAGCCTGAAAGTCTCTGACCGCCCCTGCACCGTGACGCCTATCACTGCGTCTGCGCTCACCACCAGTGGCCTCAGCGTAAGGGAATGAGCCGCTATGGGGGCTATCACGCGCGCCTCAGTCCCCGGTTGCATTATAGGACCTCCCACACTAAGATTATAGGCCGTTGAGCCGGTGGGTGTGCATATTATCAGGCCGTCAGCGCTGTAGTCAGCCAGCGGACGCCCGTCTATTTCCGTCACCGCCGTAATCATGGATGCAGAAGAAGCCTTTGACACCGTAACCTCATTCAGGGCGTAAGGCCAGTAAGGATAATTCTCAGTCTCCACCTCTATAAGTCCGCGGCGTTCACACACATACTTTCCCTGTACTATGTCCTCTGACAGAGTGGGGAGGTCATCCACTGACGCAGATGCAAGATAGCCCAGATGGCCCGTATTGACACCTAACACCGGAGTATGACGGCCGCGCAGCCACGCCACGGTACGCAGAAAGGTACCATCCCCGCCTATACTCAGCGCCAGAGACGGCATAATATCATCACGCAGCACTTCAGTCACTTCGCTGACCACCTCCAGAGCTTCCGGGATACGCTCCCTCAGATATGAATATAGCTTGGGGTGCATCACCACACAGTGTCCGGCAGCCTTCAGACTCTCAAGAAAAGTGGAAAGAACCTCCACATGAGGGTCCTGACGCCGGCTCCCGTATATTGCTATGATTACTGACTCCATATAATCTTATAACTCATCATAAATCTTCATCCCTTGGCCATACCCAACGCTCAGATTTCCAGCATCCTGAGCACCTGGCGGGCGCGGTCAGCTGTCACATCACTGTCAGGGCTGCCGTCAGCCGCATTGTGCAGCGCCAGCACCTGAAAGCCATAGCGGTTCAGAGACCGCAGCACACCGGTGCCCGCAGCCTCAGACAGCCGCACATCCACCACCACCTCTGACGGTCCTGCCGCCGCTGTGGCAGGGTGAAGCTCACCCACCAGATTCAGATTTATCACATGCGCCTGAGCCTCTTCCACGGCATGCGCCAGACGGGACGCTGAATAGTCAGACGCCACCGTACTCACCAGAAGACGCCCCCAGTCAGCGCGGGCTGGGAAAAGCACCTCCGGACTGTCACCGCTGACAAAGGCACCCGCGCCACCTGAAAGGTCCGCGGCATTTTCCCCTTCTTGCACAGTTTTTATATCTAAATCTTTCACTTTTTGAATTTTCTACGTATTTTTGTAGTCACTTCCAGGCAAAACACATGCCAAAGAATTTATGCTGAATACAAAAATACAAAAAAATCAGCATACATTACATAAACACATACCTTATTTAAAAGAAAATAACTCAGAAAGTTGACACAACTCAGCGTTAATATTAACAAGATTGCCACCCTGCGCAATGCCAGAGGTGAGAATGTCCCTGACATACTCCGCGTGGCCGTTCACTGTCAGGACTTCGGCGCTGACGGCATAACCGTACACCCCCGCCCTGATGAACGCCACATCCGCAGAGCTGACGTCTATGACCTCAGACCCGTGGTGCGTAAGGAATTCAACATTGAGGGATATCCATCAGTGGACTTCATGACCATGGTACTTCAGGTGCGCCCTGAACAGGTGACACTGGTACCTGATGCCGCTGACGCACTCACCAGCAATGCCGGCTGGGATACCATTGCACACCGTGACTTCCTCACCTCAGTGGTGGAGCGCCTTAAAGAGGCCGGAATCCGCTCATCAATCTTCGTTGACCCGGATGCCCGCTTCATTGAAGCCGCAGCACGCACAGGTGCTGACCGCGTGGAACTCTATACCAAGCCTTATGCTGACGCCTTTGAAGCTGATGCTTACAGCGCCGTAAGTCCATACGTGGAAGCATCCAAAACCGCACACAACATGGGCCTGGGCGTTAACGCCGGGCATGACCTGAGCCTCCGCAATCTGGCATTCTTCCACGCCGCACTCCCTTATCTGAACGAGGTCTCCATTGGACACGCCCTCATCAGTGACGCCCTCTACCTCGGGCTGGAACGCACCATACGTGAATACCTTGCGTGTCTGGGAAAATAAACCCTTGAAAAGAAAACACTTAACCCACCATTTAAACCATGTTTACCACTCTCTTAGCTAACGTTACACCTCCCGCTGAAGCGCCACAGGGAATGTCTCTGTGGCAGATGTGCTGTGAAGGCGGATGGATTATGATACCCCTGGCCATCCTGGCGGTAGTAAGCATATACATCTTCATAGAACGCGCCATTGTCCTTCAACGCGCGGCAAAATATGACGCCACTTTCATGCAGCGCATACGTGATTACGTTCATGAGGGAGAAATTGAGAGCGCCCACAACCTCTGCAAGAACACCCCCCTGCCTTACGCACGCCTCATCCAGAAAGGCCTCACCCGCATAGGCCGCCCCATGAATGACGTTCTTGTGGCCATAGAGAACACCGGAAACCTGGAAGTGGCAGCCCTGAGCAAGAACCTCCCCTGGCTGGCAACAACAGCCGCCGGAGCTCCCATGCTCGGCTTCCTGGGCACAGTAATTGGTATGGTGGAAGCATTTTATCAGATTGCAAACGCCGGCAATGCCGCCTCCATTGCTGACTTTGCTGACGGCATATACACCGCCCTGGTAACCACCGTTGCCGGCCTTATTGTTGGTATCATAGCACTCTTTGCCTATAACTTCCTGGTGGCCCGCATTAACAAGGTCATGAACCTCATGGAAGCACGTACCATGGACTTTATGGACCTCCTTAACGAACCCGCCAAGTAACAGCTCCACATGGCACTAAAAAAACAACAGGACATGATGGCCGCCTTCTCCATGGCCTCCATGACAGACGTCATTTTCCTCCTGCTCATCTTCTTCATGGTCACCAGTACCTTTGTTTTCCCAACGGCACTGGAAATTGACCTCCCCCAGAGCAGTGAACAGACCTCTGAAAAGCCTGCCACACGCATTTACATAACCCCTGAAGCAGCATATTACATCCAGTACGCTGACCAGGAGCCGGACAGCATAGACCAGGAGCAGATTGAGCCTCGCCTGCGCGCAATACTCGCTCAGGATTCCGCCACCACTGTGGCCATACACGCTGCCACTGACGTACCGTACGGTAAAGTGGTGGAAGTCCTCAACATAGGTGCTGCAAACAACATAAAGATGGTGCTGGCCACCAAAGCACGCGCCGCCGTCCCGGCTGATGCGGCTGACACACAGACAACACCACTCACTCCCTCGCAGGAAAACTGATAACTCCGCACAATGACAGCACGCCTTGACCGCGATAGCATAATTGCACTCATTGCCACTGCCGCAGCATCTCTGGCAGTGGTGCTGATACTCATGCTCTGGCACCTGGCGCTGCCGCAACAGCAACAGCACCAACCCAAGCTCGTGGCTGACACTGAACTGGATGCTGAGGAATACCTTGAGGTGGAACAGCTCATAATCCCCGCGCCCTCTGACCCTGACAATAACCCCGGCGGCGCTCCCGCCGTTAATGAAACCGTGGAGCATAACGCCTCAGAAGAAGCCCCCTCATCAGGCATGGATGCCGTAAATGCCGGCCCCGTGGCCACCGCTCCCGTGACACCAGCCCAGCAGACCACCGGACGCCCCTCTCCGCAGACCGTTAAACCCGTAAAACCCCAGCCCACACCCGCTGAGATTGCCGCCGCACGTGAGCGTGAAGCCCTTGAGGCGCAGAGAAAACAAATTAACAGCAGCATGGGTAACGCCTTTGCAGCCACCGGTGCTGATAACACAAACGCTGACGGAAAGAAACCCGGTAACTCCGGAAATCCCGCCGGAACTCCCGGTGTAACAAATTCCGGCACCCGTCCCGGCTCCATAAGCATAGGCGGTTCCGGAAAAGGATGGAAACTTCCCACCCGCTCCGCAGTTGTAAGCAAGGACACCGGACGGCTCTCTTTCCGCGTCTCAGTTGACCCCTCGGGAAAGGGAACATACGTCTCTCACTCCGGAACTGACAAACTCATGGAAAACAGAAAGCTCATTGCTGACATCAGGCGCGAGCTGGAAACATTCAGATACACACGCGCCACATCCACCCCGGCCACAGAAACTGTTATAGTGGAGATTATATATAATATCCGCTGATTCACAACATTCTTTGTGCTGAACTTTAGCGCGCGCCATTACGTTTTAAATATATAGCACCATACAGCGGTGCGCGGCCTTTATTGGCATACACTAACATTCAACACATTATTACCCTGACTCACATGAGGTTAAAAGCTCTGGTCCTTACCGTTCTTATTTCAGGCGCTTCTCTCCTTGCGCAGGAGACACCTGTAAGCCTTGACAGCTGCCGTGCCATGGCTCTTCATAATAATAAAAGCCTGCAGATGAGCCGCCAGCGCATCCGTACTGCTGAGTATGCGCGCAAAGAAGCATTCTCTGCATACCTCCCTGCACTGGATCTCAGCGCCGCATATATGTATAACCAGCACAAGATGTCCGTTTACGGCTCAGACCAGTTCCTGCCCATCAAGAATTTTGACCCCAAGACAGGTTCTTACCAGTACTCGCTGGTTACAAATCCTGAGACAGGTATCCCAGTGAAAGGCCCTGACGGTCAGTATATTCCTGAGCAGGTGGCCTTCCTCCCCAAGGACGCCATGACCTTTGATATCCACAATGTCTTCTTTGGAGCTCTCACACTCACACAGCCCCTGTATATGGGAGGTAAGATTGTGGCTCTTAACCGTCTTGCAGAACAGGCTCACAGCCTCACTCAGACCATGTATGACGCTGATGTGCAGAACGTGGTGTATGCCGTGGATGCCGCTTACTGGCAGGTGGTCTCACTCAAGGCCAAGCATGCCCTGGCCACATCTTACGTGAATCTGCTCCGTCACCTCTCTGAAAACGTCACACGCATGGTGGAAGCCGGCGTTGCCACCCGCTCTGACCAGCTCAGCGTGGAAGTAAAGCTTAACTCCGCCCAGGTGGACCTGGTAAAAGTAGAAAACGGTCTGGCCCTCAGCCGCATGGCTCTGGCACAGGTTTGTGGCCTGCCCGTTACGGAGACCTTCCCCCTGGCAGATGAAAACACTGACACCACAATGCCGGAAAATAATCCGGACCTCCCGTTGATTGACATGCAGCAGGTATATGAACGCCGCCCTGACATCCGGGCACTCGGTATTGGGGTGGAAATGGCTGAGCAGCAGACACGTATAGCGCGCGCCTCCATGCTCCCAAATCTGGTCCTTGTTGGAGCATACTCAGTCACCAATCCCAATATGAATAACGGATTTGAAAAACGCTTTGGCGGCAATTTCTCCGTAGGTGCCATGCTCACAGTACCGCTGTGGCACTGGGGTGGAAACCTGGCCAAATATAAAGGCGCTCGCAGCGCAAAAGTCCTCACTGAATTACAGCTGGAAGACGCACGTGAACTGGTGGAATTACAGGTGAATCAGGCTGAACTCCGCACACGCGAGGCTTACAAGACATATTCCATGACATGCACAAACCTTGAAAAAGCTGATGCCAACCTCCGCACAGCCACGCTGGGCTATGAGGAAGGCGTTGCCACCGCTGATAACGTCATGGAGGCACAGACAGCCTGGCTCAAGGCCCACAGTGAGCAGATTGACGCCATGATTGACGTCCGCCTCTGCAACACATATCTCAGCAAGGCCCTGGGCACACTAATACCTTGAATATATTTTACATCACACTGATAACAAAACATAAATCCATAAATATTATGGCAACTTCTGATAATCAAACTCCGGATACTTCCAAGCGCACTGAGCGCGGCCTGCTCATCACCATGGGCTTAATAGTGGTGGCCGTAGCCATCACCGCTGTCATAGGATTCCTCTGCTTGAACACCTCACAGGACATCCTTGAGGGACAGGCTGAGGGCACACTGGTCCGCGTCTCTGGAAAAATGCCCGGCCGAGTGGTGGAGATTTACGTTTCTGAGGGTGATACGGTTAAAGCCGGTGATACCCTTGTCCATATCCACTCCTCAGTGGTGGAGGCACAACTCACCCAGGCAGAGGCCATGGAAGACGTGGCTCGCGCCCAGAACCGCAAGGTGGACGCCGGAACACGCATACAGATAATACAGACAGCCACTGACCTCCTTGCACAGGCTGACGCCGCCGTAACCATCACCCGTAAGACTTATGACCGCATGCAGCGCCTTTACTCTGAAGGCGTGGTGGCTGAGCAGAAGCGTGACGAGGCCAAGGCCGCATATGACGCCGCCGTAGCACAGCGTGATGCCGCCCGCAGCCAGCTCTCTCTGGCACGCGCAGGAGCCCAGGAAGAAGACAAGCAGTCAACAGCCGCCATGGTAACAGCAGCCGGCGGAAGCGTTGACCAGGTCAAAGCCATCCTGGAGGACAGCTACCTCACCGCACCCTGTGACGGTACCATTGATCAGATTTTCCCCCACGTCAGTGAGCTCGTGGCACTCGGTGCACCCATCATGAACATCCTCCGCACTGATGACCGTTACGTGGTCTTCAACGTCCGTGAGGAACTCCTTCCTGACTTCAAGACCGGTTCCCGCTTCACAGCCACAGTCCCCGGCCTGGGCATGAAAGATATTGAACTGGAAGTTTATAACATACGTGATATGGGCTCATACGCCACATGGCACGCCACCAAGACCACCGGTGACTGGGACAGCCGTACCTTTGAAGTCAAGGCACGACCCCTGGACGCTAACACCGGACTCCTCCCCGGCATGACGGTACTCCGCAAAAAATAACACCCTGCAGCCATGAGAATTGACACCGGTTTTACAGCCACATTCCGCCGTGAACTCTCACGCATGGGCAGCCGAAAGATGTATCTCGGCGCCATGATCTGCATACCCGTTCTCATGGCTCTCTTCTTTGTCAGCCTCCTGTCACCGGGCTTACCTCTGCGCACACCCACAGCCGTGGTTGACCTTGACCACTCAGCCATGTCACGCGCCGTCATCCGCTCACTGAACGCTGAGGAGGTAATTGCCATTGACCACACTGCAGAGAACTTCCATCAGGCCATGCAGCAGGTGCAGAGCGGCAAAACATTCGGCTTCTTTGTTATTCCCCGTAACTTTGAGAATGACGTCCTGGCCGGCCGCAAGCCCACACTGGATTATTACAGCAACATGACATACTTTGTCCCCGGTACACTGGCCTTCAAAGGATTCAAGACCGTGGCAGTGGGTACAAGCGCCGGAGTAGTGAAAACCACCCTCCAGAGCGTGGGCCTCACCGGAGATGAGATTGCACCCATGATGCAGCCGGTGGCCACTGACATGCACCCCGTGGGCAACCCCTGGACCAATTACGGTTACTATCTCGCCCCCTCCTTCACCTTCGGCACCCTGGCACTCATCATCATGCTCATGACAGCTTACACGCTCACCACTGAGATAAAGATGGGAACATCCCCCGCATGGCTGGCCACTGCGCATAACCGCATCAGCGTGGCACTGGCCGGGAAGCTTGCCCCTCACACCATAATATACTGGGTCATCGGGCTGGGCATATTATCACTCTTCCTTGGCTGGGCACACTATCCCTGCAACGGCAATATAGGAATCATCATTGCCGCCATGCTCCTTATGGTTCCCGCCTGTCAGGCACTCTCCACCTTTATTGTTTGCCTCCTGCCCAACCCCCGCCTCTCACTCAGCGTCATTGCGCTCATCTCCATCCTGGCATTCAGTATTGCCGGATTCTCATTCCCCGTACCCAGCATGTACGGTGCCGTGGCCATTTTCAGCTACATCCTCCCCGTAAGATACATGTTCCTCATATACGTCAGCGAGACACTCAACGGCTGGGGAATATACTATCTCAGATATTACTTTGTGGCACTCATAGCGTTCCTGCCCCTTTTCGGCATACTCGCTTGGAAACTGAAACGCGCCTGCCTTAATCCCGTTTACGTCCCCTGAAAAATGATAAAGGTAATAAAAAAATGGCTCGTTGACACCGCCCGCGTCATGGCACGGTATTATGACATCATCTTCCATGATGCCGGTGCCCTGCTGTTCTTCTTCGGACTCCCCCTGCTGTACCCCATTGTGTACACACTCATATACAATCCTGAAGTGGTGACTGACATCCCCGTGGCAGTCATTGACCACAGCTGCACCGCAGAGTCGCGTAGTCTCATCCGTGATGTTGACGCACTCCCCTCCATGCAGGTTTACAGCCAGTGCGTTGACTTGCCGGAAGCAAAGCGCCTCATGGCCTCGGGAGAAGTAATAGGCATACTGGAAATACCCCGTGATTACGCCGCTGACCTCGGCCGCGGCACCACAGCCCATGTACCATTCTACTGTGACATGAGCCTTCTGCTGCGTTACCGCGCCTTCACCGCCGCCCTCACTGACCTCCAGCTACACATCTCACAGCAGCACACCGCAGCCACCATTGACCGTGTCGGTGCCGAGTCTCTGGGCATCTCCCTCCCCGTGAACGCTGATGCTCACTTCCTGGGTGACACTGAGCAGGGCTTCGCATCCTTCGTCATGCCGGGCATTGTGGTCCTCATCCTCCAGCAGAGCATGGTGTTGGGCATCTGCCTCCTGGCCGGTACCGCTGCGGAGCGCCGCCGCCGTAACAGAGGCGTGGACCCCCGCGCCATCCCCTCAGCCATGCCCTCAGCCATTGCCTGGGGTAAAGCTCTGGCGCTCACACTCCTGTACATCCCCGCAGCCATTTACGTCACACGCTTCATCCCCTGGATGTTTAACCTCCCAGCCCATGCTGACCCATTCCAGTATCTGCCCTTCCTCCTGCCCTTCCTGCTGGGCTCTGCATTCTTTGGCATGACACTGGCCTCAGTGATGAAAGAGCGTGAGGATGCCTTTATCCTCATAGTATTCACCTCTGTACTCTTCCTCTTCCTCTCAGGCCTCACATGGCCCCGTTACGCCATGTCACCCTTCTGGCAGTGGATAGGAGGCCTCGTACCCGGAACCTGGGCCGTGGAAGGCTTCATACGCATGAGCAGCAACGGAGCCACCCTCGCTCAGAACTCCACACCCTATTACTACCTCTGGGCCCTCACACTCCTCTACTTCCTCCTGGCTTGGGCCGCACACCGCCACCTCAGACCCAAATCCCGTTAATCCACTCATCCCCGCTTATTTCCCCGCTTATTTCCCCGCTTATCTCCCCGCTGGCAGCCCCGCTTCTCTCCCCACAGCCTTCCCGGCTCCCGCGGCCTCAAAACCCGTCCCGCTCCTTATAAGTCTTATAAGACGCATAAGATGCATAAGAAGCACTTCCCCCATTTAAAAACTCTCTCTGCGCCCTCTGTGGGCCCTCTGTGCGCGGCCTTCCCCGCAGCCCCACATTCCCCCTGCAAAAAAAACAGAAGCCTCGCAGCCGCTAACGGCCACGGGGCTCAAGGTTCATTTCGTATTCGGGACTCTTACAGACGCGCCTTTATAGCTGCGGTCTGCTCCTCATATCCGGGCTTCTCCAGCAGCGCAAACATATTACGCTTGTAATCCTCTACACCCGGCTGATTAAACGGATTAACATCCAGCAGATAACCGCTGATGCCGCACGCAGCCTCAAAGAAATAAATCAGCTGCCCAAGAGCATGCTCAGTCAGGGCAGGGATAGTGATGCGCAGATTAGGCACGCCGCCGTCCACGTGAGCTATGCGCGTTCCCAGCTCAGCCATCTTGTTAACCTCATCCACACGCTTGCCGGCAATGTAGTTAAGACCGTCCAGGTTAGCCTCATCAGAAGGAATAACCACAGTATGCTTCTGCTCCATTACAGAGAGCACAGTCTCAAAGATGGTGCGCTCACCGTCCTGAATCCACTGACCCATAGAGTGCAGGTCAGTTGAGTTATCAACAGCTGCGGGGAAGATACCCTTGTGGTCCTTACCCTCGCTCTCGCCGTACAGCTGCTTCCACCACTCGCCAAAATAGTGCAGCTTAGGGTTATAATTCACCAGAATTTCTATCTTCTTGCCCGCGCGGTAAAGAGCATTACGTGTCATGGCATATTCCATAGCCTCAGTGTTGCTGCCGTCCAGAGTAGCCTTCTGGAAGTCTATGGCACCCTGCATCAGAGCCTTGATGTCAAAGCCGGCAACAGCTATCGGAAGCAGACCCACCGGTGACAGAACTGAGAAACGGCCGCCCACATTGTCATCAATCACAAAAGTCTTATAGCCCTCCTCGGTGGCCAGGCTGCGCAGGGCACCGCGCTTGGCGTCAGTGATGGCCACAATGCGCTTTGAGGCCTCCTCGCGGCCCAGCTGCGCTGTCAGCTGATCCTTCAGCAGACGGAAAGCTATGGCAGGCTCAGTAGTGGTGCCTGACTTGGAAATAACTATTATGCCAAACTTCTTTCCCTTCAGATACTCCTGAAGCTCAAAAAGATAATCCTCACCTATGTTCTGGCCTGCAAACAGCACGGGAACACCCTCACCCTTGTAGGCGGCAAATGAGTCTGACAACGCCTCTATCACGGCCTTTGCGCCCAGATAGCTGCCGCCTATGCCTATGGCTACTATCACCTCACAGTTTGCGCGCAGATTTGCTGCCACGCCCTCTATATCTTCCAGCAGTGCGGTTTCAGTGCGTGTGGGAAGGTCCACCCAGCCTAAGAAATCATTTCCGGCACCGCTGTGGTCTGTCAGCTTCAGCAGACTCTTGCGGGCATCCTGAGACAGAGCGTCTATTTCATTACGGCTCACTGTTCCCAGCACATTGCTTACGTCCAGTTTTATCTGTTCCATGATAAAATATGTTTTATATAGTTGTTATTTAGTTATTTCATTTCTTCTCCGGAATATCTTCCCATTCCACATCCACCACCTGCTGCTCCACTGCATATTCTACCTCAGTTGAAGTCTCGCTCACGGTGGCCTCTATCTCCTCAAAGGAAACATACTCGCCCACTGACGGGTCTATCTTCTTTTTCTTCACCGGAGCAGCCTGCTTGCGGCTGTTACCGGCACCGGCATCGCCTCCACCGTAGGCGCGGGAAAAATCCCTGAAAGTGCGTCGCACCTTGCGCCTCAGCTGATACAGCTTCCACAGCACCTGCACCAGCGGTATGATTATGAATATTATGAATAATAATAAAAGAAAACTCATCATAGCATGAAGCTCATTTTTTCCATGCGGCCAAAATGTATCACCACTCAGCCGCTCTCCTTTCCGCGCCATTCAGGCTCGTTGTCCTTCCCGCGCCTCCGGTTCCGGCCTCGCTCTCCTTTCCGCGCCATTCAGGCTCGTTGTCCTTTCCGCGCCTCCGGTTCCGGCCTCGCACTCCTTTCCGCGCTTAAGACCGCTGTCCTTCCTGCGCACCGGCCGTTATTTTTCCCGGCCTCCCGTCCTTTCAGCACCCGGGCTCGCTGTCCTTCCGCGCTCGGGGCCTTTTGTCCTCTCCCGCGCCTCCGGTCCTGCCGCCCCTTCAGCGCACCTTATTCCTCCTGCTTGCGCCCGAAAAAGGCTATCAGCATATACAGTAGTATGGTCCATGCCAGTCCGGCCACCCCGTAAATACACAGGAAAACAGCAGCCGCCAGCAGTAGTACATAACGCCGGAAATTACTGCGCAGTTTAAAATCCTTGAATTTTAAAGAGAACATGCGCACCCGGCACACCATGGCCAGAGACAGAAGTATAATCAGGATGCACATCACCACATCTCCTGGATAGCTGTAACGGGTCACAAAACCGCCCATACCTATCCAGAACAGAGCATTAGCCGGGATAGGCAGCCCCGTAAAAGTGGTGGCCTGATTCTGGTCCACATTAAACTTGGCCAGGCGCAGCGCGCCGCACACCGGAATCATCAGCGTTATCCATTCCACACACGGATATGTCCCGTACTGCTCCATCAGGTTATACATCAGCATGGCCGGGGCCACGCCAAAACTCACCAGGTCTGAAAGCGAGTCCAGCTCCTTGCCTATCAGCGAGTAAGCCTTAAGCAGACGGGCGCTGGCACCGTCAGCAAAGTCAAACACCGCCGCGCAGCCTATCATGATATAAGCCCACTGCGCCCCTGTCAGGCTCCCAAAATACTCCGTGGAGCTGAAAGCCATGATTATGGCCACACAGCCTGACAGCAGGTTACAGCACGTCAGTGCGTTGGGGATTATTGATTTTATGCGTCTTAATAAATGAATCATACCTTGCGTTCATTGCTGAGCCGAGCCACCGGCGTTATCCCGCCTATGGTCTTGTCTCCCAGTTGTACGTATATCTCGCTGTCCAGAGGCAGGTAAAGGTCTATTCTTGAGCCAAACTTGATGAAGCCCATGTGGTCATCTATTGAAGCCTCAATACCCGGCTTGGCATAGGTTACTATTCTCCGCGCCATGGCTCCCGCCACCTGGCGCATCAGTATGTCATGGCCTGACGCTGTACGTATCACCACCGTTGAGCGCTCATTCTCCGTGCTGCTCTTGGGTAGCCACGCTGCCATGAAACGCCCTGAGTGATGACGGCTGTAAATTACCTCGCCATCCACAGGAAACCAGTTTGCGTGTACATTCAGCACGCTCATGAACACCGATAGCTGCTTTACACGGCACTTAAGAAACTCCGGCTCGTAAACCTCCTCCAGGGCCACAACCTTACCGTCAGCGCTGGATACCACCACATTCTCACGCTTACCGCTGAAATGACGGCGCGGTGAGCGGAAAAAGTTTACCATCAGAAAGTATAGAGTCCCCAATACAGCAGTGGTCCCTATGGCCCAGGCCAGGGGACGTATCCATACCCATAAGGGAAGTACCACTATGATAATACCCAGGGCGCTCAGTATCAGGATGTTGGTTCCTTCGTGATGCAGTTTTACACGCATAACCAGAGTTTAGCTGATGTACAAAGATACACTTTTATTTTTAGTTGACGGAAACTATACCTTAAAATTAACAATAATTTTTTAAGAACAAGCCTTCCTTTCTCTCTCTCAGACGCTTACGCGTCTCTTATGTCACACCATTTTTTCAAACGCCGCCGGGACGGGAGTGCTGAAATTCATGTCCTTACGTGTCACCGGATGTATGAAGCGCAGCGTGCGCGCATGAAGCGCCAGACGGTGAATGGGACTGCTCTTGGCTCCATAGCGCCGGTCACCGGCTATCGGTGTCCCGAGGTCTTTCATGTGTACACGTATCTGGTTCTTGCGCCCCGTGCGCAACTGAAGCTCCAGCAGGGAGTAGGGGCCGCGGCTCTTGAGCGTACGGTAATCCGTAACAGCCTCCTTGCCTTCTTCTTTATTGTTGGTGGAATAAACCTCATGGCGGGAATTCTCTGCCAGATAGGAGCGTATGGTTCCGCTTTCGGGTTCAGGATGCCCCTCAGTCACAGCCACATAAGTGCGCTCAAGCACCATGTTGTTCCAGTTGTGCTGCAGCGCCTCCTTGGCCTCCGGCGTACGGGCAAAAACCATCAGCCCGGAAGTTCCCTGGTCCAGACGGTGTACCACAAATATCTTGTTCCGTGGGTTCTGACGCTTCACATATTCTTTTAAAATGGAGTAAGCCGTACCGTCAGATTTGGTATCAGTACCCACTGAGAGGACTCCGTACCCCTTGTTGATAACCATGATGTCTTCATCCTCATAAACTATCTTTATTCGGTGTGTCCCCAAAGTCTGGAACTCGCGGCTGGTGTTGACGCGCACCGTACTTCCGGCACTCACCGGAAGGTCAAACTGGGTGCTCACATTACCGTTCACCATCACCTGATTATGACGCAGATAGTCCTTCACGGTGGTCCTTTTTCTCTCTGGCATGCTCTGCAGCAGAAAGGCCAGCAGCGTGCTGTCTTCAGCGGCAGTGAACTCCAGTATGACATCGGGACGGAAATTATTGCGTTCCGCTCCGGGCTTAAAAGCACGTGACTTCCGGGCCATTATTTGCTCCTCCTTCCGCGTTTGGGCTTGACTTCCTGGGAGTTGACTATCTCCATTGCCTCTGCCTCTGTCAGTGCAGAGGGATTTTCCACAGTCTTGGGAATCTTGAAGTTATTGCCCTTATATGAGATATAAACGCCGTAACGTCCGTTGAGTATCCGCAGTTCCGCGTTCTCTGGGAATGTTTTCACTATCTTGCGCCGCTCCTCTTCCTGCTTGGCGGTGATAAGCTCTGTGGCCTGTTCAAGGGTGATGGAGGCCGGCGCTATATCCTTGGGAATGGTTACAAAACTGCCGTCATACTTCACGTAAGGTCCAAAACGGCCTATCGCCACTGTTACCTCATGACCGTTGAGTTCACCCAGCATGCGCGGGAACTCAAAAAGACGCAGAGCCTGCTCCAGGGTCACAGTCTGCAGTGACTGGCCCTTAAGCAGCGATGCAAAACGCGGCTTCTTCTCTCCGTCAGTAGTGCCTATCTGCACCAGCGGCCCGAAACGGCCTATCTTCACTGACACAGGCTCACCGGTCTTGGGGTCTGTGCCCAACATCCGCTCACCCACCTTGTGCTCTAACTGAAGATTCAGGGCATTCTGCACCCCGGGATGGAAAAGATCATAGAAGGTCTGTATTTCTGATACCCACTTGAGCTTGCCCTCAGCTATCTCATCAAACTTCTCTTCCACCCGTGCGGTGAAGTTATAGTCCAGGATATCAGGGAAATATTCCGTCAGGAAACGGTTCACCACCACACCTATGTCAGTGGGCAGAAGCTTGCCTTTTTCTGAACCCGTGGTCTCCTCCAGCGTACGGTCAGTGATACTGCCGTCCTCCTTCAGAGTGAGACGGTGGAAACTGCGGCGCACACCCTCACGTTCACCCTTCTCCACATACTCGCGTTGCTGAATGGTGCTGATAGTGGGCGCGTAAGTGGACGGACGGCCTATTCCCAACTCCTCCATCTTCTTCACCAGTGAAGCCTCCGTATAGCGCGGAGGCTGCTGGGTAAAGCGCTCGGTGGCAGTGATTTCGCTCGCCTTCAGCACATCACCCTTGCTCAGAGGGGGCAGCAGGGACGTACCCTCATGCTCCATGGCGGCCTCGTCATCACGGCTCTCTATATACATACGCAGGAAGCCGTCAAACTTTATAACCTCACCGGTGGCCATGAAATGACGGTTCTCCAGAGCCGGAGAGTTTATCTCCACTGTGGTCTTTTCTATGGCCGCATCAGCCATCTGAGACGCCAGCGCACGCTTGTAAATAAGCGCGTACAGCCGCTTTTCCTGTACCGTACCGTCTATTTCGGGCTGGTCTATGTATGTGGGGCGGATAGCTTCGTGAGCTTCCTGCGCGCCCTTGGAATTAGTGTGATATCGGCGCACCTTAAGATACTGAGGCCCCAGCCTGTAAGTGATTTCAGCTGAAATGGCCGCTATAGCCTCCTCTGACAGATTCACTGAGTCTGTACGCATATAGGTGATATGTCCCGCCTCATAAAGACGCTGGGCCACCATCATGGTCTGTGACACAGTGAAACCCAACTGGCGCCCCGCATCCTGCTGAAGCGTGGAAGTGGTAAACGGAGGTGCCGGCGACTTATGTACGGGCTTTACCGTGATTTCACCGGTCTTGAACTCTGAACCCGCACACTTACGCAGAAGCTCCATGGCTGCCTCACCGTCAGGCAGGCGGTGGTTAAGCTCCGCACGGATAGGAGAACCCTCGGGGGTGTGGAAACTACCCGTCACGCGGTAATACGGCTCAGATACAAAATTCTGTATCTCTTCCTCACGCTCCACTATCAGGCGCACCGCCACACTCTGCACCCTGCCCGCTGACAGTGCCGGCTTAATCTTCTTCCACAGCACAGGGGAAAGCTCAAAACCCACTATACGGTCCAGAATCCGGCGTGCCTGCTGCGCATCCACCAGACCCTGATCTATGGTCCGCGGATGTGCTATTGCGTTCAGGATGGCCTTCTTGGTTATCTCATGGAATACTATTCGCCGCGTATTCTCAGGTCTCAGGCCCAGCACCTCATACAGGTGCCACGCTATAGCCTCTCCCTCGCGGTCCTCATCGGAAGCCAGCCACACAGTCTCTGCCTGTGACGCCGCCTTCTTCAGTTCTGAAACCAGAGATACCTTGTCAGCCGGAATTTCATATATCGGAGAAAAATCATGCTCCACATCTATACTGAAATTCTTCTTCTTCAGATCACGTATATGACCGTAGCTGGACATGACCTTATAGTCCTTGCCCAGAAACTTCTCTATAGTCTTGGCCTTAGCCGGAGACTCCACTATTACTAAATTCTTTATCATCTTTCAGTTCAGCGTATATTCAAGGCCCGTCAGAAACAGCCCCTCTTTTTAGCGTACATCACCGCCTCAGAAAACTGTCATTTCCACTTCAGCGTATTTCAGGGCGCAAAGTTAGAAAAAATATTTATACATATAATAAAAATATTTATAGGTGTATTGTTCACATACGCCCATCTCATATAAGTCATATAAGACGCATAAGACGCA
>CAMWLS010000040.1 GCA_947175205.1 uncultured Porphyromonadaceae bacterium | reverse complement strand
ATGTGCTGGTATACAGCGGTTTAAAAATTATCTATTTTGTTACAGGAATGTTACATTCTGATACATTTCTGTTACAACACCCCCACAGAGCCGTTACAGACACTATTTCTTCTAAAATTTTACATTATGCAGACATGTAAAATTAAATCTTTTTATCCGCTCCTCTTTCCATACCCTCTTATCACACTATTATTCTATCTAAAGGTAAAAAGAGACTTCTTTCATTGGCATTTAAGTTATAATCTCTGAAAAAGACAAAAAAAAGCGCTTGCCTTTATCCATTAATATAAAATATATTATCTTTGTAGAAAATGGCGGTGTGTCATAAATATGCATTCTTACACACCCTGACATGACAGATTATAAAGCAATATTATAATAACCCATGCGTACTAAATATAACAGAATACTGCTCAAGCTTAGCGGCGAATCACTGGCCGCAGGCAGCGGACACGGCATAGACACTGACCGTCTGAATGCTTATGCAATGCAGATAAAAGAAATTGTGGAATCAGGTGTTGAAGTGGCCATAGTTATAGGCGGAGGCAACATCTTCCGCGGCCTAAGCGGTGCCTCACGCGGCTTTGACCGCGTTAAAGGTGACCAGATGGGAATGCTTGCCACAGTTATAAACTCTCTGGCACTTAGTTCAGCCCTTAACGCCATTGGGCAGGGTGCACGCGTATTCACAGCCATAAACATGTTCCCCATTGGCGAGCATTACAGCAAGTGGCGTGCCATAGACGCGCTGCGCGCCGAAGAAGTGGCCATCATCTCCGGTGGTACCGGAAACCCGTTCTTCACCACAGATACCGGTTCAGCACTCCGCGCTGTGGAAGTGGAGGCTGACGTAATGCTTAAGGGCACCCGCGTGGACGGCATCTACACCGCTGACCCGGAGAAAGACCCCTCAGCCACCAAGTTCAGCGAAATCAGCTACGATGAGGTGTACACCCGCGGCCTTAAAGTCATGGACCTTACTGCAACTGCACTCTGTAAGGAAAACCGCATGCCCATAATAGTTTTTGACATGGACACCCCCGGCAACCTCAGGAAAGTGGTACAGGGTGAACCCATAGGCACTCTGGTATATTAAAATTAGAACTAACCCTATAAAACATAAAGACATATGACTGATCCCAAAACATACCTTGGACCCGCAGAGGAAAAAATGCAGATGGCTGTGGAATTTCTTGATGAGGCACTGGCCCGCATCCGCGCCGGAAAAGCTAATCCCAAAATTCTGGACGGCATACGTGTGGAATACTACGGCAGCGCCGTACCTCTGAGCAATGTTGCCAACATCAGTGTTCCTGACGCCCGCACCATTGCCATTACCCCCTGGGAAAAGCCCATGTTCAAGGAAATTGAAAAAGCCATAATAAACAGTGAACTGGGCATTACGCCGGAAAACAACGGTGAAGTAATACGCCTGTGTATTCCTCCGCTGACTGAGGACCGCCGTAAAGCTCTGGTAAAGCAGAGTAAGGCTGAAGCAGAACAGGCCAAGGTGAGTGTGCGCAACGCACGTCGTGACGCCATTGACGGCCTTAAGAAAGCAGTAAAACAGGGTATGCCTGAAGATGTGGAGAAGGACGCTGAGGGCAGCGCTCAGAAACTTCACGACAAATACCTCAAAAAAATAGATGACCTCTTTGCCGCTAAGGAAAAAGAGATACTCACTGTCTGATTCACTTACTGAATTAACCTTATTATCACCCACCGCCATGCAGAATTCACACCGTTACTGCGTGGTGATGTGCGGTGGTGTAGGCAGCCGTTTCTGGCCCTACAGCCGCGCACACCGCCCCAAGCAATTCATTGACTTCTTTGGTACCGGCCGCTCACTGCTGCAGATGAGTTATGACCGCATTCTCCCTCTGGTACCTAAAGAGAATATTATTTTTGTAACAAATGCTGACTATGCGCCCCTGGTGCGCGAGCAGCTCCCTGAAATAACTGATGATCAGATTCTTCTGGAACCGGCACGGCGCAATACTGCCCCCTGTATAGCATGGGCGGCCTATCACATTGCCGCCCGTGACCCTCAGGCCTCCATGATAGTGGCCCCGAGTGACCACCTTATTACACGCGAGCGCGAGTTTGAAAAAGCCGTCCTCACCGGTTTTGAATTTGTGGAAACCCATGATGCCCTCCTTACCATGGGCATACGTCCCGTGCGCCCCGAGACAGGTTACGGTTACATTCAGGTGGGCGAACCCGTGACTGAGAACATAAACCTGGTGAAAACCTTCACTGAAAAACCTGAGCTGGAACTGGCCAAAGTCTTCCTGCAGTCAGGTGAATTCTTCTGGAATTCAGGCATCTTTCTGTGGTCAGCACGCGCCATAATTGATGCCTTCCACCGCCATTCACCGGGTCTGGCAGCAATGTTTGACAGCGCCGGTGACATCTTTGGTACTCCGGGTGAGGGGCAGTGGATTCAGAATAACTTCCCGGGATGTATTTCCATATCCATTGACTATGCAGTAATGGAAAAGGCTCCTAACGTTTACGTTGAAAAGGTAAACTTCGGGTGGAACGACCTCGGCACCTGGAGCGCGCTCTATGACAACTCACCCAAGAACCGGGATTCAAATGTCACTCAGAACTGCCGCGTACTGGCCTATAACTCCACAGGAAATATCTTTGCCGTAAACAGCACTGACAAGCTGGTGGTGGTGGACAGCCTGCGCGATTATATTATAGCTGACTCCGGCGATGTCCTTCTTATCTGCCCCAAGTCTGAGGAACAGCGTATAAAGCAGATGGTCAATGACGCCCGCCAGCACTTTGATGACAAGTATCTATGATTAACCCCTATCCCTTTCTCACAGAGCTGTGTGAGAACAATAACCGCGTATGGTTCTCTGAGCATAAGGCGGAATATGAAACCATCAGACAGTCCGTTATTGCAGATGCTGACTGTCTGATAGCTTCCCTGTCAGAATACATGCCTGAGCTGGCACGTTTCAGCGGCGCCGAATGTGTTTACCGTATCTATCGGGACGTCCGTTTCAGTCCTGACAAGACCCCGTACAAGACTCATATAGCCATGGGAATGTCGCCCACAGGCCGCAAGATGCACAGCGCCGGCTTCTATGTTCAGATAGACCCTACGGGTGAGTTTAACGCCCTCTGGGGAGGACTCTTTAATCCTGAGCGTGAAATGCTCAGCAAAATCAGGCGCGCCATAGACACCAACGCTGAGGAATGGACAGACATTATCAGTGACCCCGCCATGCTCCGCTATTTCCCTAAATGGGACGGCCGCACCCTAAAGACCGTACCCAAGGGTTATCCCAAAGACCACCCGCTCATAGAAAGCCTGCGCCTGCTGGATCTGGGACGTGATCATGCCGTATCTCGTGAATTCTTCCTTGACCCCAAATGGTATGAAAAGGCTGCTGAAATGCTCAGCACCCTGGTGCCCATGGTAAATTTCCTCAATTATTCTATAAACGAAGAAATATGACAGCCCGTAAAAAGATAGTATTCTCCACCGGAGCCGGAGTAAGCGCCGAAAGCGGAATTACAACCTTCCGCGATGCCGAAGGCCTCTGGGAGAAACACAATGTGATGGATGTGGCCTCACATGAAGGCTTTCTGCGTAATCCAGCGCTGGTACACAGCTTTTACAATGCACGACGCCGTGACATGCTGGCCACCGCCCCCAATGACGCACATCGCGCCATTGCTGAACTTGAGAAGGATTATGACGTATATGTCATTACTCAGAATGTGGACGAGCTCCATGAAATGGCAGGCTCATCACAGGTGATGCATCTGCACGGAAAACTCATGAGCGCACGCGCCCTGGATGATGATTCTCTGACATGGAAACTTACTCCGGATAACTATGAGACTACGCCTGAGACCATAATAGACGGACATCACGTACGTCCGGACATTGTTTTTTTCGGCGAAGCCGTTCCCATGTTTGAGCCTGCGGTGGAACTGGTGGCTCAGGCAGACATATTTGTCATCATAGGCACCACCCTCTCCGTTTATCCGGCCGCAGCCCTGCTCAGATATGTAAAACCCGGCACTCCGGTATATTACATTGACCCCAACCCCGCACAGGTACCCCACGGAGTCACAGTAATAGCACAACCTGCAACCACAGGAATGAGAACTCTGATGGACATGCTCAGGAAATGACATCCAAAATTTTTATCCATATTCTGAACCTTTCTGATATCACTTATGTTATAATAACAGAGAGTAAAACAAATTTCTGCTAAGAAAATAAGTGATAATGATTGGTTTAAGTAACAGAGGAGCCGTCGCGATGACCGGCTCCTCTGTTGCGTCATGACCCTTCACATAGAGCCTGCCAGCCTGCCGGCTCATAAAAAAGGCGGTGTGTCATAATAGGCCATCTGCGGCGTTACTTCCGGAACTCGGCCTCGGTCACATACTTCTGTCAGCTTCCGGCAGCCTTATCCTCAGTGCATTACATCTGACACATTCTTACACACCTAAAGAGGGCGCATCAAAATGCAAAATCTGCATTTTGACACACCCTCCTGCGCGTGCCCTGACCCGGACTCGAACCGGGATAGATTGCTCTAACGGTGTTTGAGACCGTCGCGTCTACCAATTCCGCCATCAGGGCTTAAGCACCGCAAAGGTAAGACTTATTATTCATTTATGCAATGTACAGCCGCTGTTTTTATGTTAGGGGCCGTTTATAATAAATTTATCAAACCGCAGCCCAACTTATATTAAACATCAGCCTTACTCAGTTTTGCTTCAGCCCTTGCTCCTGATTCCCATGGCCTTGAGGGCGGCCTTTACATCATCCTTACGGTTTCCCTGAATGAGAATTTCACCGCCGCGGGCGCTGCCGCCCGTTCCCAGGCGACGCTTGATCTCTGAGGCTATGCGTTCAAGTTCACTCTCGCTCACCGTAAAACCGCATATTATGGTTGCGGTCTTTCCCGCACGGCCTTTACGTTCCATCATAACACGCACAGGCTCCTTCTGAAGCTCCTGTGGCGCTGATTCAGTCTCCGGAATGGAGACCTCAGCCGGCGGCTCAGAAACGCCTCCAAAGGCGTTTAAAAGGGTTTCACGCCAATCTTCTTTCATATAGAATCTGTTTCAAGGGTGTCAGACTCATGCTGATGCTCATCCGGATATTCTGCCGGGCGGTTTTTCAGCTGACTGCCAAGGTTCACCAGCAGAAGAGCCGCTGCCTGCCGGTCAGCGGGCAAGGATTCTATGAATACACGCACACTGTCAGGACTTGCCTTGCCGGCGGCAAGGAAGCAATTGGTGGCGTTCACCATGTTGGTTTCATCATTCTCTGTGTCAGAGGCAGAAGCATAAATCATACCCATTCTGCACAGAGTGGTGGCAGAGAGGGCTGTGGTATCCTTTGCGGCGGCCATGATGCTGTCACACATGGCGGTTGCCTTCCTGGGGTTGCCTGATTCCAGAGCGTGCTCAGCTTCAGCAACAGCATCTTCAGGCGGCGTGGCTCCGCAGCCGGTCATGAACCAGGCAGCCACGGCACAGAGCGCAAAGAGTATTACCAGTGAAAGTCTTTTCTTATTTGCAGAGGTCAGTTTCATTTCATTACAGTATCGGCCGGATCAGTTATTATCTGGTCCAGATTCCTATGGTCAGCGTTCTCCCAGTTAGCGGTTCCCGGCTTGTCAGCGTTTGTGGTGGTCTGTTCATAAGTCTGGAGAACGTCATCCCCGCCATGAGCCGTGTCCACATGGGTCTTGTTATCAAACCATCCTATATACATAAGGGCGCCCAAAGCCAGCACTGCCACCAGCACACCCACACAATACCAGCGCCATACACCGCTGTTAGCTTTTTTGTCATTTTCTTGCGTTTTCATAGTTATGTAATTTAACTGTTAATATTACAGAAAGCATGCATCAGTAACGCTGTCTGGGCCGCTTCCAGGCCCTTGTCTCCGGCTTCACCGCCGGCACGGGCCACGGCATCCTCATGGCGGTCCACCGTAAGAACCCCGAAAATTACAGGAACAGTCCCGCGCTCATTCAAGGCCGTGATACCGTCTGTGACACTCCGGCACACATAATCAAAGTGCGGTGTACCGCCACGAATCACGCATCCGAAAACTATCACAGCATCATATTTATCCATCAGTCTGGCTGCGGCAAATGTCAGCTCCACCGCTCCCGGAACCTCATAAACGTCTATCTGATTACTGCTCACACCATGCGCTCCAAACTCACGGCATGCGCTCTCAGTCAGCGCCACGGTGATGTCACTGTTCCATACCGTGCGCACTATGGCCACACGCATCTGAGGACTATCCGGAATTCCTGCCTGCTGCAGAGGAGATATTTCTGTTGTTGACATATTTCTCAGTTTTACTAATAAACGCTTTCTTTACAAAGATAGTTGAAAATCAGTGAGCCTGCTGCCATGAATGGGTGAGCTCGCGTGCGGCTTCAGCGGCGGTCTTCACGGCTGCCTCCAGCAGTGTACGGCGTATCTGCTCATCCGGTGCGTTCAGGACCTCAGGCGTAAATTCAGGATGTGCCAGCAGAGCTCCCGCCACACCCGCTACAGCACCTGCATTCCACATCAGTGACCGGCACAGGCTGGCCGGAATCTCAGCCTCAGTAACCTCAGTTCCGCCAAAATAACATATACGCTGTCCGGTGGCGTTTACATTAATCAGTGAGCGGCAGTAGAAATTTATGTGATTACGGAAGGAATCCTCAGCATTCTCTGTCCCGAAGATTATCTTCAGGTCCTGATTACGGGTTAAAATCAGGGTGGCTATTTCCAGATTTTCAAACATGGCAGGCATCACGCGCGTTATGCGAGTCTGCTGCTGGGGAAGGAATCCGGGCAGATACACCAGTATGGCCTTGCGCTCAGATGCATGTGTCAGCAGGGGCATCATGCGCTGACGCATGCGGCTGTCCAGTGCATAATAGCCACCATATATCACAATATCACCCTCATCTATGCGAGGCCAGACCACATCAAAACACTCATCAGGATAATCCTCATATCGTGTCACAGATGTCAAGCCCTTGTCATCACGGGTATAAATAAGGACAGGGGTATGGCCTTCTGTAAAGCGGTCTATTCCGCTTACATCCGTTCCCGCAGCGGAAAGATGAGACACAATCATGTCACCCACGCTGTCACGTGAAGCCTCGCTGACCACCTTGACCGGTAAGTTCTCGCGGCTCATGATGGCTGCGGCATTTATGATACGACCGCCGGGCATACTGCCCACCGGTACACCGTTCTCAAATACTATATCCAGGGCGCACTCCCCTATGCATATAATCTTTTTCATCTCCTAATTTTTCTCAGTTTTTGCACGTGCCGTGGCACCCAGGTAACCTCCATGGTGACGTAAGGCATAGTCAGCGGCAGTGAAACCTATGGCCTTCATTACATTTACCACCAGCACATCACCTATCACCGTCATCACAGTGGTGGAAGTGGTGGGTGTCAGACCCAGCGGACACACCTCAGCGGCACCACCGGTGGGTAGTACGGCAGAGGCACCGTGAGTGAGCTGTGAGTCAGGATTTCCGGTAATCACTATCACCGGTATTGCCGGATAAAGGCCATGCACCAGTGCCACCAGCTCCACTATCTCACGCGTCTTTCCGGAATTGGAAATAAGCAGCATCACATCATCAGGCCTGAGCACACCCAGGTCACCGTGCTGCGCCTCACTGGGATGAAGATACACGGCCGGCGTTCCGGTACTGCTGAAAGTGGTGGCAATGTTGGCTGCAATCTGGCCCGCTTTTCCCATTCCGGAGGTGACAAGTTTGCCGCCCGCACCGTGAACGCGCTCCACTATGATTCTTACTGCATCTGCATAAGCATCAGTCACGGGGATGGAAGCCACTGCACGGCTCTCAGCCTGCAGTATGGCCTCCATGGTCTCTTTAACGTTCTTTGAATCCACCATCATGATAATTCAGTGAGTCGGGCCAGATACTTGCCCAGAATATCAAATTCAATATTTACTATGGAGCCTGGACGTATGTCACGGAAATTAGTGTGCTCAAAGGTGTACGGTATTATGGCCACCCTGAACGTGTCTGGCTCGCTGTCACACACCGTAAGGCTTACACCATTGACAGTCACGGAGCCTTTCTCAACGGTCATATAACCCTTTCTGAGCAGGTCACGGTCAACGTAATACTTAAACTTAAAATATACTGACCCGTCCACTTCAGTGACCTCAACGCACTCTGCGGTGCAGTCCACGTGCCCCTGAACTATATGACCGTCCAGACGTCCGTTCATTACCATGCTGCGCTCCAGGTTCACATGGGAGCCTGTGGTGAGCAAGCCTAAGTTTGAGCGGTCCAGAGTCTCTTTTATGGCTGTCACTGTATATCTTCCCGGCGCGGGGAAATCCACCACGGTAAGGCAGACACCGTTATGTGCCACACTCTGATCTATCTTTAATTCATTGGCAAAACTGCACTCCAGGGTAAGATGCAGATTACCGTCACGCTCCACTGCTGATACCACGGGAGCGGTTTCTTCCACTATTCCTGAAAACATTACTTTACTATTTGTATTAAACCTTTGCGGCCGGTGTTATACACTATCCGTGCCGTGTAAGCACCTGTAGCGGCATCATATGTCCACTTAACCGCCTTTGCCTGAGATGTTCCCTCAGAATACTGTATCTTCTTCACGTTCTCCATACCGTACACAGTAAAGTTAAAAGTAACTTTAGCGGGTGTTACAGCGGTGCGCGCTGAGGTACTGAGACTTATGTTCATGCCCTCACCTGCAGGAGTGGCTGTAAAGTCTATGGTGTAACCCTCAGCCTCAGCAGCCATTACTCCTGAACGGTTATCATCATAAAGCATACCGTGGCTTTCTGCCGGAGAATAATAATACTTCAGGTCATATACGTCACGGCGGAAATGACCTGTATTCCCCATCTTATATCCGGCCTGAGGAATGAAAGAACCGGCGCGGACAAAGAGCGGCAGACGCTCCAGCGGGGCGGAAACAGACACGGTCAGGGCACTGTCAGCGGGCGCCTTGTAAATGGTCTGGGGAGCATTGTAATCATACCATACGGTACCACGCGGGAACACCACCATGCGCGCAGTGGCACCCTGAGTGAATACAGGAGCCACAAGGACATCCTTACCCCACAGGTATTCATCCCCCGGCTGCGCTGTAATGTTTTCTCCTGTCCTCTCCTGGAAGTTTATGGGGCGCACCATGGGATAGCCCTTGGTGTGGTTTTCCATGGCCAGAGTATAGTTATAAGGCAGCCAGCGGTAACGCTCCTTGATTATGTCACGTATGATGTTCTCCTGTTCAGGATAATTATACGGCTCAGCGTACTGCTGGGCGTGTGTGCGGAGCATGGGTGAGAAAAGACCCAGCTGCAGCCAGCGTACATACAGTTCCGGGTCAGTGGGGTTTTCAGCGTCAATGGCAAAACCGCCCACGTCATGACCCATATACCCCAGTCCGCTCAGACCGGAATGAAGCATGATGCGCACCTGCGGTTCCATACCACCCCAGGAGCGTGAAACGTCAGTACTCCAGGGGAATACGCTGTACTGCTGCAGTCCGGTGGTTCCGCCTCGCATCATAAGCATGGGGCGGCTGTCAGGATACTTCTCACGCCACATATCGTAAATTATAGAGCTCCAGTCATTACCATACTTGTTATGGTAGCGGCGGGCTGAAAGGCCATTGGCATGCAGTCCTGACTGCGGATGCACCTCAGGCTCTCCCAGGTCACCCCACAAACCGGCCACTCCCATATCCAGAAGCTCACTGTAGCGGCGGGCAAGCCAGGCGCGGGTCTCAGGGTTGCTCACGTCCCACATACCGCCTTCTCCCACCCAGATGGTGACCTCCTGGGGAGCGGTACCGGTGCTGTCAGCCACAAAGAGTCCGCGGGGCGCAAGATTATTGTAATTCTCCACGCCGCGGCCGTTTCTGAGCACGTAGGGCTGTGAGATGGTTACTACATTGACACCCTTTTTACGCAGGTCAGACAGCATCTTTTCAGGCGCCGGCCACTGCACGGGGTCCCATTCCAGACGTCCCATATCCTGCTCCTTACCGTACCAGTACAGGTCCAGCACTATACCGTCCACCGGATAATCGCGGCGTTTGAGAGTGTCTATGGTACCCTCAGTCTCCGCCTGGTCACGGTAACCGTACTTAGAAGTTATATAACCCAGAGTCCACATGGGAGGCAGCGCCTGGCGTCCGGTAACGGCAGAAAGACCGGATGTAACCTCAGCCAGTGAATTACCCTGAACGTAATAGAAAGACAGGGGACCTGAAGCCTCCGTGGTGTAAACTAAGGGATTATTCAAATCAAGCGTAGAGGGGGCATAGTCATCAAAAAGCAGGGCATAGCCGTCAGTGGTCACCACCAGAGGCATGGTTATGTTCATCTGACTTATGCGGGGGTCAGTACCTGTGTAACCGTAATTCTGGCGGTTATAATTAACCAGCTCCTCCCCGCTGAGGTCCATCTTGTGTCCGCGCTCTCCGGCACCGTACATCTGCCCTGTTCCCATACGGTAAATGCGCAGCTGCTCTGCGCCGGCGATGGAGGTAAGACCGTTACAAATTATGGTACCCGCCGGTGTGGCGCCTATCTGCACATAGTCCGCGGCTGCGTTATAGCTTACGCGTACACCTGCCGCCGTGGTATAGCTCACTGTGCCGTCAGCAGCCTCAGTGCGGTTAGAGAGTGTGGCCTTTGCTGCCGGGAGATTTTCTGCCACAGTGGCTCCGCGGCTGACCTGTACATAAATCACATGGTCATTTACCGGTCTTACAGTGACATCTGCCATAGCAGGCAAACTTATTAGCTGTGCAAGGGCCAGCAGGCCTGACATTCTGAGTATTTTCATGGGTTTTATGCGGTTATGAATTTATATTTTTAATTATTGGCGTTCATGCGGTTTCCGCTCAGACTGTTGCTCCCGCCATTAGGCGCCGGGGCATTGTCTGTTTGCTCTGTTTTCTGCGCGGGGGCCTCTTCTTCTGTGCCATTGGCCATGGTTTTCCAAGGCTGGAGCATTACAGCCACTGCCACCGCGACCCCTATCAGAAGACCCGTCAGAAAAGTCCAGAGCAGTGACTTGAATGAACGGCGCGGCTTGACAGCTGCCGCCGCCCTGAGCCTGTTCTCCCCCTCTGAGCCCTCATATATCCTGTCAGAGAGCAGTTCATATCCTTCCACTGGACAATGCTCCAGCGGTGCGGCGGTCTTGATTTCAAACACCGCGGGCGTATCTGCCTCACCATCATTTACCGGGAGTACAAAGCGGTAATGGTGGCGCCGCTCAGGAAGCTCTATATGCACCTGATTAACCTCCGTAAGATCCACCATGCCTCTGTACGGGAAGCAACCGGTACATTCAATATCCACCTCTGCCGGACGCAGTTCAGACATGGTAAAAGCCACTGGCCGCTCCACCCGTACACCGTTAACCTTAATAAGGCAATCCATCAGCGGAGTATTGTCATGTCTTGTGGTAATGTAGAAAGTGGCCGGTGAAATCATCTTACGTCCTGCGCTGTCATTTTCCAGACGACGTCCCGTAAGGTCAGTGCCGTGAATGCTCACCGGGAGGTCTATGTCAGCTAAAATGACACCGGCAAACTCCAGATAATCTCGCTGATACAGATGGTGTCCCAGAAGCTCACGCAGATGCGGTACTTTCTGCCCTTCCACCAGTGTATAACGTCTGTAAGCGTATGTGTCACCCTTGGCATGGCACACCGCCGCCTGCCCGTCTGTTACTGGGAATTTTTCACTGAAGGCCTGCCGCAGCTCCGCAATATCGCCTGCAGTGACTCCTGAATGTGATATCTTGCGGGTGGTGATACGGATAAGCTCATAAAGGCGCGCGGCACTTATCTCCACATCATCAGGAACCACAATGGTGGCTGCCAGATGGTGTCCCGGCACATCAGGAATGGTACGTATGATGGTGAACAGCTGACGATGGTCAAGATAACTTATGACAAAGAAAATAAACTTCTCCGTGGCGTCATAATTCACCATTGACACCGCGGGTGCAAAATCAGGAATTTCCTTCTCTGTCTGCGGGTCACCGTTTATGGCCACCATCATGCGGTGAGAGTCCATGCTCTTTGCCAGATATAACTGAAGCTGCCGTTCCATATATAGTCTTGTGAAGCTTTTACTTTTTAAAACAGTTTTTTATTCCTTATTCTCTGGTGCAGTATTGCTGTCAGTGGGTATAACACCGCTGAGCCTTAAGAGTTCCAGGCGTGTGTCAGAACGCTTGAGGATATCAAAGCGCCAAGGTCCCAGCATGACAGTGGCACCTTCTTCCGGAATGGTTCCTGTACTGTGGAGGATATAGCCCGCCACAGTCTGGTAATCATCACTTTCCGGTAAGTCAAGATGATATATCTCATTAATTTCCGCTATCTCACATCTGCCGGCCAGCTCATATACTCCCGGGGCTACACAGCGGTGCTCCGGAGATGAGGTGTCATGCTCATCCTGTATGTCACCAAAGATTTCTTCCACCAGGTCCTCAAAAGTCACTATTCCGGCCGTGCCGCCAAACTCATCCACCACCACAGCCATGGAGCGTTTCTGCTGCAGCAGGCGACGCATCATCTTGTTTGCCAGAAGATTCTCAGGAGCATACAGCAGGGGGCGGATATGTGTGCGCCAGTCATCACCGGGGACAAAGAGGTCACGCACATGCAGGTAGCCTATGATGTTGTCTATATCATCCCTGTAAAGTATCACCTTGCTGCGGCCTGTCTTCATGAAAAGGTCCACCAGGCGGGGGCGGTCAACGCTGTCAACATTCACGGCCACAAGTTCATTACGCGGTGTCATGCAGTCACGCAGACGGGTGGTGCTGAAGTCCAGAGCGTTCTGGAATATCTTCACCTCACTCTCCACAGTGGTACGCTTCTCCTCCATGGTGTCAATGGTCTCTTCCAGATAATCATTGAGGTCACCCACGGAGAGCAGCCTCAGGCCGCTCTGCTTTTGCTTAACTCCCAGCAGCCTCATAAGGACATTGGAGAGCCACGCGGCAAAAAGTGACAGAGGATAAAAAAGCAGGTAAAAGAAATATACCGGCAGCGCAAATAGCTTCAGAGACACATTGGGGTTCACACCAAAGAGGCTCTTGGGTATGAACTCCCCGGTAATAAGGATTACGGCGGTGGACACCAGTGTCTGCACCAGAAGGACACCGGCCTGATTGTCAGTGATGTGGGCGGTAATCCACGGTTCCAGCAGTGCCGCCGCGGCCATACCGTACACCACCAGCATAATGTTGTTCCCCACCAGAACTGATGATATGAAGAAGTCCGCACGGGCATAGAAGCGGTTTATGATACGAGAAATTATGCCTCCGCGCTTGACATCTATCTCCATGCGCACACGGTCAGCGGTAACAAAGGCCATCTCTGTTCCTGAGAACAGGGCTGACAGTACCAGTGACACAAGGGCTATTATTATCCAGGTTATTGTTTCCATTATCTTCTTGCGTTTATCAGTGGGCCCGTCGGCCGGGACTGTGGCGGCCAGTTATGTTCCAGGGGTCGCGGGAGGGCGTGCTGTCAGCTGTGGTCCGTGACGTGTCTGAGCCGGCAGTCGCGCCGGCAGTACGGTCCAGAGGGATGATGCCTGTGGGGCGGTGAATGGTATAACGGGTCATATCCTCATTAGAGGTAAAGCCGTAACCTTCAAGGATGCGCTCAGCGCGCACTATGTGGACAAAAGAGTCAGTGTACACCTCACGCCGGGCCTGGTCCCAGAACACCTGCGTGGTAAGGAAAGTATCTTTGAGGGTGTTTACCATCTTCACATAGCCGTCCAGGCGCCATATACGTTTCTGGCTCAGATACTGCGCCGAGTCACAGTCCATGGTGGCCTGCGGACGCATCATGAGGTCAAACTGCTGGAGACTCAGCCCTTCCGGAAAGTCCCAGTGGGGTTCTTCCACATCCTCATACATCTTCCACAGTGGCGCAGTAATGCGGTAGCGTATGTAACCGGAGTCACTGATGAGGGTTTCCACATTGGTGGTGGTCATGGTGGGCACATGTTCAGGATCTCCGGGATCAGGGATATATGTCCGTGTGGTCTCCGAACAGGCCACCATGGTGACCTGCGCCATCAGAACCACCGCCGGCAGAACCCGCAGCGTTAGAATACCTGAAACGGCCTTTTTCATATCCACCGCCTTGAGAGCGTCACACTGTGTATCAGCGTAACTTATTCTGGCGGAACCACATCTCATTAAAGTTCACACCTATGCTTATGTTAAGATAGTTCTCTGAGATAAGTCGTGCCGGATAGGCCTGACGGTGACGCCATTCAAAGGCCAGGTTAATCACAGTCTTGAAGCTGGGCACAGGGAGCCCGAAACCGGCGGTGATACCGTATTCACGCACGTTGTTTGCCTGTACGGTCTGATAATCACGGTCATAGAAAGCACCCAGACGGTAACGGATTACCTTATAATAAGGGCCGCGCTGTGCGGGCATAAACTGGATACCTATGCCGCCGCGGTAGCGGTTGGCCATACGGGTGAGTTCTTCTTCCAGACCGTCACCGTCAAACTTGGCGTTGCTCCATGGCTGATAAGTAAAGTCTGCCTCTACCATCCAGCGGCTGCCCCACTGCCAGTTTATACCGGCGCCCCAGCTTTCTGCCAGTGAATAATTTCCCTTGAGCTTGGAGCGGTCAGTAAGCTCCGGGCTGGGATTGGAGGCGTCATACTTGTATGAATACGTCTCTGCATGTCCGTGCAGGTCCTTCTTGGGAGCATACACCAGACCCAGGGTAAAGCGGTTCAGCGGGTCAACGTTAAAGCTATACTGGGCACCGAATTCCAGTTTATAATCACGCACCTCAAGCTGACGCTCAAAGAGGATGGTTCCGGCATTATCAGAGCCTGCGTAAGTGTCCTTATATGTGGTTCCAAAGAGGTAAGCCACATTTGCACCCACGGTAAAGCCGCGGAACGGACGTCCCGCAATACCCAGATAAAGTTCATTTATGCTTCCTGAGCCGGCGCGGCTCACATATCCGTTCTCTATATCGGACCCGAAAGCATAACCAACGCTGGAATACGGCAGCAGACCCACGCTACCGCCCATGTATTTACCCAGGGGGAACTGCATGGTGATGTAATCCAGGCCTCCGCCAAAGTTGTTGTCAGTCAGTCTGGTTCCATTCTGGTTCTCTGTCTGCCATACCGCAGTCAGGTCTATACCCATATCAAAGAGGAAGGTCAGCGAGTCAATGGCGGCATAAGAAGCCGGATTCATCACGTTTATCTGCCTGCCGCTGTTCATGGCATAACCGGTGCCTCCCAGACCTTTCTGAGCCGAGGTGGCGTTATCACGCATAATACCGTAACCTATACGTGAGTACGGTGATAGAATTCCATTCTCTGCAACAGCGGTGAAGCACACAGCAGCCATGGCAGCAAGTGCCGTCAACCTCAGCCGTTTAAAACTCTTTTTTATCATCTTGCGGTTTAATGTTATAGATTCCTTGTTCTTTAGATTTCTCAAAATATGTGTACAGCCGGTACAGACCGCGCATCATCAGGTCTGGAGTATGAGTGGCCTGCGGCAATGCGGGCAGCACATCAGGCGCACCGCCACCGGTGAGGAACAGTAAGGTTCCTGCAGGCATACGGCCGTGATAATACTCAATCTCAGCCACCACTCCGCACACGGCACCGTTACGCATGGCCTGCTCTGTGGTGTGTCCCAGAAGTGATACCGGGCCGTCAGGACTCACCAGCGGCAGACGGCTGGTGTGCTCATGCAGGCTGCGCAGGCGCAGCTCTATACCGGGGGCTATGTTTCCGCCACGGAATACGGGAGGTTCAAGGCCACGCATCTCCACCAGGTCATACGTCACCGCGGTGCCCACATCCACCACCAGCACGGTGTCATGTGCTCCGGCACGTGAGGCGGCTCCCACGGCAGCCACCTTGCGGTCCACACCCAGGGTGTCTTCCGTATAGTCAAAATCCAGCGGGAAACACTCACTGCCGGTAACGTGAAAAGCCGGCACCCCGAAAATGGATGCCAGCTCCAGAGCCGCCGCGGCATTTCCGCTGACACTGCAATAAACGCACTGCTGCGGACGCCCATATGTCTGTACCATATGTTCTAAATCTGCGCTGACCTCATCACCGGTCCACACCCGGGTGGCCATAAGACGGTCATTGTGCCACACGCCCACCTTGGTGCGCGTGTTTCCGCAGTCAACGGTATAGATAACTCTGGTTTCCACAGCAGTCTGTTTCTGTTAAACTAAGGGGCTATTTGACCACCACCACATCCAGTGACGGACTGCCCTTGAGAATATTTCCGTTCTTATGAAGCACGCGCACGCGGTAGCATCCGTCAGCAACAGTCTTCCCGGAGTTGTTCTTCAGATTCCAGGTATAGGGGAAACTTACACCTGTGCGGCGGAGTACGGGACGGCCGGCAGCATCTTCTATCAGCAGGGTGTTTTCCCCGTCCAGGGCCTCTGTGCTTTCTATGATGGCATAATCACGCGCGGTGTGATCTGTCATATAAAGGGTGGTCAGGGCTGTGGGAGAGGCCACTACAAAGCTGCGCTGCAGCTCAGTAACCTGCCCGGCGTTATTAGCCACACGGAAAGACACCGTATGGCGTCCCACTGTAACCTGCGGCAGACGGTATGCAAAGTGTATCATCCCGTCATTCTGCACGGTGTACGCTCCGCCGGCTGTCTCCTGGGTATTGCTTCCGTCCAGTGTCAGCACTGTGGTGGTGAGTCCGCCGCCGCCCACGTTAAGGCCGGCCTCTCCGCCGTCCACCAGTGCGGCTATCTCCATTACGGAGCCATTGGTTACCACTATGTCATTACTGAAGTCCTGCCCGTTCAGGGTGAAGGAGTTGATTTCAGGCGCGGGATATTCAGCGGCCAGGTCCTCAGCACGCAATGTGCCGTTTTTGATGGACAGTCCGTGGAAACCTCCGGTGCCTGTGTGGCTGTCACTTCTTGCCACCAGAGAAAGACGGTTAACTGAGCCTGTAACATGCACCTCAGGGAGAATACCCTTCACGGTAAAGACACCGTCTGTTACGGTACCGTTGAGAACGCCCAGCAGTGTCTGGTCCAGGTCCACATAGTAATCACCTCTGTCATAAGCTGAGGGAGAGTGGGTCTTGTAACGCTGCCTGCCGTCAAATACATTTATGCTCACGGTTCCGTTGAAAGAAGCGTCCACATTACCTGCGGCGTCAGTCACCACGCCTTCCAGGGTAACGGGTGCAAGGTCATAAGCCTCTGTCATGGTCTGGTCATCATCACTGACGGCATTTCCGTTTATGGCAGTCAGTTTCACTTTACGTGAGGGTTTGGGGAGCTTTATGGCGGGGTCACCGCACAGATTATAGCACATGGAGTTTATGGCCAGGTCTGTGGCGGGTGCTGACTCACCTGAGCGTATGGCGTTATGCTGAATCTTAACCACATCACCCAGGGCTATGTCTTCTGTGGCGTCAGCATATGCACTGATGGCGGCAATGGCGGTGTTCTGATTATGGTTCAGGAACACGGCGCGGTCAGCTGCAATAACGCCTATGGCACCACCGTCAGCCTTGAGCAAGGAGTAAGCCATGGTCACGTCAGCCACATCATAACAGTAAGCTGAGCAGGTGGCAAGGACAGCAAAGACGGGAGTCTTGTACTGCGTGCTGTTCACCAGTATCTCAGACCACAGGCGGCGCTGTCCCATATAGCTGGCGCCATGGGCGTAGTGGCCGTTATATACCATTAGTCCCAGGCCACGCTTAAGCTCTGTGGAGATCAGGCGCTGTGTCAGCGGGGCGTTAAGATTCTCATGCTTCTGTATAAGCACAGTGGCGCGGTAAGGAGAGTAACCGGGCTTGGAGTCCACCATATATGCCACGCTCTGCTCTGACTGGGTGATATGAGCAAAGGAGTCACCTTCATCTGAGATAAAGACACCGCGGTCAGCAAACTCTGCTGACGGCGGATTCTTGATATAGCTTATAAGCTTGGCATTTATCACTGAAGCCTCACCAACATTGCGGACCGGGACACGCCCCACGCCTATGGTCATGGGCTGAAGCCACACCTTGGTTATGTCAAAATCATCCTCCAGCATGCCAAAATAATTGTCTGACGCAAAGCTCTGGGCTTCAGAAAGGGCATACTGCAGCACGTCAGTCTCATAAGTGAGCAGGCGGTCAGGGTTAGCACGCATGTCCACCTTGGTGGGGCCATAGAGCATGAGCCACTTCAGTTTTGAGGGGTCACGCTGCAGAAGCATCTTCAACATTCTGCGGTAGGCCACAGGAGTGCGTGTACCTGATGAGAACTCGTTAAAAATCTCATCCTGAGTCACCACCAGCACATCCAGGCCTTCGTGGTCACGGTGTGCCTGGGCCAGTTCCTGGGCATAGGGCAGAAGCTCCGGGGTGGTAATCACCACCATGTCAGGAGTGGAGAGGGCATGGAGGTTCTGGTTCTTAACCTCACCGGCAAAAGCGGGTTCAGGGAAGTCAGCGGTCTTGTTAAAAACCACTATGTGCGCCTGAGTACCGCTCTCAAAGGTACCCACCACTGAGGTCTGCGAGCGGCGTAACTCATAGCGGTGTATGTCAGTCTCGTTACTGATGCTCCATATTTCTGTGGTCTCATAGGGTGCCTCTTTGATTTCAAAACCGTTACTGCGGCCGGCAGTGAGGTCAAAGAAGTGCATCATTATCTGTGAGTGGTCAGTCAGGCGGTTTGCACGGGGGTATACAAAGCTCAGATAGTCCATCCACACATTCGTGGCCTTGTCATTGGCCGCACGGCTGAAGGTGAATGTCAGCATGCCGGGATTACGGTCACCGGAAGGCTGTATGGAGCCTGAACCGCTACCGGTGGTGTACATTTTCTTGGTGTCTGTTATACGGGCTGCCTGCACCACCCTGATGCCGCTGGTGGTGGTAAGTTCTGCCGGCAGTGTAAGGTTCAGCGGGGTGCGCTCTTGAGTGTTGAAGGACGCAAAGGCATATTCCAGTGTACCGTAACTGTAGCGTGACTCCGAGGGGTCAAAGTCATACATAGGTAACTTTATCTCATAGTCCTGGCCCTCCTTTATGGAAGCGCCAAAGAAGATGCCGCCGCCAACGCTGGGATTCACCATATCTTCCTCAAAGGCGGAGATGCTGGTGTGGGTGGTGCGGCGTTTGGGGTCAGTACTCACATACTGGCGGTATGCGTATGACGGAATGGACTTAACGTTTTCAGCGTCAGAAAGGAAATAATATCCGCCGTCATCAAAGGTATTCATGGTGCGCTTGGCAGTGGAATAACCTGACGTAGCATTTTTCTGGGCGCCTACACCGTAAAACAGTATGCGGTCATTCAGGTGCAGGGTGGCGGTCTGATTCAGGTCATCAGGCAGGGTCTCGGGCATGTTATGGTCCAGCATCATGACACCGCCGTAACCGTAAACGGCCACGCGGGACGGGTCTGAGAAGCCCCACTCGCGCAGTTTGTCATAGCTTATGGCGTTTATACCCTGCTGGGTAACCTTTATGCGAACCCAGTTTCCTGTGGCCAGGCGCGACTCCGTGGCATATCCTGCTGCACCGGCGCTCTGAAAAGCGCCCGCGCCTGCCAGTGCCACACACAGCACGCGCAGTGTGTGTTTCATGGTTTTATTTAAGAACATATAGTGCAAGAATTGATTTAAGTATAATGATTTCTAACGTTTTATTTAGCATTTTATTTTATCCGGGCCCTCACAAGTTCCTCTCCCTGCAGGCTTAGCTTCACATTCTCACCCGGAGCCACCGGCAGCGGCAGACACTCAGACCCGTAAACCACAATATCTCCCAGCTTAAGCGTGGTATGCCGGCTGATGGCGGCAATGGCTCGCGCCATTACCTGTGGGGCGCAGTCCACAGTCACGGATGCTGCTCCGGAACTCAGCTCCACAGAGCCCTGCACCTGTGCTGCCTCCAGGGAGTCCCCGGTGACAAAGGTGTTGTCAGCCGCCAGATAGAGGCCGTTGGTACCGTAAACATCCGCGCAGCTTTCAGGCAGAATCAGAAGCACCGGAAGGTACTCTGAAAAGTAACGCTCTGCAAAGCGCGGGCTGATATTCAGCCCCAGGCGTGAGATACGCACAGCCACTGCGGCCACGCCGCGGCAACCGCCGGCATAATCAGGTGCAAACACCGGCCTGTCATGCTTCACTGCCGCAGAGTCAGCCACCAGACGCAGCTTCGGAGTCCCGTCAGGTGCATAACCGTTTAGCCATAGAACTTTCATAAGATGGCATTCTATTGAGTTTTAGGGGCAAAATTAAGCATTTTTTTTCAATCCCACCCCCTAAACTTTGTTAATACACACTTCCCACCCTCCCCATAAGTTATAACCTAATCACCCTGCACTAATACTTTTAATACATAGCTTCATCACTCCGACTTCTGACTTTCCTTGACTTCCCTGACTTAGCCAACTTTTTTCTAATTTTTTTGATGAAAATTTTGCATTGACAGAAATTAATATTAATTTTGCATCGCAATTCCCCGGAGGGGGCTGTTTTTCGCTTCAATAGCTCAGTCGGTTAGAGCATCTGACTGTTAATCAGAGGGTCGTTGGT
>CAMWLS010000039.1 GCA_947175205.1 uncultured Porphyromonadaceae bacterium | reverse complement strand
CACTGTTCCCGGACTAAACCAATTTGGGTGACCCATTGTCAAAGTCAGGAAATATCAGGTGGAGAACTGTGCGTTTACTTATGTGTGGTAAACTACAGGCCTGAAGATAACAGCCTGACTGCATCTGTTTAATGAATTACACCCCGGAAGTTTGTGTCTTACTTCCGGGGTGTAATTTGTTATTATTGAGCATGGGTCATAAGCCGGTGGAGTGCTCTCTATGGCTCTGCTTAGTTTCTGTGACCGTCTCTTATTTTATGGATGGTGGCAGGTATGGCATATATAGGCGGTGCATGCTGTCAAAGCGCAGGAGAGAGTCTTCTCCCCACTTACTGATGCCGGTTCTTACTCTCTCAAGAGATTTGGGCGGTTCAGAGAGGTGCGTCTTGGAAAAGAATTTGTCAGCATAGCAGATGAGTTTTTCCAGTGAAGTGCGGGGGGTGTAATCACCGGGAGGTAGAGGTAGGTTGTATTTTATTATATCTGCAGCTGTGATACCGGCACCGGTGTGACGCATGGCAACATTTACTATTGCCTCCGGGGCTCCACACTCCCGCAGGAGTTGTGCGCCAATGATGCCATGGCGCAGATATGGCTCAGTGCCGTGACAGTTTATGCCGGGAGCATAAGTCTTAAAGATGCCAATGTCATGCAGCATGGCTGCGTTCTGGACCAAAAGCGGGTCCAGGGGCTCCGGCAGGCGTGAGTTTATGTCCAACGCCAGGGCGGCAACGGCTGTGCTATGAATCTCCAGGGTCCGGCGCAACTCATCTGCACCGGACCCTGAAGGATAATATTTGTCAATAATTGCTTTAAACACTCTTAGAGCCTGTTCTCCAATATTTGTTAGAAACGGGGTCGCATATCGTGGAGCAGATTTTGGCTTGGGTTGAGGGAGCAGTGCTGTGGCACTGTGACTGATACACAGGCCAAAAGATGTCCGCGAGATGCGATATGTATATTTGGGTTGTCAGGCATTAATAAGGATATTTTTAACTTTTATTGTACTCTAAATTATATTTCACTGGTTATTACCATAGCCTCAGTCATCCATTGTTGCTTTTATCCACATGCTTCAGTCGTTATGCAACCGCATAACTCCTTCACTGCGTGAATAATATCAATCAATGCCTGACCGCCCTGTATTTAACAAATATTGGGGAACAGGCTCTTATTCCACAATGGTGTTCCAGCCGTGGATGTCTTCTTCTTCACCCAGACGGATGGCATTGAGTTTTTTGTATAAGGCCTTGCTGACGGGGCCTGGCTGGCCGTCTTTGGAGATAACATAGCGCTTGCCGGTGTCAAGGTCATCAATACAGCCAATGGGGGATGCCACGGCGGCTGTACCAATGGCAGCAGCCTCAGTGAAGTATTCCAGTTCTTCAACGGGGATTTTTCTACATTCCACCTCTATGCCCAGGTCACCGCACAGTGTCTGGAGGCTCATGTTGGTGATGGACTGAAGAATGGACTCACTCTTGGGAGTGACATATTTTCCGTCGCGTACTCCAAAGAAGTTGGCGGGGCCACATTCATCCAGATATTTCTTTTCCAGGGGGTCCAGGAAGAGGACGGCAGAGTAGCCTTTTGCATGAGCTTCCTCGCCTGCAAGCATGGCGGCGGCGTAGTTACCTCCGCATTTGAAGCGGCCGGTGCCCTTGGGTGCCACGCGGTCATGTGCGCGGGTGATACAGTAGTTGGAGACACCGAAACCTTGTTTGAAGTATGGACCCACGGGTGTGGCAATTACCATGAACAGGTACTCATCAGCAGGTTTTACACCAATACGGGGAGTCAGGCCTATCTCAACCGGACGCAGGTATAAGGAGGCTCCGCTGCCGTAAGGGGGAATAAAGCGCTCATTAAGCTTAACGGCGCGGATACACATTTCTCTGAAAATTTCTTCAGGTATGGGTTCCATCATCAGACCCTTGGCGCTCTCACGCATGCGTCTTGCATTTTCCTCCAGACGGAATATACGTATTTTTCCGTCAGCACCACGGAAAGCTTTGAGCCCTTCAAAAATTTCCTGGCCGTAATGGAGACTGGTGGCGGCAATATGCAGTTCCACCTTCTCTGAGGTGCTTTCTTCTATTTCACCCCATTTTCCGTCCTTGAAGTAGCAACGGACGTTGTAATCTGTGGGGTAGTAGCCAAAGGGCAGCTTGCCCCAGTCAATATCGTTATTCATTCGTTGGATATGGTTGGTTTTTAACAATGGCAAATATAACACTTTTATATTTTGTCCCAAACATTATGCACAATAATTTTTTTAATGAGCAAAATATGTCCGTGAAAATGGAATAGTGTCACAGTTTATTCCCAGGTGTATTTTTTGCTGTGGATGAAATGTACGCGTACACGGTACCACATCATACGCAGAGGCCTGGTAAATGCCATCCAGGGTAGTGTTAGCAGCAGATGACGGCTATGGAGAGATATCATAACGCTGCGCCATGTGGCTGTGATAAAACCAAGGAGTATCAGTGTCAGCAGCAGGGTCACCACCAGGGTGGCAATGTTGTTAAAATCCAGATATACGGCCAGGGCGGTGATGCCCGTCCATAGCCACAGAAGCCAGAAGTTCAGGGCGCTTATGCGGCGTGGACTGCGTCTGGTGAAACGGCCGGTGAAAATGCGTGTGGCCCTCTCCGCCATGAATTGCGATGCGCCGCCTCCGGCATGGTAATATACCAGGGCGTCAGAGTCAAGGACCACAGCGGTATTACGGCGGGTTGCCACCTGATTTACAAATATATCGTCGTCTCCCTGATGCTTATTTAATGAGCGGGCAAAGCCTTTGGCTCTGAAGAAGAGGCTGCGCCTGTATGCCATGTTAAGGCTGTGAGCCCTCCACGGACGGTGACGTAGGGCTGAATTTAACCATATCACGGTGTCAACGGTGGTGTCAAAGGCGCGGGTGCGTCGGCCAAAGTCTGTGTCAGATTCCGCGTCAGGCATTACCGGTGCCACGGACATCTCAATATCTTCATCAGCAAAAGGAGCCATTATGGATGCAAGCCAGCGGGTGCTGTGAATGAGTGCCTGAGCACCCGTGATAACTGCCACTGGATAGCGCGCGGCCTTAATGCCCAGCGTTATGGCCAGTTTCTTGCGGCTCAGGTTACGGGCGCCGTCAGGAGTGTGGGCCAGGTAAAGATTAGGATAATGAATCTGGAAGTCAGCCACGAGAGTCTCAAGGAGTGAATTTTCTCCTTCATTTACCACTATCACCTCATAACCCGGCGCATATTCCTGGGTCAGGAGAGTGGGTAGAAGTTCTTCCAGCAGCTCATTTTCATCTCTACAGCAGACAATTACTGATGCCTCAGGGAGCTCCTCAGGAGATGCTTCTGTGTTATCCTGTGCGTCAGACAGCCTGCGTTGCCTGAGTACCCGTCTTGCGGGAGCCAGGGAAATAACAATTATGTAAAGCGCCAGCAAAAAAGATGCGGACAGCAGAAGAACAACCGGCAGAGGAAGATTGATGTCAATATACATTTATGTGGTCAATTACGGCGCAAAACACATGCGCAAATCCAGCTACAAAGATAGAAAAAATCCGGGTCTAATAATCATCCGTAATGTCATAATCATCCTGTTCATCATGAAAGAAGTTGGAGGAGTCTGAGCCCCAGTCATCATCACCGGTCTCCCATCCATTATATGGAGGCGGACCGTGAAATGTATTGGTGCCACTAAACAGAGAATCATTATCAGTGTCATAATCATCTTCAGGTGAATATGAGCAGGATGTTTCAGATTCCTCATCTGATGAGCCAAACAGCCACTTGAGTAATAAAAGTTTAAAAACAAAGTCCCAGAAACTCATACGTTTAAGTACTAATTAATCATCAGGTGTCAGATGTACACCTTTCATACGCCATACGCAAAGATAGTAAAATAAGACGGAGAGTACAAGCGTGGAGAGGAAATGGTACGTGGGGAATAAAGCGGATTCCAAGCCTCCTCACGCCTTTACGTCTCAAAGGAAAATCATCTGCAACCCGGTTGTGATTCTGTACTTCAATATCTATATAAATTTGTTAATCAAAGTTGGGGAGGAGGTCCAGACAGTATGTTTTTCTTAATTGATTTAAGATTGGTGAAGTAAGGACTTGTGCTGTGCTTACCTTTCCTCTCAAGGTCATAATCCCGTGGGTCAATCCCGGCCACCGGTGTAAAATCCTTTATCTCAAATCCGAGGTAATACTTGCCTCCAGGTTTGAAGCCGAGTGCCTCAAGAGCTTCGCGGGGGTAAAACTTAGGACCGCCACCGGTAAGGCGTACCATGAGGCGATTATTATGGTGGTGCAGGAGCAGATATTTTGTTCTCTCAAATCCGGATACAAGATTAATTGAACCTTTGTCCAGGGCTGCCGGGACGTAGTAGAGCCTGTTGCTTACTATCAGGTCCCACTGTTCAGTTTTGTAGTAACCTACGAGCACGATGTCTTCTTCAGAGGGCTCAAATGTTGATTCATACTGAAGCCCTTTTTGCGGAATTGAGTCTTTTATATGGTCGTAGGCATGGGGCGTGAGAAGTATTGTGGAAAGGAACTCGTAAAGTAGAGACCCTTCATTAGCTTTGTCAGAAGCGTCCGGTAACAGAGGAAAGGCGCCTATGTTTATTGTTTCTATGCTTTTGTAAAAGTAGCGCTGCCGTACACTGTCATTATTTCCGCGTCCGGGAAAGATAATATAACCGCCAATAATCTCTTTGGAAGAGTGAGAGTGTTTGTTAGAACCAAAATAAATGGCGTCGCGGTATCTGTGCATCTGATTTATTGCATCAGCCGGGGGTGTGTCAGCTCCCTCACTGGAGATATCCGGTTCATTACGGTCCTCCTGATTAAGGTGATTGTCATCTCTCAACCTATATTTTGCATCAAAGAGGTATGTCAGTTCAAAACTGTCAGGCTTAATGATGGTAAGTACTATATCCGGACGATTTTCAGTGGTTGCGGTATGCACTGTTCCGGAACTGCGGTTATAAGTATGCTGATAATGAAGTTTTACCTTTGAGCCGTCAGCACAGTTATAGACCACAATGTGTTCCCGGCTGTTATCCTCAAAGGGTTGTATCATGGGTACCCGGGATTCAGTGATTTCATGGTTGTCAAAGTGTAATCCCAGTATAGAGGCCACCATGAGACGTATTTTCAGAAAGCACCAGAGTTCATACAGCTCCCAGAGTGGACGCATGCCAATGGCGTTAGACCCTTCAAAGAAATCAATGCCTTTCTGAAGAATAAGCCAGTTACGGTACACCTGGGCATAGCCGGTACGCTTTTGCAGAACCATGCTTTCTGAACGCAGAGGCTCACCCTTGAGGCCGCGCATCAGTGAGGAATGTCTGAGGCGTTGAAGTGATGTTGCGAGGCGGTCAAGCTCTGTAAGCTCGCTTTCCGCCACCTTATCTGCTTTCTTAGCTCTTGAATTCCTGTCTCTGATAATTTCCACTATGGCAGTCAGCCGCTTGCTGATACGGTCAAGAGTAAACTTGACAAAGCGGTTCTCGCGTGTATTGTGGGTATGGATAATCTCGCGGTGATGGAAATGCTCGCGTTCAAGGCGTCCTTCCGCCTTGACCTGAGCAAAGCGCTCTGCCATCTGTGGTGCCCAGAGCTTTATCCGGTCTGCGCGGTCATGACGTATCTGATGGGACTGGCGCAGATGAGGCTTGTTTACAATGTATCTGACCCATTTCTCATATTCTCCTGCAATACTACGGAAGATGGAGAGCCACACAACATCATTGTCAGACCGTCCACCGCTCTGCAAGTTCTGCAGTGTGAGGGTCAGATATTGATAAATTATCCGGTTATACTGGGCGTTAATCTCAGCAAGGATTAGATTGTAATCACTTTTAGTGTCCAGTTTGGGCGAAACGACGCGAAAAATGAACTTATCTGTGCGCTCCGGTTTCTCACAGGGTTTATATCTGAATGTAAGTTCAAATATACCAGGCTCGTTGACAAATGACAGTGGAGCTGTGAGCAGCCAGCGTTTGGGCCCCAGTTTGATTCTGGAGAAAAGCTCAGTCACTCTTTTGAGCTTGTGAAGAATGACCGGCTCATCATCAATATCATTAAATTGAATACTTACATTGTAGACTGCAGTTTCATAGAAAACGGGTGGAAGCTTTAGCCACTCACGGCCGGGAGTATCCGTTACTTTTTCAAGTGAATGACTGTGATCGGGGTTGGCCAGGGAAAGTGTCCCGGAGATAGATGAACAGTAGTCGCAGTAGGAGTCAGCATTATCTTTCACACGTGAGCGAAATCGCTCCCAGCACTTGTCCATATCTGCGGCAGTGGTGGCAGTGATAATAACCTTGTCTTCATGGCTTTTGAAAGATAATACGTCCATGTGTTGCTATTATGGCCAGAATGAGGTGAACTGAGCCTTTTCAAGTCTTTCTGCCATTTCTTTCAGTTTCTTATAGGCATTAGGATATTTGCCATCTCTGCATAATTCCAACAGCAGCTTAAGAGGTTCTTCAAGGAGTTCGTTATCACCCTCAATTCGAGGTAACACTTTCATTATCAGTATTTGGTCAACAGCGCTGTTGAGTATAGTATGCCAACTTTCTATCTTGTCAGGTCTGTCCTCATCACACCACTGTTCAAAGAAATATAAGATGAGCTCATTCTGAACGCGGTAAGCAATTTTGAAAGGAGTTGCTTCAAGTCGGGAATTAATCTCTGTCAGAATGTGTGCTATTTCCTTTTTAAGCCATTCTATCTTGTCCGCATTATCTTTTGCGAGTTCTTCAAGAGCATCTGCAGCATACACCATTTTTGGTATAAAAAGCGAAGCATCTGCCGGAGAGTCCAGGTAACCGGGTTCGTTGCTATCATAAAATTTCATAAACGGGTTATCATCCGGGAGGTTCATTTCTATAGTCATTGCGCGGTCAATAACCTTACGCGAGAACTGATGAGTGGTTTCATCCATGTTAACAGTGCCTATGACAATGACATTTTCCGGTATGCGCAGACCATGGTCTTTCAGTGTCTCATAAATTGCATTTTCCTTAACGTAATGAGAAGATGTATCTGATGTTGTGGAACCATCATAATCTGCTATCTCTTGTTTAATATCAAAAAGCTTAAATTTCAGTGTCTGTTCATAATCCTTAAAGACAGAAGAGTCAATGAGGGCTTCAGTTGTAATGGTGTTGCTGATACGCCTACGGCTTTCAAGAACGCTCAGAAACTCAGCAAAGTACTGTTCAACAGGAGCAAGGTTCATCTCATCCAGGCATATAAAGAAAGGGGTGTGTGGATAAAGCATGGCCTTGGTCAGGAACTTGACAAATTTAGTAAGAACGTACTCAGGTCCGTTGATACGGCTTTCATAACCCAGCAAGTCAGTGGAGTCATGCCAGTTTGGCTTTACCTCTATCAGACAGTAATTGCCGGGCGTGGTGTTGTCTTTACGTAGCTCTCCGGGCGGACAGCAGTCAAAAGCCATCTGCTTCACCAGGCGGCTTTTACCTGTTCCTGAAATACCTGCCAGCAGTAAAAAAGGCTTAGTGCGCATGGCTCGCAGGAATACCTTGTTAACTGAGCATTCCGTATTCTTGTTTTTAGAGGTGAGGGCCTCTATGAATTCTTCGTGTCCCAGTAGTATCCCTTTAGCATCGTAAACGTCCCAGGTTTTATCATCCTTTTCAAGAAAGAGTATCTGGTTCTGTTTCTCATAACCGGAACACATCCTCTTAAACGCACTAACTATTTCAGGTATTGAATGAGGGCTCTGTTCAGATTCGGAGGTCACAAGGAATTGGGCCTTGGGCCAAGACTTACTTGGACGGTTGGTTAATTGCTCCGTAAAAAGGCCCTTCTTAGGGATGCTGCCGTAAGTACCTGAGTAGGTGTCTCCTCCGTCAAGCGGTTTATATTTGGCCTTGAGAAGACTTAATAGAGTGTGTTTTTCCATGCTTTTAAAAAGTTAGTGGAAACTGATTCAGGTGATGAGGCTCCAATGGGTAACCCCATGAGGTATTCTGCGTTAAGCGGTGACGGTTTACCAAATACTTTTACAAAGTTAACACATGACTGATGTTTCATCATTGATGCGCAGTGGTAATTAGCCATTGTGGTAGGGGTATGCACTCCCCCTATATTGTTATATTCAGTCTGAATCCAGGTCTTGTGCGGGGTAAAGACCCGGTTTAATTCCTCCGGGGAAACAACCACGGAAGTGTAGTCAAGGGCTAAGAGTCTGTTTACAAGGATTCTGAAGGCTGATGCGCATACTAAGGGAGACTGTGCATTACCAACACCCCTGAGCTGATTCCGTTTGACCTTGACCTTTGCGGGATATTCCATCAGATTAGCATTCGCTGTCCAGCATGCGGAGTGAAGTTTAGGGAGATTATTTACATGCTCAGCCACTCTTTTAAAAACAGCCTCATCCTTAACAGCAAGGAGCCAGAATCTATTTCTCTGATGATCTGCTCCCAAATCTTTACATGAGAGTCTGCAAATGGAGACTCTGTACCCTAAATCCTGCAAGTCTTTCTGAGCGTGACTGATGGCTCTTAAAACCACATTCTCTGCAAACACAACAGGCGCTTGGCTACGCCGGACAAAGACTTTCATATGGTTCCAGAGATTTTTTTCAGGGATATTTTTGCCGTGTGCGGCCGTACTGAATGCCTGACATGGGAAACCGCCGCAGAGGATATCAAATTGCCCTCTGAAGTGCGCTCCGTCTAAGGTGGTAATGTCCGGATATATTTCAAAAGGCTCCATCCAGCCGTCTTCCATTCTCTGATTAAGTACGGTCTGTGCGTATGGGTCAATTTCCACACCGCCTACGCACTTATGATTCAGGATTATACCTCCATAAATGCCGCCTCCTATACCTGCAAAAAGGTGGAATTCTGATATGTCAGACATGTCTGGTAAATTATAAGTCATTGAGGTTCCCTCAATGAGGACTGTCGTGTAATTTAAGAGAGTAAAACTTGAAAGAAAAATTTCTTTAAAGAATAATTTTACAAATATAGTGATAAATCCTGAGAAAACGATGCGTAAATTTAGACTCACATCTAAATTGAATACAACATGAGCGAGGTGGATAGAGGTATCTGCGGGTAGTTGTTTAAGGAATATGGTGTAGGGGAAGTGGTTTCGGTTTAAAGTAAGAGAAGTGGCAGTACAGAAAAGAAGAGGCTGTGTCGTAAGTTTAGCGACACAGCCTCTTGGGTGGGAGTGTACAGTCTGCGGCGGGGCCGGGGACTGTTTTTTTAGGGTGGTTCTACTTGAAGTAAGATTTGTTTTCGCCGAAGATGCCGCTGTGGCCTACGTTTTGCGTCAGTTCTTACTTGAAGTAGGATTTACTCAGCGATGTTTTACTTGACGTTAACCTTGTTTACGGTATCGCCGGCCTGAACCATGTAAACGCCTGCCTGTGCGGGGATAACGGTGTTTGCGTGGCCCTTGGCGCTGAAGAGAAGCTTGCCGTCAGTGCTGTAAACGCTGATGTTCTTGCCTTCAGCTCCGGTGATTACTATGGCGCGGTTAAGGGTGGTGATGCGTACAGCTTCAGAGCTTACGCCGAAGATGCCGCTGTGGCTAACCTTAACAGATACAGGAGCACTCTCGCCACGGTCATATACTGCTGAAACGTGGTATGTGTGGTCTCCGTCTTCTGCGTCAGTGTCAAGATATTCTATGTTGTTGTGTACGCTCTGGTTAAGTATGTTTCCGTTGCGGTAAACATTGTAACCGGTGAGCTCCAGGGTGCTGTTTGCAGGAGCGTATGTAACGTCATCCACAAAGAGCATGAATGAGCCCTGAGCGCAAGAATGGATGGCAAAGTACTTGGCACCTTCAGGAAGATCAGCTGTATATTCTGTCCAGTCCTGAGGAACAGAGTTAACAGTCATGACGGGAGTGAAGTCAGCAATGTCAGTGCCTGTGGTAGAGTAGAGTACCTGAATCTTTTCAGGATACTGGCCGCTGTAGCTCTTGGCATAGAATGAAACAGTCTGAGCTTTAGCGCTGAGTTCGGGTGAGATGGCCCAGTCACTGGTCTGACCGTCATCATAACGGAACATGGCTGCAATGAACTTGTTGCCTGTTACGGCCGCATAATATGAGCTTCCGGCGATGGGTTCAAGGGTGTTGTCAAATACAAAGTATGAAGCCTTGGATTTTCCAGCCTCAATGCCAGGCAGTTCCAGACCCTGTATGCCGCCGATTTCTGATTCATCGCCGTCAATGAATGTCCATCCTTCCACTTCATGAGCCCATGATTCTGCTTCTTCAAATGATTCTGTGGTGGCAGCACTTTCAGTGTCAGGAGCAACCCATGTGAGTTTCACTCCGTTTTCTGTGCTGACAGCCTCAAGAGTCTGAACAGTGGGGAACTTATTGTGCTTGAGGGCCACGGTAACTGTCTTGGAAATGTTATTGTCAGGATTTTCATCCTCCGGTAATACTATTTCCGCATAATATTCTGTGGCTTCATCAGCGGTGATGTTATGACATGCAGTAAAGTCAACAGTCATGGAGGCTCCGGGCTCAAGGGCAAGTGAGTTCACGCTGTCAAAGAGGGCACCGTTAGCATACAGGTTTACTGCTGCGTTTTCTGCTTTCTGACCGCCCAGGTTGGCAATGTCCACGCTTACTTCATATTCCTGGCCGGGAGTAACATTGGCAGGGGCGCTGATTCCCTTAACGGCCATGTCGTAATCAAGGCCGGTGGTAAGGGCAATGTTATCAAAGAGGATATATCCGTGTGACTGAACGCTGACAGTGAAACGCAGGCGAACCACCTTGCCGGCGTATTCTGCCATGTTCACACTGACTCTTACCCAGGTGGGTACATCATAAGATTCCAGACCCAGCTGGTTTTCAACCAGGGATACCAGAGTCTTGTCACCGTCAGCAGTCAGAGCCTCAACTTTTATTGTGTTAATGTCATTCGCAGCCAGTGGCAGGGTGTAGAATGTCAGTACGGGACTCTTCTGCGGAACCAGAATCTTTCCGGTTTCCAGAGAACCGCCGTCATTAATGTACTGGCCCTTGAGACCCAGGAAGCCGTTGTCGCCGTCCTGAGACTTAACGTCAGAGAAGTTTTCATCAGTAAAGAGTGACCATGCGCCTTCACCTTCAGATGAAATCATGTAGTCATAACTTACTTTACCGTCAGCAAAAGAGTCAGTATAATCTTCTTCGGGAGCACCTACAAAGACGAGATTTGAGGGGCAGAATTCGCCGTAGTCATTGCTGGTCTGAGCGGCAACATACCACTCGCACAGACGCTGTGTTGCAGTGGGAGACTGTGCCTGGAATGTGTAAGTACAGTCAGTGAGACCGCTGGCAATGATGGTGTAGCTCTCATCAAGGATGGCATAAGTCACCAGGCTGGATGAGATAGGGTTACCGTCCACGTCCACTGTTACGGGATCCCAGGTGAGGGTTACATTGCCGTAGTTTTCAGGGTCTTCAGTTGCAGAAACGAAAGTTACATTTCCGGGGACATTTACGCCAATGTATGCCTTGGCGGTGGCTGTGTTTGAGTCACCCTCAGCATTTGTCACAACGGCAGTGTAAACATGTACGCCCATAGTGGGTTCAGAGTCAGTGACAGTACATTTTTCGCCGGGCATAACGGTGGCAGTGCTGATGAGTTCACCATCTCTGCTTACCTTGGCTGTCATGCTTCCGGTCATGTCATTGCCGCCGTAAGTCTTGGCAGGAGCAGTGAATGAGATTACAGCGTTTAATGCGCCGGTGGCATCCGGGGTCACGGTGAGGTCAGTGATGTCAGCGGGGATGTCAACTGAGCGGGGAGCTGTAACTTCAATGCGGCTTACCTTGAACAGGTAAGAGTCAGCGGGGCTGACGCAGTGTATACCTATGTAGCTTACACCTGTTTCAGCAGGAGTAAAAGGTATTTCAACAGTTGTAAAGGCTTTATCAGAGAGGGTTTCTTTGGCTGCCAGAGAAACGGTCATTGCTTCAGCTGTTGCGGCATTACCCATCTTTACCTCATAAGCCTCCGGATATCCGTTAGCGGCAACATCCAGTATGAGAGAATACAGTTTGCCGGCTTCCAGATTCAGACCGGGAGTAATCAGCCAGTCATCAGCATCCAGAGAGGTATTGTAAGTGTAACGCATTTCTCCGTCTGCATGGTAACGGAAAGTGCGGGTATCCTCGTTTGCGTCAATAACGGTGAAGAATGCTTCACTTGAGGGAGCTGAGAAGTCTTCTACATAAGCTGGGGTAACGGTTCCCAGCACCAGGATATTTGACTCTGCGGCCTCAGATACATTACCGTTACATTTAGCTGTGACGATGTAGTAATAACCGGTGAGGTCAGTGGTCTGGGGAAGTACGTCAGTGCATGAAGTTTCAGTGCTGTTGGCTACCACAGACACATTACCGGGCATGCGGGTAACATCATAAGTCACACCACTCAGAGCGGAGCCGTTTACGCCGGTTGAAATCTCATTCCAGCTTACGGTGACATTATTGTTGTCACCCAGTACAGCGTTAACCTGAGGAGTCTCAGGAGTGTCAAAGCCAATGAAAAGCGAGGTGCTGGTCTGAGGACCCTGACCGGCCTCATTAGAGCAGTAAACAGCAAAGGTATAAGTTCCGGAAGCGGGAACGGTAACCGGAACACTTACGGTGGCGCCGAAAGTAGTTGTGGCACATTCCACCTTATCACCGTTAACGGTTACTGTATAAGCCACATCACCTGAAGCAGGTGTGCCGTCAAACAGGGTGGCGGGTGCGGTGAAGTCTACGGTACCTGTAAGGCTGCTGCCTTCAAAGTTTACACTGAGGTCAGAAACGGCTGCGGGAGCTGCGTCCTCAGCAAGGGGGGCAAGTACTACCAAACCGCAAACCTGCTCACTGCCGGAGAACTGACACAGGAGAGTGGCTTCAGCGGTTGTGGTGTCAACCTCAAAGAGCAGACCGGTTTCATCAGCGGGACATACGCTCCAGAACATGCGGCCGGTGCGGGGGTCAATGGTTGCTGAAGAGGTGTAATAGGGTACCACGCCGGTGTTGCCTATGGCGGTCATATTACCGGTGTTCTTGTCCACAGAGTAGAGGACACCGGTCATGTCTATGGCAAACAGGTTGCCCTCGCCGTCAGCTGCTATACAGTTGAATGAGCGGTCCAGATCCTTGATGGGAGTGGAAGAGCCGGCTGCATAATTACCAATACCGAAGTAAGCGCCGGAGAGGTCCTCATTAAAGTAAAAACCATAAACGTTTCCGGTGACCGGGTCAAGGGTAACGTCCATGGCCAGTATTGAATTTGACAGTCCTTCAGACTCGCGCAGGAATTCCCAGGTTTCCGTGCTGTAGACTTCCTGTACGGGGAAAGTGTAGCCAAAGAATGAGAAGGATGATGTGGCATAGTACTCCTGACCTATGATAACGCCACCATAGGATGCGTTAACATCAGAACCTAAGAATCCAAAGTCACTGCCACTAACCTGCGGTACAGTGTACATGCCGGGAACGGCAAGGTCTTCATTCTCAGAGAAAATTACTGAACCAAGAAGATTTGCCGGGGCTGCAGAAGCGTTCCGTGGAGCCTTGAAACGGTTGGCGGCGTTAGCCTTGGCCTGTGATGTGCGGAAGGCATTGGCGCCAGTTTGCAGGCTCTTGAGTTTGTTAGAGAACAGAGTCCCTTTGGGTTTGTCTGCGCGGACTTTCTGCGCGGCAGCGGGCTTGTCTGCGTTTGTAGCCGCGCTTACTTTCCGGGCAAACGGCGTGGCTGCATAAGCGGGAAGGCTTATGACAACAGCCAGGGCCAATGAGAGTAAGTGAGATAATGCTTTCGTCATACTGAATGCATATTGGAATCTGTGAATGGTGATTCTGGCCGACCGATTCCTTTAAAACCGAACAGAATCTTTTTTACCAATTTGTCTTTACGTCTATCTATATGTAAGATGAAAATGATTCTTGGTTGTAATGAGTTGCGGCAAATATACTCAAATATATTCAGCTATACAATAAAACGCGATTAGAATAAGAACTTTTTGTGCTAATACGCTTAAAATGTTGAAGCTACTGAATGATGATTTTCTTAGTAAGGCTATCTGCAGAAACTATGTAAACACCGGTGTTAAGAGAGACGTGAACCTTCTCATTCTCAGGAATACAAGAGTAAACACTGATTCCGTCAGGTGTAAAAATCTTTATCTGACTTTTGGCTCCGCTTATGGTGACACCGGTGGCATCCGGGGTAATTTCTATCCCGGACAGTTTAATGTCATTCAGAGAGCTCAGCCGTATAGTGACAGGTTCTGAAGGCAGGCTCATATGCTCCGGACCTATAGCCGCCACGGTGTAGACAATGTCTCTGTCTGTTTCCTGTTGTGTCAGCGTAAGGTGAGTTTCTGAAGTTGTGGCCAGAGGTTCACCGTTTTTGTAAATCATGTAGCCTGTGGGGGTGACGGGGTCTGAGGCGTGATCAGTAAACTCAAGACGATCAATAAAGAGGGCAAATGACTGGTCAGAAACGCAGTTAAAGGCCACATAGCGTGTGCCGGCCGGTGCTGTGAAAGCAATCCGGACCCACTCTGAGGGTACCTGAATGTATGGATTACCCATCAGGGGTGTGAAACTCTCAGGGTCAGCATCAGTGGAAGATACCATAATCCGCAGACGTTCAGGCGCAATGCTTATATCCGTGAATGATTTTATGTAAACGCTTATATCCCTGTGACGCTCATTCAGCTGCGGCAGTATGAGCCAGTCGTCATTTACACGGTCAGTGGCGCTCAGGCACATGAGCATCTTGGAACCTACATGGGGTTTGCCCTCAGTCCATGCGTCTATGCCCAGCAATTCCGCATTACACACCTGAAACGCTTTTGCATCAGTGCTGTGAGGGTACCATTCCAAGTCTTTGTTTATGAAATAAGTGGGGCTGTGGTCACGGTCAAATGTGAGGTATGGCCCTATGTTGTCTATGGCCCAGTCAGGGTATGATTCAAATGTGTCACATGTTACGTGACCGTCAAGCGGAGCATCCCAGGTGAGCATAAGTGTGCCGGTGGATTGCTGAGTGGCTGTAAGATTAACCGGTGTCCCTAAACGTCTGGGCCCGGTGTGAATTTCACGATGTAGCGATGAATTTGCAGCCGTTGCGGTTAGGGCATCATCTCCGGTGGAGATTACTTTCACCGGAACTGTCAAGGTAAGGGAACGTCCGGGAGCAAGGGCCGGGATAAGGCAAGAGGTGGGTGCTGTCAGCTGACTGTTGAGTTTAAGGACGGTGTCAGATGATGTGACGTCACCTAAGTTTGTGAGTGTAATGCGCACGTCAGCCTCTGTATTTATTCCCATATAAGGCGGTGCGACGATACCGGTAACAGAAACTCCGCGGTCCTTGAACTCATCCACAGATAAGAGGTCAATATAAATATCACACTTGCCACGGGCAGAGAAAGTAAGGCGCACGCGGTCTTGGCCTGAAACGGGCTTCAGGTCAGCGCAGACACGTCTCCAGCCACTCTCAGTTTCTTGAGGTATTTTTATCTCAAGAGGAAGCTCCCGGATATTGTCTGTGCTTGCTGTGATAGTTAAGTCAGGGAGCCCGTTTTGTGTATCTTCATATATGTAAAAGTTAAGAACGGGTTTCTGCAGCTGTGATAAATTTAGATATGGTGAGTGAACAGAGGCTTTGCTTGCGTCATTATTGCGGGTCGGGCGATACGCAAGCAGACCCATGTTCCCGTCAAAATCAGCCACCGGAGGATTGCTTCCGGCTGTCATGTACACCCATGTGGCTCCCGTAGCTGATTCCGGGGCATACCATCCCTCAGTATCGCTGCCGGAGAGTGAGAATCCCTCATTGTAAGGAGCAGGCAGGGACTCTCCGTATTGCGCCGGTTCTGTGATGCTCAGAGGACCGTTCCCTGCTTCATTGCCAGGTATGACTATATAATAATAGACGGTCTGTTTCTGAGTGTTCTCCAGTGTGTCCTGAGCGGTAAGATCAGAGATATTGGAGGCAATGGTCTTGCCGTCACTACGTATTACGGTAAAACGGGTATCTTCCGGGGCGCAGTAGCCTCCGTGTACGCCAGTTTTCGGGCTTTTCCAACTTACGGAGACGGTTCCGTTATCTGATGCTGTTGCGCTGAGTTCAGACACTGCGGCCGGGACATCAAAACCGCAGTATGCTGATAGTGTGGTAGCTGGGCTGTCACCGTGCCCTGTGCGGAAGTATATGCGGTATGTGCGGAATCCGGAGCCACTGACGTCAATGCGGTGCTCAATGCGGGAGCCGGGAGTGAGTCCGGGTAGTTCCATGGGTGTTCCCGCGTTGTCTTCAGAGATTATTACGGCTGTAACAGTTCCATTTATAGGGTGGCCAGCTATTGTTACATACGGTACCACAAATTCCATGAGCAGAGTTTCAGGCTCAACAGGCTTCAGAGTGGCTTCCGGCGTGGCTTCGGGAGCCTGGGCTTCATGAGCACGTACAGAAAGATGCTCCAGAGTCAGCCCCCAGCCCTCAATGCCGGAGGTGCAGTGGATTCCAACATGACTTACGCCGCTGTATTCAGGGATAAACTGAATGGTGTGTGTGCCGTTTTCAGTGGAAGTATAATGGCTGTAGGAGCCAAGGAATGTACTCATCTTTTCCGGCACAGCCCCGGTGCCAAGATAAATGCTGAATTCCTCCGGGTGGTTATCTGAAATGGCATGGGTTCTGAAAGACAGCGTGTAAGTCTGACCTTCTTTAAGTTCTATTGCGGGAGAAATCAGCCATGCGTCAGCCGCAACCTCATGAGTGTGGTTTAATATGGCTGTCCTCCGGGCGGAAGAATATGTCCAGAATGGTGAGCCGTTAACGGCATATCCTGACCATAAGCGGAAGTCCTCCTCAGTACTGAAATCTTCATCAAACGGAACGGAGAAGGGGTTGCTGAATGAAAGACGGTTTGAAACACACGGAGTACTTGAACCGGCTGAGTTGAGAGCATAGATGTTGTACCATACGGCATAAGGTTCAGAATATGTTATGTCAGTCCATCTGTAAGCATCTTCTATATTGAAGACGGTACCGGAGGGCTGCCGTACAATGCGGTATGTAATGTTTCCGACATCCGCAAAGCCACCGTGAGCACCTGTTTCAGGAATACTCCAGCTAAGCACGGGTTTGCCATTGTCTGAGCTTAGGGTGACATTTTCAGGAGTGGCGGGAATATCAGTGCCGGCCCATGGCGTAAGTGAAAGTTCCTCACCGCGTATATTGTTTTGATAAGCCATGATTACCATGTTGTTCAGCCCCTGCTGGAAGGTAAGGGTGCCGCTGGTAATTCTTTGCCCGGGGCAGATGTTGTGTATTTCAGTGAGCCTGTCGTTAAGCATTATTGCAACAGCAATATTTGATGTTAAAGGCTCTCCGGATACGCAAGATACCGGTGCTGTTAAAGATACAGTGCCGTAAAGTGAGGAAGGCTGGGTCATCCGGATGTTTATTCCGCTTACCTTGGCGGGAGCTCCTGCGGGCAGAGAAAATGGCATGGCATATGCACCGGTAAAGACTGTGGAATCACTATACTCGCGGATTTTGGTTGCTACGGCGGTCTCGGGATTAAGCTCGTAAAGAGCATTTACGTTAGTAGAGGTTTGTACCAGCCACAGTAGCTTGCCTGTGGCCGGCTCATAAATCAGTGAATTGTATTTTCCGGGATATACGTAGGAGCATCCTATCTCTGTCATAGCTCCGGTTTCGGCATTCCCGCGCATCAGAATACCGTTCCTGTCACAGATGGCATAAAATTCCTTTTCATTGAAGAATGCCGCTGCATTAACATATTTGGCTAATTCACAGATGGGGGTGCTGCAACCTAACTCCGGGTAATACGCAGAGAACAAGGATGGCTGGCCGGTTTTTGAGTTATTAAGGAAAGCGTACACCTTTCCAGTGTGAGGATTGACAAAGGTTACAGCTGGAGCAGCAGAAGCATCTATCTCCTTACGTTCCAGAAATGAGAAGTCAGAAGTATCATAGCACAGCTGAGTGACTGAACCATCCTGTTCAGGGGTTAGCAAGGCATAATATCTTGAGCCGGTGGCAAAACCGGTGTATATCCGGGATAATTCTGAATCTGCGGCTAACAGTGTGGCTGCTCCGTCTGATTTTGCCTCTAAGCGGTAAAATCCGGGGACAAGTTCATCATTGTTTTGTCCAAAAGATCCACCTAAACAAACAGTGATAAGGTTTATGTTGCTGCCGGGTACGCGCATTTGCAGGCCGGTGGTAGCGGACGTCTGCTGAATTACATCAGGCGCTGCCGGCAGAGCGGTCACGGGGGAGATGGTAAGTGCGCGTTTTGCTTCATCAGGTTCACCGCGGTAATCTGCCGGATTAACCTGTGAAAGAGATAAATTAAAAGTAGAACAGAGTACTATGAGTAAAGATAAAAGCCTGCAATACATTGGAGATCTGGCTTAAGTGATATGTATAATAAAGTGGCAAAGGTACATAAATCCCTTAGGATGACAAAATTGAGTGTATGGTCTTAACCTATTTTTTGAAAAATCATGTATTAAGATAGTGGCTGTTACCGGCATATCCATTAGAAAATATGGGGACAAGTGGTGGACAAACGGGCGGATAGGGCGTAGATGTGCGAAAAAAAGAGTATATTTGCTTTAAATACCATGAGAAAAGTTATGTCAAGATGTTTATTAGCGCTGGTGCTTATTCTAAGTCTCTCAGCATGTGACGGGACTCCGTTAGTTAGGTTACATTTTTGGAAACCTATACATCCGGAGGCGGACGCGCTGGTTGAGCAGCTGGAGCTTAATATCCGGGAACGTTATAGCTCTGAGGAAGATACTCTGTTGGCTCAGAGGCTTATTGCTGTAGGTGACAGTTTGGGAATAGAACAGATACGAGTGCGCGGTAAATTTTTTGACTTGATGTCAAGACAGCGTGCCGGTGCTCGTCCCGGTGATGACAGTATTCTTATGGAGCTGGCAGCCAGAACAGACTCGGTTTCTTATCCCTATGACTTGGCGCGCATAAACGTTGCTGTAAGCCGTCAGGGTAAGGGGGCTGAATGGCGATATCCGCGTCTGTTGAACGCAACAGGTATATTTGAGAGTTCCGGTGATTATGTTCAGCAGGGTGACGCACTTTCCAAGATTGCCTATGAACTGGATGAGGCCGCTGATACAATGGCAGCCATAAGCTATACATATTTAGCAGAGAAAGCTTATGAAAAGGCAGGTGACGAGCCCCGGCTTGCTTTTGCACGGTATCACAGGATGAAGAGGCTCAATGATATTGGTGACACCGTGCAGGCTTACGCTCTGCTTGATACTTTGCTGAGCGCAGACGGGATAAGTAATTACAGGCGTTTGCACATGAATGCACTGATAATTAAAGGAGAGCGTGACGGCAGCATTGTACCGCTCTGGCAGGCTGCGTCCCTCGCAAGGGGGCGGGCGTCGTGGATGCGTCTGTACTGTTACACCGTACTGGCCCACTTTCATCTTAAGTATGGCAATATGGACTCTATGCGGTTTTATGCGGATTCAGTCAAGAGTCTCAAGGAGTATGCGGATGGTATTGATCTGCTGGTGCGTCCTGAGATGGCTGAGATTTTTTATGCTCTGGGGGACAGCTTGGCCGCGAGGGAACAGCTTCAGGAAGTGGAGGCAATTAATGCAGAAAACCGTGCTGCGCGTGATGCCGGACACCTTGAGCGTGAAAGGCATAAGGCAGAACTTGCCGCCTTAAGTGACAGGACAGAGTCTCATAACGTCAGTGGAGTTCTGTGGTGTGTGGCCGGTCTGGTATTAGTGGTTGTGACCATGGTTCTGGTGGTGATACATAAAACGCCGGTTGTGTATGAACATGGGCCGGAGGAGGCTAAGGAACATCATGTGGCACGTCTGAGCGCGTCCATCTCATCTGATGCTGACTGGGAGAGCGTGAGGCGGATTTTCGGCCAGGAGTTTCCTGAGTTTGAATCAGTGTTGCGTAATATCTGTCCTGACCTGACAGCGGCTGAACTCCGCATGGCCACAGTCTCATACCTCGGGCTGGATACCAAGCATATTTCACGCATCCTTGCCATAGCACCGGACTCTGTGAAAAAGGGGCGTCAGCGTTTGCGTGCTCGCCTGGGTCTGATGCCGGAGGTTAATCTCACTCAATATCTGCGGTCATTGTAAGGGTAATATTCAGTAGTTTATAATTGCCGGCTTAGCATACACAGTGTTAAAGCTGCTTGTGAGCCATGATTATTTCGGGGTCTAAAGCTGCGTATGAGGAATAAATATATTGAATGGCAAGATATAGCAGAGGAGGCCGTCTAACAAGTGTTAGACGGCCTCCCTGCTTGTTATGCTATGCGGGCTTATTAAGCCTGGGGCATTTTAGTTTTCTTGCCGTAGCCATACTGAGCTGCTGCACCCAGTTCTTCCTCAATGCGGAGAAGCTGGTTGTACTTAGCCATACGGTCTGAGCGGCTTGCAGAACCGGTCTTAATCTGGCCGGCGTTAGTAGCAACTGCAATGTCAGCAATAGTGGCATCCTCAGTTTCACCTGAGCGGTGTGAGATAACTGCGGTGTAGTTGTTGCGCTGAGCAAGTTCCACTGCACGCAGAGTCTCAGTGAGAGAACCAATCTGGTTAACCTTTACAAGGATTGAGTTAGCGCATCCTTCTTCAATACCACGCTTGAGATACTTAACGTTGGTAACAAAGAGGTCATCACCCACTAACTGGCAACGCTTGCCAATGAGGTCAGTCAGAATCTTCCAACCTTCCCAGTCGCCTTCAGCCATGCCGTCCTCAATAGAGTCAATGGGGTATTTCTCAACCAGGCTCTTGAGGAATTCAGCCTGCTGCTGGCTGGTGTACTTGGGAGCGTCAGCACCCTGCTTCCAGGTGTAGTCATAAACACCGTCTTTGTAGAACTCTGAAGAAGCGCAGTCAAGACCAATGGTAACGTCCTTGCCGGGAACATAGCCTGCAAGTTCGATAGCCTTGATGATTACATTCAGTGCGTCTTCAGTTCCGTCCAGAGCGGGAGCAAAACCGCCTTCGTCACCCACTGCAGTGCTCAGACCGCGGTCATGGAGCACTTTCTTAAGGTTGTGGAAAACTTCAGTACCCATACGGATGCCTTCTTTGAAAGAAGTTGCACCAATGGGACGAATCATGAATTCCTGGAAGCAGATGGGAGCATCTGAGTGAGCACCGCCGTTGATGATGTTCATCATGGGAACGGGCAGTACGTATGTGTTGCAACCACCGATATATTTGTAAAGGGGCAGTTCCAGATAGTCAGCGGCAGCCTTTGCTACGGCTAATGAAACACCTAAAATGGCGTTTGCACCTAATTTGCTCTTGGTGTCAGTGCCGTCTAATTTCAGCATTGTCTCATCAATGGCAATCTGGTCCAGAGCGCTCATGCCGGTAAGGGCCTCTGCAATGGGACCGTTAACGTTGGCTACAGCCTTGAGTACACCCTTGCCCATGTAGCGGCTCTTGTCGCCGTCACGCAGCTCAAGGGCCTCGTTAACGCCTGTTGAAGCTCCGGAGGGAACTGAGGCACGGCCACGAGCACCGCTTTCAAGAATTACGTCTACTTCAACGGTGGGATTACCACGTGAATCCAGCACCTCACGACCTATGATTTTTTCAATTTTCATAACGGTAGTTTGTATAGTTATATGTTTGAATGTTTGTTTTGCATTTATCGTGGCAAAGATACAAAATTTTAATATATCCTATGCTCTTTTTTTCTTAAAATGCTGTTAATTGAGCCTGAATGCACGCACGCCCATGATGGCGGGATTACGTTTTAGAAATTCATATAACGGCACTTCTGAGACCTCTACTTTTGAATGAGATGATGAAGCATGCAGCAGATAGGGTACTCCGTTTATCATCTTTATCAGCCCCAGGTGGGTTACGTCCAGGTTGTTTAACTTACACACCAGCGCTATGATATCGCCGTTGCGGAATGAGTTTTTAACTGCCTTGCTGCCAATGGAAGCGGTTTTTATGTATGGAAATCGGTGATTCCTATATCCTCCTTCCACTGCTTTTATTTCCGCAAGTGTGATGCTGTCAGCCAGCGCCGGGTAGGCATTGGAGTGGGTACTCATGTAGTTTATGCTTCGCACCTGATATGCCACGGCGGGGAATGATGTAGTGGCGTCTGTGATGTTTCCGCGGTGTATGTTATCAACAGCCCAGTCACATATATAGTGCAGGCGGCTGGCATAGCCGTCCGGAGTGCCGCCCCGGTAGCGGAAACGTTTCAGGTTGAAAACGGCATCGCGCCAGCTGTCACGTCCTTCTGATACAGTGGCTGCCAGCGCCATGACGTTGTCTACAAAAGTGGTACAGTCTAATTCCTCTGTATTTACTGTTACCATCTCAGGTGTCCACTCAAGCGTGTGGGCCACGTAAGGCGTGCCTATGAACTCTTCAGCAATTGACAGCATAAGGTCACCGGTGTTTTTATTCTCACCTTTGTGGCGGGAGAGAATGGTCTGGAGCCTTGTTGTGTCAGCGCCTATGTTGTGGAATCTTACTCCGGGCATACCTTCAGCATTTGCTGCGGGTGTGATGAGGAACAATATGAGAGAGATAAGAAAGCTCTTATACATTATTATATAATAAAGTTTAGTGAGATATCTCCGGTGAATCTTTATGTTGTGATGCTAACCCTGGCACATTGAGGCCGTTGCGCAGGTTGTCTGTTTCAGGCAGCTACCCCGGTTAGGCATTGCAAATATAGTGAAAATCTTCACATGTACGGCTATGCTATGCCTCAGTATGTAGAGATGAAACCGCATAATTTTGGCTGTTCTCCTAAACGAAGAGTCATGAAAAATTAACATCTAAGAGTTTTGCAAAATGATTGAGAGTGTGTAAATTTGCGGCAGAAAACAATGCGCCGGAGGGAGAGCATAAGGCAT
>CAMWLS010000038.1 GCA_947175205.1 uncultured Porphyromonadaceae bacterium | reverse complement strand
TTCTTGCATTCACCCTTGCACTGGTGGCCTTCAGCTTTTTTGCAGTCATCCTTGCATGCTACCTTGGCCTCAGCCTTCTTGCAGCATTCCTTTTTCTGGGCTTCTTTCTGGCACTGTGCAGCAGCGGTGAAAGCGCAGTTGCTGATAAGAGCTATGGCAAGCAGTAATAATAGTTTCTTCATAAGGTTTGTTTTTTAATTGGTTTATAAATTAGAGTAATTCCTTGGTAATATCTTGGGCGGGGACAGCCTTCTGTTCACCGCTCTGCATGTTTTTTATGGTGACAGTGCCGTTAGCTAACTCTGATTCCCCTATAATGGCTACAAACGGTATGTGCTTGGCATCTGCATATCCCATCTGTTTCTTCATCTTGGCGTTGTCGGGGTATATCTCCGCAGCTATTCCTGCGTTACGCAACTCTTTTACAAGCTGCATGGCCCGGCCTGATTCCTCAGCTCCGAAATTGGTAAACATCACACGTGTGGCGCATCGGGTTTCATCAGGATACATTTCCAGAGTGTTCAGAACATCATATATTCTGTCTGCGCCAAAGGAGATTCCTACTCCTGAAAGTCCCGGCATCCCGAACACTCCGGTCAGATTATCATATCTGCCACCTCCGGTAATGCTGCCAATGGATACATCAGCAGCCTTGACCTCAATGATGGTACCGGTGTAGTAATTTAAGCCTCGAGCCAGAGAAACATCCAGGTCCAGCTCAGCACGCAGGCCCAAGTTACGGGTACCTTCAATCACCGTTCTAAGTTCCCGGACGCCGGCAGCTCCGGCTTCTATGTGTCCCAGAATGGTACTCAGCTGGTCCAGACGCTCATCCACAGTGCCGCTTATGTTCAGCAGCGGCTGCAGTGCAGCTATAGCTTCAGGGCTTAGTCCGCGCTCAGCCAATTCCTCATTTACCTTCTCTGTGCCTATCTTGTCCAGCTTGTCTATAGCAACTGTGATGTCAATTATCTTATCCGGGGCTCCTATCAGTTCAGCTATTCCGGCCAGAACCTTACGGTTATTGAGTTTGATGATTATCCTGATATTCAGTTTACGGAATACATCATCTATAAGCTGCAGAAGTTCAATCTCATTAATCAGAGAGTCACTGCCCACAACATCCGCATCACACTGGTAGAACTCGCGGTAGCGGCCCTTCTGAGGCCTGTCTGCGCGCCATACAGGCTGAATCTGGTAACGCTTGAAAGGCATCTGAAGCTCATTGCGGTGCTGCACCACATAGCGGGCAAAGGGCACGGTGAGGTCATAGCGGAGACCTTTCTCACACAGCTGAGGCGTGAGATGTACCACGTCACCGGCATCTATAAGACCGCGGTCTGCTTTCTTCAGAAAATCTCCGGAGTTAAGAATCTTGAAGAGAAGCTTGTCTCCCTCTTCTCCATATTTTCCCATAAGGGTACTCAGATTCTCCATTGCCGGTGTTTCTATGGGCTGGAACCCGAACAGACGGAATGATTCTCTTATTGTATCAAAAATATAATTTCTGCGGGCCATTTCCTCCGCGCCAAAATCACGGGTGCCTTTAGGTATGGATGGTTTCATGCAATTTCTTATTTTATTTTGCAAAGATAATACAAATTTCCAAATTCCCCGCATCATCTTCTTCCGTTGTTTAACACGCAGGAATAAACATGCGTCCGGCGCTGCTGGGGGGCAACGCCGGACGGTGAATCTTGATAGGTTAGAAATGCAAACCTGTACTTATCTTATTTCAGATTAATGCATTACTGCTTGTTTATTTTAGACTATTTTATTTTACTTCGAATATTACTATACGGTTCCAGTTGTTTGTACTGTAAGGCTGGCTATTGCTTCCCTCAGCGCGGATGCTCAGACGCTCAGCCGGTATGTTATATTCGCCTGTCAGCATATCATATACAGCCTGTGCACGGCGCTTTGAAAGGCTCATGTTATATTCGGCACTACCGGTATCCTTGTCTGCGTAACCTATCACCAGTACGTTAGCTTCGTTTGACTTCATCCACTGTGCCACATTGTACACATTCACCTGCTCTTCAGGAGTTATTTCGGCAGAATTAATTTTGAAGCGTACTGTTGCCATCAGAGGAGCATTTTCCTGAACAGTTTCAGTTACTGTGGTCTCAGGACAGGGGAGCTGGGCTTCTGCGGCTGCTAAAGCTGCTGTTGTTGCGGCCAAGGCACCTCTCAGGTCGTTAACCTGACTGTTGAGGTTGGCAATATAGTTCATATAGTCACAGGGGTTATAGCTCTTGAACTCAGAACCACCGAGGTTAAAGCTGAAACCTCCTATGGCTGAGATATTTATATCCACCGGTTTGCCGTAGTTGTAATTGTTGAATGCGTCACCGTAGAACTGAGCGCGACCCTCAGCAAAGAAATCAACATAACGGCACAGACGGAAACGCAGCTGAATACCTGCTGACACCGGAAGAAGCCACTGATTGTGCTTCACAACCCCATGATCATTAATTGAATTCCCGGCATTCAGTGGCTTATAATCCCATACATAAGTTCCACCTATTCCTACAAATGGAACCACTGAGAAAACACGACTGTTGCTTACGCCACCGAGACTGTTAAACATATCCCACATTATATCCACATTTCCGGTAACATATTTACTCTTTGAGTAAACATTGTTCTCCCAGTGCAGAGCGCCACCAAGGAAACTTGCCCGCCATCCAATGTAAGGAGAAAACCACTTTCCAAAACCCACATTATATACAGTAGTCAGGTGATGGTTAGCCTTCCCGTCAGCAGTCTTGTTTTCAACAAATGGACTCTGGATGCCGGCTCCTAACTGAATAAACCAGTTATCACCGGCAGTACTGTAATACTGAGTCTTGCAAGACTGAGGCGTAAATACCACACTTTCATTTTCTGAAACTACTAAAGTTTCCTGAGCGTTAGCACTTAATGCAGAGACGGCGCCTAAAAGGCTTAATGCAAACAGATGTGATGATTTCATAAAGCAGCAGTTTATCTGAGGTGAATAAATTTGTTCTTTTAAGAATGAATAAACAAGTTTTAAAGTTGTTACAATTTGATAACAACCCCGTTACTGATTTAGTTCATACCCCTTCAAAAAATACCTCCCTGTTCAACCGGAAATTCCCAAATTCACTTCTCTAAGACTCGGTCTTACAAAAGAAAGAAATTAGGTCATAGAAAACCTTTGCCATCTAATGGCCACATGCATACTTATTTATTTTATTGTGCTCTTTCTATTCTTTCCTTTCAAAAGAGTATATTTGCAAAATATATAATAGTAGATAAAGACAGCGGATGAAAAAAATCTCAATATTAGTACCAATGTTCAATGAGCAAGAGGTACTTCCATCTCTTTACGACAGACTTTCTTCTTTAATGAATGCTAATCCCGATTATGAGTGGGAGGTGGTTATGGTGGATGATGGAAGTCAAGATAATACTGCCTTATTAGCACTCCAAATGCGCGAGCGAGATAAACGATTCCATATCGTTGAGCTTTCAAGGAACTTTGGGAAAGAGACCGCTATGCTTGCAGGTATTGATACTGTAAGTGGGGATTGCATGGTAATTATGGATGCTGATTTACAACATCCGCCTGAAGTTATTCCGGAAATGATTAAGAAATGGGAAGAAGGCTATGATGATGTATACGGAAAGCGAATCTCTCGTGGTAAGGAACCTTGGTTGAGAAAGAAACTCACAGAATTTTATTATAATTTATTGCAGAAATCAGCACATATTCCCATAATTAAGAATGTGGGAGATTTTCGTTTGTTGGATAAGTCTTGTGTGAATGCTTTGCGTCAACTCAGAGAGACGCACAGATACACAAAGGGTCTTTACTGCTATATCGGATTCAAAAAAACAAGCGTGGATTTTGAACAGGGTGACCGTGAAGCTGGAGAAACAAAGTGGAATTATTTCAAACTTCTCGGGCTGGCAATTGAGGGAATTACATCATATACAACTCTGCCACTGCGCATTGCCACAATGATGGGGTCCGTTATATCCATGGGGGCTATGATATATTTGGTATATGTTTTATTTAAAACGTTTCTTGTGGGGGATCCTGTGGCTGGTTTCCCGACAATAATAGTTTGTCTCTTATTTCTGGGCGGGATTATTTTGCTTACTCTCGGTGTGCTTGGCGAATATATTGCAAGGATTTTTGATGAATCTAAACAGCGCCCTGCTTATTTCATTAGAGAAGTAGATGGAAAGCGCCAAAAAGATGGTCGTGGCAGAGAGATAGAATAATATTTTATGTATGTACATATTTTGCTCTCGTTGTTTGAAAGCTGATGCCTGTAGTTTAAGAGCTTAGTATTGAATTATAGCATAAGTTTGGACATATACTCCAGGTATACATCCTTAGCAAAGTGAGCACGAACGTTAAGAGCATGATTCCCTGCCCCTCATTCGTTTGATAATTGTATTATGATAATCTTTATAGCTAATATAGAATCTTTCTTGTGCGCTAAGTAAAGACAGTTACAACTCAAACGGTTACATCGCTAACCTCACATTTATTGGAGTTAAAAGAATGAGTTATATAATAGACATGAAATACTATAATATTAAATGTTAAAAAAACCGCAGATATCGTATTTTTATATACTTTTGCAAAAGCATATCGTCTGCCGAAGTCCGATATGGGCTTGAGGGCGGGATGCATACATAGTTAAAAGCGTTTACTTTCGCTTATTCTTGACCTATCGGAATCTCGCAAATTCTTTATCAGAGTCATGAATGTAGCAACGGTAGATGTCTCAGGTATGATTAGTTTAGAGATTGTGTTTCACAACCTCTTTTAACTTGTTTCATACGGCGTGAGGCTTCGGCGTTGCTCTTACTACTCTGATGGGCAATGCGAGAGCCTCGATAGGTGGAAGAGCAATAAGTACAGCATCTCACGCTTTTTTTGTATTTTGCTCAAATCCGGAGAGTGCTATAGAGCATATTATAACCATTCTTTCAATTTCGTAAATAGCTAATATAACACTCACGGATAATATATTGGGCTGGTATACTGCCCTCTTTCCCTAACGTCATTGCTTAAGAATCCGATTTAAAAATTAGGGTCATACTCATATATTTACGGGTATTAAGTGTGATGATTTCGAAAAATTGCATACCCCTCTTGTATCTTTAGTGAGAATGCGGCGGACTGGCTGCGGCTCAAAGAGATATGTCTGATATAGTGATATGCCTTTTATAAGTGTCTGAAAGGTGAATATGCAAGTATAATCCCGAAAGTAGTCCGATGTGAAAGCCTTTAACGAAATTCTTTTGTAGGTGGATAAATCAAGTAATTAGATGGTTAGATTGGGAATTGTTTCGCCTTGCTATAATGAAGAGGGAGTATTAAGTATTTCAGCCGGAAAATTGGCTAATATACTCACTGACTTGGGTGAAAAAGGTAAAATTAGTTCTGACAGTTTTGTGCTTTTTGTTAATGATGGCTCCAAGGACAGTACATGGAATATAATCAAATCCTTGCATAATGAGGATAGTCGCTTTAAAGGTCTGAATCTTGCACGTAACGTTGGGCATCAAAACGCCATTATGGCAGGAATGATGACAGCAAAAGATTGGGCAGATGTTGTAGTTACAATAGATGCGGATATTCAGGATGACATTTACGCCATAGAAAAAATGATTGATGAATATGAGGATGGTGCTGATGTTGTTTATGGAATTAAGGTCTCACGTAAGGCTGATCCATTTCTTAAAAGGATGTCAGCATTGGCGTTCTATAATTTACAAAAAAAAATGGGGGTCAATTGTGTATATAATCATGCAGACTTTAGACTAATGAGCAATAGGGCCCTGAACATGCTGGCAGAATATCCGGAAAAAAATCTATATCTAAGAGCTCTTATCACAAACATAGGGCTACCCTCTGCAACCGTTGAAGATGTTATCGTTGAACGTGAGGCCGGTCAATCCAAATATACTCTATCTAAGATGCTTAATCTTGCGGTTGACGGAATTACCTCCTTTTCAATCAAACCCATATATCTCATTTTTTATATCGGCTTAATTTTTTTGGCCATTAGTATTTTTATATTAGGGAATGTGATTTATTCAAAATTGACCGGTAGCGCCATTAGCGGTTGGGCATCACAGATCTTATCTATATGGTTTGTAGGAGGAGCCCTGATGGTTGGAATAGCAACCGTAGGAATATACATTGGGAAAATCTATACAGAGGTAAAGGCCAGACCACTATATCACATTCAAGAAATCTTAAAATGATTACCATATCCCCGCAGACGTGCTTTGAAATTTTACGCTACGGAATTGTAGGTGTTACCGCAACATTAGTTCATTATGGTTTATATTGGTTATTATCATTCATAATGGATTATAATCTTGCATATACAGTGGCATATGGTACATGTTTTATAGGTAATTTCTTCCTCACATCTTATTTCACATTCCGTAGTAAAGCAACCGCCAAAAGAGGTATTGGGTTTAGTGGTGCACATTTATGTAATTATCTGCTTCAGATAGGATTGCTGAATTTATTCATAAATATTGGAGTAAATGAAGCTATAGCCCCAATACCGGTTTTCGCTATAGCCATTCCTATTAATTTCATAATGGTCAGATTTGTATTCAAGCACAAATAATTATTTCCCGATATGAAAACTAAGAGCGCTGTCTACTGGATAATTATTGTATCTTTCGGTGTCTTATTCTACATCTTGAACTATTTTACTCCATTCCAACATGATGATTTCGCTTATGCTTTTTATTATGCGGCAGATAGCAGTATAATTCGTCCTACATCTACTCCTGTAACATGGGAAACACTCTTACCTTCCATGTGGCACCATTATTGTTATGTGAATGGTAGGTTTACATCGCATATTTTGATACAGATTTTCTGCGGCTTATTAGGTAAAGGTATATTCAATGTGTTGAATACCTTGGTGTTTATGTGGTTCTTACACCTTGTGGTTGAATTTACAGGGAGAAAGAGTTCTGTAATAGCACTGTGTGCAACTATTGTGACTGTATTTCTTTTCTTCCCTTTCCCGGCCCAGACCATGCTATGGCTGACGGGAGCTATAAATTACTTATGGACGACAACATTTTCTCTTGCAATACTTTCCTATATTAAAAATAACATAACTCCATCAAAATCCATATCACTAAATGTTATAGCCTTTCTTCTTGGACTTATTGTTGGTTGGATGCAGGAAAGTATCACCGTAGGTATATCTGCGGGATTGTTTCTATGGTTTGTCTTCTTCAGTCGCCAATCGTTTATGGGAACTAATGCTACGTTATCATTAGGTTTATGGCTCGGTACACTTCTGTTAATCTTCAGCCCGGGAACATATCATCGCATAACTACAGGTGAAGAATTAATGGTAGAGGCAAATATATTGCAGTTGATTGTCACACGGTTATGGACTATATCATTAGTTTTAGCTCAACAGATTCTTCCCGTAATTGCATGTATAATATGTGTTATTATTGTAAGAAGCAAGGGACTAAGGAAGGAATTAAGTTTACCGGCTTTAGTATTCCTTATGTTAACATCATTTGTGTACGCCTTAGGAATGCCGGAAGATCGTATATTTTACGGATTAATAACTTATGCGTTAGTGCTGGTACTTTGTTATTTTAGATGCAGTGTCAGAGTGCGTGCTAAATCATTAAGATATACCTTTGTCATTATTGCATTGGCAGTGTCTGCTTATAATGGAGTAACTGCTATTACGGCTGTGCGGGAATATTCAACATATTTTACTGACCTCATGGTCAGAGTTAAATATGGTAAAGAGAATGTTATAGAGGAATTACCACAATACAGTAAGAACAATAAATGGGTATTAATTGCACCGTTCTCAAATGACAAATATGATTTTCATAATAGAGTTATGGCATTTTACTATCATAAAGTGTCAGTGCAATTCCTCTCGCCAAGAATCTATTCCCTTTATAAAGATTCAGCTTTCAATGAAATCAAGCAGCCTGTTGATATGATTGCGTCATACAATGGAACCGAATACAATGTATTCCGTCTGCCTGAGACGGGACTTTTCATGATAGAATTAGATAAGGAGACTATTCCCGCTCATGAAGTTATTGCATATCATAAGATTAAAGATAATTCTGCCAGCCTCACAAACAAACAGTTGATAATTAGATATTTGTTTAATACACTGAATCCAAGGCTGAAGTGTAGAAGAGCGTTTTGTCTGTCAGATGCAAATGGTTCTTATTTATTATTCCCGGAAGAAGCAGATGTGACAGAGATTCTCCTTAAATAAGACTTAGATGTTTATGGGCCTTAATTAATTTGGAATTCAAAACATCCATTTATTAGATTTATAACCATGACCTTAACTGGCGCAGACATATCACCCAAGCAGTACGTCCAGAGCCATCATCAGCAGAAAGCCTATTGCAAATCCTAATGTACCTAAGTTTGAGTGTTTGCCTTCTTGAGTTTCGGGGATGAGCTCTTCAACCACTACATACATCATGGCGCCGGCGGCAAACGATAAGAGATAGGGGAGAATAGGCAGGACAAAGGATGCAAGCAGGATGGTTACTATTGCGCCCACAGGTTCAACGGCTCCGCTGAGACTTCCCATCATAAAGGATTTCCATTTAGAGTTTCCCGCGCTTCTCAGAGGCATTGAAACAATGGCCCCTTCCGGGAAATTCTGTATGGCAATACCCACTGATAAAGCAATGGCACCCGCCATAGGCAGATAAGAGCTATGCTCAAGGGCCGCCGCCAGAGCCACCCCCACAGCCATTCCCTCCGGGATATTGTGGAGAGTGACTGCAAATACCAGTTTGGCAGTTTTTGAAATATGAGCTTTAGGCCCCTCGCTCTCTTTGTTGTCAAGATGTTGATGAGGGATAACCTCATCCAGAAATAGAAGGAACAAAATTCCCACCAGGAAACCAACTATTACCGGTAATATGCTTGGAAGTCCGGACTTGCCGGTCATCTCTATTGATGGAATCAACAATGACCATACAGAAGCAGCCACCATTACTCCGGCAGCGAAACCGTTAAGTAATTTCTGCATGCGCTGAGGAATTGTGTCCTTAATAAGAAATACGCAAGCAGCTCCGAGTGTTGTACCCAGAAACGGCAGAATAAGCCCTGTTAACAATCCGTTCATATTATAACAACGCTTCTAAATATCATTGGTCGAAAATAATCAAAGCAAAACTATGTCTGTCCTATAACAAGGAATAAACTTCGTGTTCTGAAACAAACTGTAATCTTCAGTTCCTTATTTTATCAGACGGTAATTCTCCGGATGCTGCTTTGCGGCTACTCGTTTATCAGCAAAGCTCTTACCGCTTCCTCAACCTTTGAGACCTCGTGTATCCTTATATTGAAGCGGCTTACGTCCACTCCTTTAAGGTTGTTAGCCGGCAATATGAAATGCTTCATGCCCAATTTTGCAGCTTCAGCCAGGCGCTGTTCTATTTTTGTAACCGGTCTTATCTCTCCGGAAAGCCCCACTTCTCCGGCCATACAGTAGTCAGCCGGAATGGCCATGTCCACATTGCTTGACAGAATGGCGGCAATCACACTCAGGTCCATGGCCGGGTCATTAACCTTCATCCCGCCGGCAATATTCAGGAACACGTCTTTAGCTGCCAGTTTAAAGCCTACGCGTTTCTCTAAAACCGCCAGCAACATATTCATGCGTTTGGCGTCAAAGCCCGTTACGCTTCGTTGCGGTGTGCCGTATGCCGCAGTGCTAACCAGTGCCTGCACCTCTATCAGGAAAGGTCTTGTGCCGTCTATACTCACACCCACGGCTATTCCTGAAAGTTCTTGTGCTGCATGAGATATAAGCATCTCTGAGGGATTGGTCACCTCTCGAAGACCTGTCCTGACCATCTCATAAATACCTAATTCTGAGGTGCTCCCAAAACGGTTCTTCACAGGTCTGAGAATACGGTACATATATTTGCTGTCTCCTTCAAACTGAAGTACCACGTCCACAATGTGCTCCAGAACCTTGGGACCGGCCAGGGAGCCCTCCTTGGTAATGTGTCCCACCATTAGAACAGGTACGCCCGCCTCTTTGGCATAACGCAGCAGCTGGGCCGCGCACTCACGTACCTGACTTACTGACCCCGCGGAAGAGTCCAGTACATCACTGGCAATGGTCTGGATGGAGTCTATCACCAGTATACCAGGCTGCAATGCCTGTACATGCTCAAAGATATTCTCCAGACTGGTCTCACAAACAATATAAAGATTGTCAGAACCTCGTCCCAGACGGTCAGCACGCAGTTTTATCTGGGAGGCGCTTTCTTCTCCGGAAACATACAGTATGGTCCGTGACTTTATGGATAGCAGATTCTGAAGCACCAGAGTACTCTTACCGATACCGGGCTCACCACCTATCAGAACCATGGACCCCGGAACCAGTCCGCCGCCCAATACCCTGTTCAGTTCTTTACTGGGCATCAGCATCCGCGGCATCTCAGCAGTATTGATTCCGTTAACAGGGGTGGGCACACCCTTGGTCCCGGCCACGGGCGATGCGCTGCGTGACACTGTGCCCTTGCTGCGGCTGCCAGGTACTTTTTCTTCTATCAGCGTGTTCCAGGCCCCGCAGTTAGGGCATTTCCCTTCCCATTTGGGCGTGTCAGCCCCACACTCAGTGCAGTACCATATATTTTTGTAAGCCTTTTTTGCCATTCTCTTTTATTTAATCCCCTTGAAAATTCGTTCTCTGAACTGTGACAGGGTAATAGCGGTAGCTACAGCAACATTAAGTGATTCCGCCGTATCCGCATCCGCCGGATAAGGAGGAATCAGCAGCCTGTGTGATACACATGCACCCACTTCCTCAGACACTCCGTTGCCCTCATTTCCCATAACCACTATTCCGCCCTGGGAAAGCTCAGCGTCATAAATGTTATCACCACTGAGAAAAGTCCCGTACACCGGAATCCCGTTTTGGCGCGCCTCCTTCAACAGTGGTGGCAGCTCCATATAATGAACAGCCACTCGTGCCAGTGAGCCCATGGTGGCCTGCACAACCTTAGGGTTATACACATCCACCGTGTTCTGAGAAGCGTAAATGTGCCGCACACCCATCCAGTCTGCCACACGGATAATGGTACCCAAATTACCCGGATCCTGAATGCAGTCCAGCGCCAGAGACAGCTCACACGCAGAGGGTACTTTTACACTGCTCACAGGGGGTATTTCATACAAAAACATCACCTGTGGCGCGGTTGAAAAAGCGCTCATACGCTCCATATCACTGTTTTTAGCCTGTAGAACAAGCTCACACTCAGGAGGTACGGGATGACCGGAGAGCCACTCCTCGGTGGCAATCAGAGACTTACATCTGAACGCTGTAAGCAGCTCCATGCCACACTTCATTCCCTCTGCCAGAAACAGTCCGCTCTCACGGCGGTACTTGCTTTGCTTCAGTTGGCTAACTGTCTTACGCTCAGCTGTTGAGATACTTCTTCTTACAGGAATAGGACTCATTTGCTGTCTTCTCCGGGCATGGTATAGCCCGCATCCTCTATCAGTTTCTTATCATGTTCCACAGTGGAGCCAACGGTGGTCAGCATGTCTCCCATTATGGCCCCGTTAACCGCAATGCGCATGGCCTCAAGCTGTCCCTGCTCAGACATGCGTGCCCTTCCTCCCGCAAATCTTATCTGAACGCGCGGGTGAATCAGTCGTATAATAGCCAGGGTGTCCAATATCTCATCTTCCTCCATAAGCGGAACATCTGCCAGCGGTGTGCCGGGAATGGGGCAGAGTACGTTTACAGGAATGGAGGCCGGCTTTACCCGGCGAAGTGTCAGCGCGAATTCAATGCGCTGCCTTACGCTCTCGCCCATGCCTATGATGCCTCCCGAGCAGACCTCCAGACCAGCCTCACGGGCAGCTCTCAGTGTCTCCATTTTCTGTTCTATGGTGTGAGTGGTGCACAGTGTGGAGAAGTGAGAGGGGGCTGTCTCAAGATTACAGTGATATCTTGTGACCCCGGCCTCTTTAAGCTTGTGCATGCTTTCCTGATCAAGGAGTCCCAGGGAGGCACAGGTGTGAATACCCACGGAATCATGAATCTCCTTTAGCATCTGACACATGCTGTCCAGGGAGCGTCCCCGCACGGCATGCCCGCTGGCCACCAGAGAGAAGCGGTTTACTCCGGCATCCTTGTTCAGTTGCGCGGCATGCAGGCATGCCTCATGGTTCACAAGGTCATAAGTATCACATTTGGCCTTGTAATGTGCTGACTGGGCACACCACTTGCAATCCTCAGAGCAACGTCCTGAGCGCGCATTTATAATACTGCAGGGGTCAAAAACCTTATCACACATCTTCTCCGTGACCAACTCTGCTGCATGGCGTAGTGCTTGACGGTCCTTTATATCCTCCAGGAGGTAAGCCTGTTCCTCAGTAATATCTTTTCCGCTGAGAATTATGTCAGTAAGTGATTTCAGAAAATCTTCATCAGATGTAAAGCTTTCCATATTAATTTTTTCGGTCTATTTTATTTCTTAATCTGGTATAAGAAGCGTTTAATGGAGCGCTTGGGTGTTTTCTCAAATTCTTCGGTGTATATTTTGAAATCTGATACCTTACTGTATGCCGGAAGCTGCTGATTAAGGACTGTAATATTATCTTTCATAATTTTCTGCAGCTCCTCATCAGAAATCTTACGGTGAGCCACCTGTTCCATATCCGGATGAATGAGGGCTATCAGTTTACTGTCAGCATCATCAATCACAATGGATTCTGAGACAAGAGGAAGAACATTAAGCTTCTGCTCTATCTCTTCAGGATATATGTTCTGTCCTGAGGGCCCCAGAATCATATTCTTGTCGCGCCCGCGGATGTATATGAAGCCGTCTTTATCCACATTACAAATGTCACCGGTACGCATCCAGCCATCCTGAAAAGCTTCTTCCGTAGCCTCAGGGTTATGGTAATAACCCTTCATGACATTCTCGCCGCTTACCCACAGTACTCCGGGAATATTGGCCGGGTCCGGTGAGTCAACTTTTATTTTCATACGGCTGACAACTTTTCCGCAGCTGCCGGGGCGCTGTTCATCCCATGAAGCATATGCAATCAGAGGAGCGCACTCTGTCATGCCGTAGCCCACGGTGAAGGGGAATTTAATACGGCGGAGGAAAGTCTCCACTTCCTCACTTAATGCTGCGCCGCCAATTATCACCTCTCTGAGATTACCGCCAAAGGCTTTAATAAGTTTGTTGTGAATATTACTGTATATGCGCTCGCTTAGGCCGGGCACCTTGAGCATGAGGCTGGGTATGGGTTTCTTGAGGGCCGGGAACACACGTGTGCGTATTATCTTCTCCAGTACCAGAGGAACTGTCACCACCAGCTTGGGCTTAATTTCTGCCAGTGCGTCCATGATGATTTTAGGAGAGGGAGTGCGCGCCAGGAAGTAAACATGTACACCTTTTACAAAACCGTGCATACACTCCACCATAAGGCCGTACATATGGGCCAGGGGGAGCATGGAGAGAAGTGAATCTCCCGGTTTCAGGAAGGTCATACGGTCTATGTAATACTGGATGTTACTCCATAAATTCCCGTAAGTGAGCATTACACCTTTTGACATTCCTGTGGAGCCGCTGGTATAATTTATCAGGGCAAGTTCATCAGGTGAGGGCTCATAATAATGAATATCTTCCGGCCTGAAACGCTCCGGATATCGCTGTCCAAAGAGCAGGTTGAGCTTATTTCTGGCTTCAGTGAGCGCGCTATCTGCAGACATAAGAAGAGAGTAATCATCAATCAGCAGGACACCCTTGACCTGCGGAATCTCCTTAATGTCCATGTTTTTCCATGTCTGGTTATCCACAAAAACCAGCTTGGCTTCGCAGTGGTTAATCAGATGTTGCACAGTCTCCGCTTTGAAATCATGCAGAATGGGGACTGCCACCGCCCCGTAAGTGATGGCACCTATCACCGCTATGGCCCACTGAGCGGAATTCTTGCCGCAATAAGCTATCTTATCACCGGGCTTGAGACCTGTTTTTTCAAAGAGTATATGGAGTTTGGAAATTTTTCTGGCCACATCTCTGTATTCAAAAGCCGCTCCCTGAAAATTACTCATTGCAGGGTGCTCCCAGCGTGACTTAATGGCCTGTTCTATGTATTTATTTAAACTGTCCTGAGCTTGCATATTGCCGTGGTTTGAAACGTTAAGAGATACAAAACTATCAAATAATTTGATATTTTAGGCATAAAGGTGGTAAAAATATTCAGCTGCAATAAAAATAGTTGATTATATTTGTAGCAGATAAACATAAAACCAAACGCTATACGCATGAAAAAGAACTTATTATTAGGAGCCGCCATGCTGCTGACAGGACTCAGCGCCGCGGCCGCAGCTGACAAATATACCGTAGAGTATATTCCTGAAGGCGGAGAAGGACAGATTAATTATCTGCTGAAAAATATGGATACCGGCATGACGCTGGACAGTATAGTGGCACCCGCAGGAGATAAAGTGGTTTTCAAAGGTGAAGTCACTGACGCTTTTCCCGGCATAATCACGGTAAACGGCAAAACAGCCTCTTATATTATTGTGGAACCGGGCCACCTGATTGTAAATGATGCAGAGGGTAAAGCCGGCGGTACCATGTATAATGACATGCTGCAGGTTATTAACACCCGCGCAGCGGCTTTAGCCACCCGTTTCCGCAGCGCTCAGACTGAAGAAGAGCAGGAAAGTATTTATGCTGACTACCAAAAACTGATGAAGGATGAAACTTTTAATAACGCAGATAATCCCCTGGGATACATCCTTTTCATCAGTAACGCCTCCGGCATGGAAGCTGAGGACATTATGGACCTGGTAAACAAGCACAGCAGTCTCAAGGATTACCAGCGTGTACAGAAACTGGTGGCCGGAGCAGAGAACAAGCTTGCCACCGGTGTGGGTAAGAAATACCGTGACTTCACCATAACCGCGGAAGACGGCACCATCCAGACTTTAAGCCAGTATCTTAAAGAGGGACGTTATTTACTGGTGGATTTCTGGGCAAGCTGGTGTGGTCCCTGCCGCCGTCAGATTCCTGTTATAAAGGAGCTGTATGAGCAGTACCATGATAAAGGACTGGATGTACTTGGCGTAGCTGTATGGGATGACCCTGATGATACACTTGAAGCTATTGAGGCAGAGGGTATCACCTGGCCCTGTATTTTGGATGCTCAGCGTATTCCCACGGATCTCTACGGTATTCCCGGTATACCGTGCATAATTCTGATAGGCCCGGACGGGACCATTCTGAGCCGTGACCAGCAAGGTGATGAGCTGAAGGCAGAAGTCGCTGCTGCCTTGGCTAAGGGAATGTAATGTAATGCCATGGAATGTATAAGTCCTTAGCCTTTGAGGCTGGGACATCTTAATAAACTAAACGGGAGACTGTATCTGTTATGATATGGTCTCCCGTGAGTTTTAGAAATTTATATATTGGGTTGGGTCAAGGGCTGTTCCGTCATGCCAGAGCTCAAAGGTTAACGGGGTGGGGGTACTTCCGAAACCTATGGGTGTCCCGGCTCTGACCGTGCTCCCCTTTGCAACAAGGACTTCTGTAAGACCTCCGTAAATGCTGATAAAATTGTTCAGATGCTGAATGATGACGGTGTAGACACCCATGGCTGAGGAGGTGACGTCCAGGACAGTTCCACGGTAAACCGCATCCACCGGTGTGAGCGCCGCCGGTGTTATGACAGCGGTTGTAGTACCGGTGGCCACTTCAACAGGAACATCCGTAACGGGGGCATAAAATGCCATGCCCTCAGCGGCAATGGGAGAAAGTACTGAAAGATTATAGCGGTTGCGCTCATCATAAGCGTTAACAAATTCCTGCTCAAGGACTGTCGGTACCATAAGGGTGTCTGTTATTACTCCGGGACTGCCCGGAATTTCAGCGCTTACAGGTTTCCCGCTGAGTATGGTGGCAATATTGGAGGTATACTGTTCAGAGACTCGGATGCGTTCCTGAAGTGAGTCAAGTTTATATGCCATTTCCATATAATCCCTGCTTATGTTTTCAGATGCGGAACGCGGGAGAATGTGTGAGGCCGGTGAGAGATATATCACCACAGCAATGAGGGCTATGAGAGCCGCCACGCTGATGAGAGACACTATCACAAGACGGGTACGGGTAAAGCGTATGTACCAGATACGGTTCTGAGTGCTGCGGTTTATCAGCTCCAGGGTGTAACGCGGGGCCGTTCCTCTCCGGCCTTTACGGCGGAGCTTGCTTAAGCGCCTTAAGATGCTTGAGGGAAGAGAACTCTTTTTCATGTAGGTGATGGCCTGAATATTAAACGTTGGGCTTACTGAATGGACTTGAGATATTCACGGGCAGTGAGAGCAAGTTCCTCATACCAGTCTTCCCCGAAACGTCTGATAAGTGGTGCACGCAGAAATTCATAAAGCCGTATACCCTCCTTGCGCCCTTTAATACATGCGCCCTTGCAAATCTTCCATTTATGGTAATTCAGCGCTGTGAATGACGGGTACTCAGTTACGCGGACAGGGTATAGCGCGCAGGAAATGGGCTTCTGGATGTCAGTCAATCCCAGACGGTTAGCATGCTCTATTGCGCAGAGGCACATGCCTCCCGGTCCATAAAAAGTAAAGACGCAGTTGCGGCCGTCCACTATGGACGTAACCAGGTCTCCTTCCTCATCAACGTATGAGACCCCTTGCTGTCTTATGACATCGACAGCAGCCGGAAGTAGATATGGCTCAACCACCGGAACAACTTTTTCCAGTTCTTCTTTCTCCCGTTCTGTAATAGGGGCTCCGGCATCGCCTTCTATGCAACATTCACCCAGGCAGCTCTCCAAATTACAGCAGAAGTACTGTTCCACAATATCAAGCGAGACCAGTGTATTCTGTATTTCTAACATATTTATATCCCTGATTCAATGACTGAAATCCCAATGAGACGGTCATAACGCTCAGCGGGATTACGTGAATAAACTTTTATAGTGTATCTGTTCGCGGTCTGATAGTGGTCTCCCTCAACGGGGGCTGTCAGGCCCCAGCGTCCCCCGGAGGGTACAACAAGGTACTGATAATTATATGCGCCCTGTTTAAGCAGAAGCGCCTTCTCCCACAGTCCGGTACCTGGATTATATATCATGCGTGAACCTGAGTCAAAGCGGCGGGAGGTAAAATCTCCATCAAGAAAAATCATGTCATCAGGTGCGGCAAGATAATCCAGTTTAAAATGCACAACCACGTAATCTGCCTCAAGGTCACTGTCAGAGCTGTCATACTCACGGATGAGGAACGCGCCGTGCTGATCACTGTCATAGAGATACTGTGAAGCTGCTCTGGGACCGTCCTGCGCTACATCAAAATGATAATAAGGAGCCTGATATTCAATATTTTCAATGCCCATGGGCAGATAGCGAACAGAAACCGTTTCCATTCGGCGGTACTGGTTGCCGGCTGGAAAAATGAGCGCAGGCAGATGCTCATAAATCACCTGAGAACCCTGAGTGCGGAGCGGGTGCCGCAGAGCCACTTCTGAGTCAAGGCGTCCGTTTTGCTGAACCAATACAATAAGGTCATTAAACGGGTCACGTACCGGTGCCCGCTCCGTGTCCACTGCAATGGACAGCTGCTGATGCGCATCATTATAATCCACGTCAGTGCGGGAACTTACAGCGGCGCTTATGGAAGCATTATTCTCACATACCATGAACCGTGCCTGCAACAAGACATTGTCCGGGTCAGTTTCATCATAAACCTGAACCAGGTAATTCCCGGAAATGAGTGGTACGGTTTCAGCATTGGGCAGCTCTAACCGGTAATGGACATAATGTACAGTTGTTGCGCGTGAGAAGTCATAGTCTTCTATTGTCCCTTCATTGAATCCGTCCAGGAACTCGCTGTCCACCAGACCATCCGGCTGCCAGTAAGCATTGCAGTGAATCAGACGGTATCTGAGATAGTCACGGCTGTCAGAGAGAATATCAAAACTAATTTCTATGCGGTCAGCCGTACCCTGAAAAATAACAGGAATGTTCTGCGGGTTGCCATTGGTCATTAGACGCAAGGTGCGCACCTTGTCACTGAACATGCCCGTCATGGTGTCCACATGCGCAGCTGAAATCAACAGGCATGTAAGCAGTGATATGAATGTTATGTATAGACGTGATTTTACCATTCTATGGGCGTGATGTTCTGTTGTCTGAGGTAATTATTTGCCTGTGAGAAGTGTCTGCATCCGAAAAAGCCGCGGTAGGCTGACAGGGGCGATGGATGTGGAGCTGCAAGTACCAGATGGCGTGAGGTATCAATGAATGCACCTTTACGTTTGGCATAACTGCCCCAGAGCATGAAGACAAGGCCTGAACGGTCGCGGTTAAGGGCATCAATGGCTGCGTCCGTAAGTTCTTCCCAGCCGTGTCCCTGGTGTGAGCCGGGGCGGTGAGCTTCCACTGTCAGGGTGCTGTTAAGAAGCAGAACTCCCTGCTGGGCCCAGCGGGACAGGTCTCCGGAGGATGGAACCGGGGTGCCAAGATCAGATTCTATCTCGCGGAAGATGTTTATCAGTGATGGCGGCAGAGGCGTGTTTTCCGCCACGGAGAAGCATAACCCGTTAGCCTGCCCCACATCATGATACGGGTCCTGTCCTATAATCACCACCTTAACCTTGTCAAAAGGGCAGGCATCAAATGCAGCAAAGATACGAGACGCCGGCGGAAAAACAGTGGTGGCGGCATATCGCTCACTGACAAATGCTGCCAGCTCAGCGAAATAAGGGGCATCCCACTGTGCTTGCAGAGCCTTTTCCCATGATGGATGTATGCGAACTTTCATCTGACATTTTAAATGCTTATGGTTTGCAAATATACAAAAAAACAGTTACTTTTGCACTGCAAAATGGCTAATAAGCAATGCCCGCACCCATAGTTCAATGGATAGAATAGCGGATTCCGGTTCCGTCGATTGGGGTTCGACTCCCCATGGGTGTACACAACAGGAGCTGCCTTTTTCAGGGCAGCTCCTGTTGTGTACACCGGTATGTCATGTCAGTTCAGTGTGAATGAGCGTGTGGCTATGCGGGAATTTCCGTTCCAGATTTCTATTCTGTATTTTCCGGGTTTCCAGAAGTTGCCACCCTCCTTACCCCAACCGTTGAGAATGACTGTGTTGTCAGTCCCGGGAAGAATATCCACAGGAACCTTGGATGAAATTTCAGTCTCACCCACACCCACCATCACCTGGCCTTCCGGATTTATGTATTTTATGGACAGGGATGAGCGCCCCGGTTTAATGGCTGTGTATGTCAGCCGCGGTTTGAGGTATTCAGTGGATGAGGCTGCAATGGGTTTGCCAAAGTCAGTGACTATCTCACCGTTAATGCGACTGGAGGCCATTTCAATATCTGAGACGGCAAGCGGCATAACGCCTGAAAGGCTGTTGAGAAGTTTATTGGTGGAATTTTCCTGTCCCGCAAGCTCCTTACGGACCTGGGCAAGCTCATTCTCAAGCGCGCTGCGTGTCTCAGCATCCTGCATCACGGAGATGGCAGTACGCTGTAGGGAGTCCTTTATGGAGCGGAGCTGCGCCGTGGCAGCCTGATGCTCTGCGCTTTTCTTATGGAGTGCGAACCAGGTGGCGCCAAGTGCCAGAAGGATTATAAACGCCACCACGCCCATAACCCAGGCCAGGGTATTGGGGCGGCGCCCCGGGAGCGTGGACACGCTTCTGGGGGCCACTGCCTCACTCCGCTCATATGAGCTGTACCCTGTGGCTTTTACGTCATCAATGGGCGTGAACGACCCGTCAGCCTCCATACGCCCGTATTTGGTTATGGTGCTGTCCGGATTTACGGCATAAACAATGCCGTCACGTGAAATCTGATAATGAGGTTTCATCAGAAGAAGTCTTTGGGGCAGGCTCTTTATTTGTTAAACAACTGTCACTTATTCTTCAGCGGCAATGACTTCTGCCTCAGTTGTTTCAGCGGAGGGCTTGATGTTGGGTTCCTCAAGGCCCAGGTGCTGTTTGCGGTCAATTACCTTGAGCACCAGTCCGAGGATAAGGGCCAGAACTCCCAGAACGGCCAGCATCACCAGAGGCCACTGGTAGTTATAGCTTACGGATGCCACTTCTTCTGTCATGGTCCCGTTTGCTACCGCGTCAGCAATTTCCTTATTGCTTGCGGTCAGTACGTTACCTATCAGGAGCGGGAACAGCCAGAGGCCTATGTTCTGAATCCAGAAAATGAGGGCGTAAGCAGAGCCGATAATCTTGGCGTCCACCAGCTTGGGAACTGAAGGCCACAGAGAGGCGGGAACCAGCGAGAATGATGCGCCCAGGACAAGGATGGTAAGGTATGCCACTATAACGCCCAGGAGGTCATTCCCTTTGCAGGCGGGAAGAACAAAGGCAAACGTGAGGTGACACAGGATAAGCAACAGCGCTCCGAAGACAAGCATCGAGGCGGCTTTGCCCTTATGGTCAACGTATTTACCCAGAATGGGAGTGATACCCACGGCCAGAAGGGGGAACACCGCAAAGATGGCCGCGGCTTCCTGACGCATGTAGCCAAACACGCAGTATGTTACAAGAAGCACCACTGCAAGAGAGAAGAGCCCGATGCGGAGTGTGCGGTTCTTGGAGAAGTTACCGGCAAAGGCCGCTGCAGCTACTCCCAGCATTATGAAGTACTGGATAAGAGTAACGGCTTCAGAGGCCCAGAATGAGTCAGCCGCCGGTTTTTCCAGTGTCAGGTTACACTGGAGCATATTCACGGCATATTTCTGGAAGGGAAAAATAGCTGAGTAATAGAGCACGCACAGCAGAGCCACAATCCAGAAACCCCCGGATGTAAGTATCTTGCCCAGGTCTGACAGGCGGAAAGGATCATCTTTTTCTTCTTCAGCGTGTGTCTGGCTGTCCAGGCGGCTGTCCATGAAGAAGTAGACAATAAACATAATCAGCGCTATCAGCAGAAGCACCACGGCAAAAGCCACGGGGCGGCTGACGCTTACACCGTCTCCAACCTGGGTGGCAAAGAAAGGTGAGAAAATCATACATGTTCCCACGCCAAGACGCGCCAGCGCCATCTCGGTTCCCATAGCCATGGCCATCTCGCGGCCCTTGAACCATTTTACAATACCACGGGAAACAGTGATGCCGGCCATTTCCACACCGCAGCCGAAAATCATGAAACCAATGGCAGAGAATTTGGCAGAGGCCGGCATGCCTTTATAGAAAGGAGCTATTCCCAGTTCCTCAAAGCCCGGTATGTAATTAAGGTTCTCAGTGAACCAGGTGTGCAGAGATGATGCGGCAAAGGCATCAGTGAGCGCATACCAGTTTATGCATGCTCCCACCAGCATGACCACTCCGGAGAGCAGTGCCGTGAAGCGGACACCAATTTTGTCCAGGATGATTCCGGCAAAAATCAGGAAGAAAATGAAGACATTAAGGAATGTCTCGGATCCCTGCATGGTTCCGAATGCTTTAGAGTCCCAACCGGCCTGAGACTGCAGAAGGTCCTTGATGGGTGAGAGGATGTCCATGAAGATGTATGAACAGAACATTGCGAAAGCCAGCAGGGCCAGTGCGGTCCAGCGTGCCCATGCTTTGTCGCTCAGTACAGCGGAGGGCTTGACAGCCGCTCCTGTTACAGCGGTATTTGCCATTTTGTTGAGTGATAATGGTTAAAATGATATCATTAATTGCGCAAAAGTAAGCAAAATAAATGACTTGACAGACTGATGTTTTGCAAAAATGGAAGAGTTTATGGCAAAACTGTGTCTTTCAGAGTCTGGACAGACGGATTTGAAAAATATTTTTCTAAAGAAATTTGTATTTTTAGGTTTAAATAATTACAAATTAAAAAAAACTGTACCAGATGTGTTTTAAAACATTATAAAATGGCATGGGTATATGAATTGCTTGCCCTATTTTTGTGGGAAACTTTTAGAATAGAGCTTATGAGGAAGAGAATTTATCCGGCGCTATTAGCGCTTATAATGAGCGTGTCAGCGGTGCAAGCTCAGGGAACAGAGCCGGCAGATGGAGGCTGGAGTGTGAACTTAGGGTTTAGGATTCAGTCCTTACAGTATTATGGCAGAAGTTATACCCTCCTTCCGGGAGTGTCCTATAAGCATTACATCTGTAACGGCTGGTTTGTGCGTCCGGCAGCGGCTCTGGTTTATTCTCAGGCTGAAAACAGCTGGAAAGACTGGAGCAGCGGCCTTAATATTGGGGCAGAGACGGGATATATGTATAATTTCACTCCTGAGGCGGGTGTGGAACTGAGCACAGGACCGTCAATGGACGTACTTTATGCACGCGCCCATGTGGGAACTGACGGTGGAGGAGCTGTATATGCGGATGAGGCTGTGTATGGTATGTGGGCCTTTAACGCAGGTCTGCGTGTGGAGCGTGTGATTTTCAGAGGCGGCTATGCCCTGCATCTGGGACGTAAATGGGATGTGGGTGAAACCAAGAATTACTGGCAGGTGTCAGTGGGTTATAATTTTTAAATGAAGCGTTATGAAAGGACTTAAAATATTTTTTACGGCTTTACTTATGCTGGTGTGTGCTCCCGGCATCATGGCGGATAATAACAATGGCTGGGGCGTGGAACTGAGCGGACGTTTCCGCACCGGAAGTAAAAACGATTATAACGAGAAATTCAGTATCATTCCCACTGCTAATTATACTTTCTTTGTTAAGAGCGGATACTTTGTTCGCCCTCAGGCCGGTCTTATTATTTCAGGTGCCGGACAGAAGGATGACCGGGTTAAGAATAAGATATGCCCGGGCCTGGTCTTTGGGGCAGAGACGGGATATAAATTCGGTAATCCTCGTGGCGCCTCAGTGGAGCTTTTTGCCGGCTTTGACTGGGATGTGATGTTCAGCAGACCATATTTGCAGACTAACACAAAGAAAGTGTATACGGATTATACGCTGAAACCACTGTGCCGTGTGGGTTTTGCGCTATGGATGGAAAGAGTGGCCATTCGCGCGGCCTATGCCTATCAGATGAATAAAGGAGGCTACGGAGGCACCCAGTGGCAGTTTGGAGTAGGGTATAAGTTCTGAGGATTGCTCTACCTGCTTCTTTGAACTGCACCCCAAAAGTTAGACACAAAACTTTTGGGGTGTTTTATGAAGATA
>CAMWLS010000037.1 GCA_947175205.1 uncultured Porphyromonadaceae bacterium | reverse complement strand
ATAATATGTTATGCAACATTTTTTAATATACGAGTATGTTAAAAATGGTAAAATTCGGGGTACTATTCAAAATTATTTTTAATTTAGCGCATTAGAAATCGGGAATGAATAAAAAAATCAAACCCGAGCAAAGACAGAATGTAAAAATAATAAAAATTAAATAATAACCCAATAATAACCTCAATCAAATTTAAAGAGCACAACTAACATTTACCATCTTGTCCCCAGCCGGCGGGAGAGCCGGGCCGGACAGCACATTAAACCAACCATTTTTCAAACCAAACTATCCGTTTCATAGTCCGGCAGTGCCCAGCACTCCGGCGGAAAAGTTAAAGTAACCCTATTTTTATGAGAAAACAACTGTTTGTTACTCTGTTGTTGACCTGTGGACTTCCTTTCACGTCCACAATGACAGCTCTGGCTAACCCCGAGCCTCAGTCACAAAGTCAGCAGGCTGTTACCATTCAGGGTTTAGTCCTGGATGAGAATAATGAGCCCGTAGCCGGTGCCACTGTGGCCATTGAAGGTAGCAAGACCGGTGCCGTAAGTACTGACTTTGACGGTAATTTCGGTATTCGCGTAAAACCCGGAACCAAGCTTCTTATTACTTATGTGGGCTATAAGCCCGTGAGCATGGCTGCTGCTCAGAACATGACTGTTTACATGCAGCCCACCACTGAGGTTCTGGACCAGCTGGTGGTTGTAGGTTACGGTTCACAGAAGCGTGCCAACCTTACCGGTGCCGTTGCTTCAGTTGACGTGGCACGCACCATGGACAGCCGTCCCGTTCAGGATATAACCCGTGCACTGCAGGGTGCTGTTCCCGGTCTTACCATCACCACTTCAAACGGTGACATTACTTCTAACCCCACCATGCGTATCCGCGGTACAGGTACACTGACTAACGGTCAGAGCTCAAACCCGCTGATTGTTGTGGACGGTGTGCCCGTGGATGACCTTTCATTCCTCAACCCTGAGGACGTGGAGGAAATCTCAGTTCTTAAGGATGCCGCTTCTGCTTCAATTTACGGTACACGTGCATCTTTCGGTGTAATTCTTATCACCACCAAGACCGCCGGCACCAAGGACCGCGTATCTCTGAAATATACTAATAACTTTGCATGGAGCAGCGCAACCATGCTTCCCGAGTTTGCATCTCTGCCTGATGACCTCCGTAACGGTATGCAGTGTGCCGGTGTAGGTGGCGGTGACTCTGAAATCTTCGGTCTGTATTATAAGGATATCCTTCCCTATGCAGAGAAGTGGCTTCAGCAGCACGGCGGTAAGACATATACTGACTACCGTGAACTCAAACCTTATGTTGATGAAAACAATGTGGGTGACTACCGCATTATGGATAACGGAACATGGCTGCGTTACGGCCAGTGGGATGTTGCCAAGACCCTGTTCCGCACAGCTCCCTCTAACAAGCACAACGTAAGTCTGGAAGGTCAGAGCGGCAAGACTAACTACCGTATTTCTTTCGGTTATGACGGCAAGGGCGGTCTGGAGCGTTACAACCCCGCCAAGATGAACCGTTATATGGCTAACGCCAACATCAGCACTGAAATCTTCTCATGGTTAAAGGCGGGTGCGCGTTTCAACTTCTCTGATAAGGAAATCACCACTCCCGGTGAAAACCGTAACATGTATCAGTACGCATGGCGCTGGCCGGGCTTCTTTGAAGGCTACGGTTATATGTACGGTGATGACGGCATTGCCTACAGCACACGTAGTGCCATAGGTTATCGTCTGGGTTCACCCATGAACAAGACTGTTACCACTCAGACCCGTATGCAGGCCTGGATGGAAGCCACCATTCTGAAGGGCCTTACCCTGCACGGTGACTTCACTTACAGCCTCCGCAACCAGAACAGTGATGATTCACGCAAGCCTTTCTACATGTGGAATACATGGCAGAGCGGTATGGGCAAGCTGTGGTCTCCTTACACTCAGGCAAGCTCATACGCTGCACAGAGCAACTATAAGGACGATATGTGGACCATGAACATCTTTGCTACTTACGCTAAGACTTTCAACGAGGATCACAACCTGAAAGTGATGCTGGGTGCAACAGCTGAACGTGAAAGCTACAATTACTTCTATGCTAAGCGTGAAGGTCTTGTGGACTACAACCTCCCCAACCTGAACCTTACTTACACAGACAAGTATACCACAAATGCAGAACGCTGGCACCGTGCAACCGCCGGTTTCTTCGGCCGTATCAACTATGACTACAAAGGTATCTATCTGTTAGAATTCAACGGCCGCTATGACGGTTCAAGCCGTTTCCCCGCAGCTGACCAGTGGGCATTCTTCCCCTCATTCTCTGCCGGTTACCGCTTCTCAGAAGAAGGCTATTTTGCTCCTCTGAAAGAAATCATCAGCAACGGTAAGGTACGTGCATCTTACGGTTCTGTAGGTAACGAGGCCGTGGGTCAGTACCGCTTCCTCTCAACAGTTTCTCAGATTGGCCAGGGCAGTGTTCACTGGCTTAACGGTTCTCAGAAGATTACTGAGTTCGGAATGCCTACCCTGGTGTCAAGCTCTCTGAAATGGGAACGCATTGAGACTGCTGACGTAGGTCTTGACTTAGGTTTCCTGAACAACATGATTACCTTCAGCTTTGACTGGTATCAGCGTTACACCAAGGACATGCTTGCTCCCGCAAAGGAAATGCCTGCAATCTTAGGTGCAAGTTCACCCTATACCAACGCCGGTCAGCTCCGCACCCGTGGTTGGGAACTTTCACTGGGCTTCAACAAGAGCTTTGGCGATGCTGATGTTTACGCTACATTCAACCTGTCAGACGCCCGCTCAAAGATTACTTCTTGGCCCTCTGACAATGACTTCATCTATACTTACTATCCCGCCAGCCAGGGTTACACCGCCGGTACTTACTACGGTGATATCTGGGGCTTTGAAACTGACCGCTACTTCACTGAGGCTGACTTCGTAGGTAAGAACGCTGACGGTTCATGGAAATATGCACCCAACGTAGCTGACCAGACTTATCTTGAAACCGGTAGCTTCAAGTATGGCCCCGGCGACATCAAGTTCAAGGATCTTAACGGTGACGGCAAGATTGACGGTGGTGACGGTACTCTCAGCAACCCCGGCGACCTCAAGGTTATCGGTAACGCTCTTCCCCGTTACGAGTATTCATTCCGTTTAGGCGGCGCATGGAAGAACTTTGACATTGACCTGTTCTTCCAGGGTGTTGGCAAGCGCAACATGTGGACCACCGGTTCTATTGTTATCCCCAACTCACAGTCAAGCCTTGGTATCTTCTCACACCAGACCAATACCAACCAGTACGTATTTGATGACAACGGTAACGTTACCGGTTATGTAATTGACCAGAACAACGATTATCCCACTCCTTTTGCCGGTTCAAACGGAACAGGTACTATAGCCAACATTGGCCGTGGTCAGTATAACTACTATCCTCAGAGCCGTTACCTGCTGAATATGGCTTACCTGCGCTTCAAGAACTTGACACTGGGTTACACTCTGCCCGTTGACCTGACCCGTAAGGCTTACATCCAGCGTGCACGTGTTTACTTCAGCGCTGAAAACCTGTTCTTCCTGTATAACGGTGCCCGCAAGTACAAAATTGATCCCGAACTTACTCAGGGTTATGCCTCAGCAATGGGTGTTGATGACGGCTATGCAGGTTTCGGACGTACAACTCCTATGATGCGTACATTCTCATTCGGTATCCAGGTAACATTCTAAACCTTAATACAGACATATAATGAAAAAATCAATTATATTAGGAACACTCGCAGTGTGCGGCCTGGGTCTCACCAGCTGTGAAGATTTCCTGAATGACAACCGTTTCCCGGAGTCTCAGCAGACTGTAAATTCTGAGTTCTGGAGTAATGCGGTTAACGTTGAAAATCAGATTAACTATTTCTACGAGAACTTCCTCGGTTATGGTAATGGAACCGGATCAGGTAACTTCTACTGGAATACTCTTACTGATGACCAGGCAGGTTATCCCGGTGCCAACTTCAAGAACTGGACATTTACTAATGTGCCCGCAAGCTCAAGCAGCTGGAACAGTCCTTATATTGAAATCCGTCGCGCCTGCAATGTGATAGAAGGCGTAGAAGGCAGCTCTCTGGAAACAACAACTGCCGAGGATTTCCTTGCCAAGGCCCGTATGTACCGTGCATGGCAGTACTATAAGCTCGTGCGTGCTTACGGTGATGTACCTCTGGTTGAGAAGGCACTGGACGTGACTGACGAAGGTATTCTTTACGGTCCCCGCACAAACCGTAACGTGGTTATGGACGCTGCTCTGGCTGACCTGAATTATGCTATTGATCACATCACTACCAAGGCTAACAAGAACTTCTTCAGCCGTGATATGATTCTGGCAATGAAGGCTGAGGTATGTCTGTTTGAGGCCTCATACCAGCAGTATGTGGCAAAGAACATGGAAAGAGCAAAACAGTTCTATAATGAAGTTGTTTCAGCTTGTACTCCTCTGCTGAGCTCTTATACCATCGGAAGCGACTACCGCGCTATTTACTCTTCAATGCGTGCTGAGCTGGAGGCTAATCCTGAAATTATCTTCATGAAGGCGTATGAGGAAACCACTCTCATGCACTCACTTCTGGACTGGACCAGCTCATCAACTCCTGTCTGCGGTATCACCAAAGATGCATTTGACTCATATCTGTTCCTTGACGGCAAGCCTCTGGCTTCTACCACCATGGACAAGAATGACAAGGGTGTGATGGTAAAAGAAGGTGACAATAACTACCTTTCTATAGAGGCTCCTCTTGCTACGCGAGACAAGCGTCTGAGCCAGACTATCTATCCTTACGTAATGTTCCGTGGTACAGGTGAGGATGCAATCCAGGACTACAAGTTTGTAAATACTGCCCGTATGACATCAACCACCGGTTATGGCGTGTTCAAGTATAACAACCTTTCTCAGACTGAGGCTGACGTAACCACAGCTAACCGTAACTGGACCAGCGCACCTCTGTTCTGGCTGGCTGAAATTGCTCTTGACTATGTTGAGGCAAAGGCTGAGCTTGGTACACTCACTGACGGTGACCTGACCAACACTCTGAATAAGCTGTATGCCCGTGCAGGTCTGCCGGCACAGACTGTTGCAGGTCTGAGCAGCATCAATGACCCTGCTAATAACATGGGCGTATCTTCACTGATTTGGGAAATCCGCCGCTGCCGTCGTTGCGAGTTCATTATGGACAATGACATCCGTTACTGGGACCTGGTACGCTGGAACCAGCTGGAGCGTCTTGACACCCAGAAGAACCCCAACATCGTTCTCGGTGCCAACATTACTCCCTCACCCATTGAGGCAAAGAATGTTAACGGTTACCTTGACTGCTCATTCGGTATGACCCGTACCTACACAACTCGTGAGAATCTCTATCCCATTCCCAACGGTCAGCTTAATCTCAACCCCGAGCTGAAGCAGAATCCCGGATGGTAATCTGAATCTGAATAGTACTCTATAATGCTGAGGCACATCGCTGCAAAGGGATGTGCCTCAGTTTTTTATAAAATTATTTGGTGGGGCTGAAAAAAATGAGTAAATTTGCGAGCCATTACGAATAAACGCGCCTTACCAGCGCAGACATTCATAAATAGAAAACCGAATAATACATTATAACAATGAAAAAAGGCATTCATCCCGACAATTACCGCGAGGTGGTTTTCAAAGACATGTCAAATGAAGAAATCTTCATTACCCGTTCAACAGTTGCCTCACGTGAGACAATAGAGGTGGACGGTAAGACCTATCCGCTGGTAAAGCTTGAAATCACCAGCTCATCACACCCCTTCTTCACCGGAAAGCAGAAGCTGGTGGACACAGCAGGTCGTGTGGACAAGTTCATGAGCCGCTATGGCAACCGCGTGAAGAAGTAACCAGCACGCCGCCAAGCAGACAGCCGGGATGCAAAATTTTGCATCCCGGCTGTCTGCTTATATAAGGGTGGGGGGCTTATGCTTCTTATGTGGATTAATGCGTTTTATGAGGCTGTGTAATTCCGGATTGGGAGGGTGAGGTTAGTTTGAGGAGAGGTTTGCGGGGACAAGTTTGAAGGCGCGGTATTTCACGGGGAGCCTGTGTATGGCCGCCTGCCATGCTTTCATGCCGGACAGTGTAAGAAGTTCAGAACAGTCAGAGGGTGCGGAGGAAAGTGCCCATGTGCCTTGCGCAAGCTCGTGAGGGAGTTGTGACGCACCCCATCCGGTATAGCCCAGGAAGAAACGGAGATGTCCTTCAACGGGGTATCCTGATTCAAGGTAGGTCAGAAGGGTGTCGTAATCAGCTCCAATGTAGAGACCGTTGTTAAGAGAGGTGGTTTTACCCAGGATGTCCGGCCCCAGGTTATGGATGAAATAGAGGTGGTCCATACTGAGTGGGCCACCACAATATACGGGAATTGACTGCTCCGCCACGCTTTCAGGAAGGTCTATGATGCCGTCAAGGGTGAGATTGGTGGACAAGTTGGTCACCAGTCCCATGTAAGTACCGTCTTCATTATCTTCCGGAGTGTTCACCATCATAATGACTGCATGATTGAAGTAAGCCTCCTCAAGAAAGGGGGAGGATACCAGGAGCTCTCCGGACGCCGGCAGGGCTTTAACGGGTGGCAGATCAAAGAGATGTGTTTGAAATGTACGCATAACGGTCATATGATGTTTGCAGCCTTGAAGAGGCGTTTGTAATACTCGGCTTTCTTTTCCAGTGCAAGCGGATAAGCCCGGGAGGTGGAAGGCATGCGCCAAAGTCTCATGCCATGGGGAGATGTTACCATCTCACCCATCCGTGGTGGTATGGTTCCCGTGAGTTCCGCAAGAACGGCTGCGGCTTTCTCGCCGGTGGTGGCAATGTCAGTGCACAGTGGCATACGCTGCAACAATGATGCCAAATTCACCGGTTCAACTATTTCAAGGAACTTGTCTGAGGCGTTCCCCGCTAGCCGTCTTATTTTGTGTCCTGTATCATTGAGCGCTATGCCCTTTTCTGTAAGCAGAGTGCGGATGAGCGGGAGATTAAAGTCTTTTGTCCCGGGAACGAGGAGCGCATCACGTGAGCCATAGAAAATCAGTCCCATCACGGGCCAGAAGTCATTGGTACGGTTAGGGTAATAGAAGTCCATATTCCACCGCTTGGGCTGCGGAGGGAAAGTGCCCATGATGAGTAGTCTGGTTCCGTCAGGAATGAACGGAGGGAAAGGGTGTGTTTCTATGGGTAATTCTGCCTTTATCATAATATAATAACGTAAATGAGGGCTGAAATTGTTTATACCAGAGTTATGGAGCGTGTTCCTAATGTTGCTTATGGGAGACAATTACGCTACATAAGGGATAAAAAAATATTTGGAGAAATGAGGTAAAACGAGTACCTTTGCGCAAATTAAATGCTTAATATTTAAAAGTTTATTATTAACCAATCATACTCCACCTGAGCAGGTGGGGAATTTAATGTTTGTATTTGCAACTAATATGCTGATAAATAAACGATTAGCGCAAGGCTTACTGATAGCATGCTTTGCAGCCTTTATGAGTTCATGTCAGGCCCCCAAGAAGGTGGCGTATCTTCAGAATATAGATGATCTTACAGCGGCGCAGCTGGATAATACTCATCCGTTTAAAGAACCTGTGTTTGTTCCCGGAGACATGCTTAACATCCAGGTTACAGGTAAATATATGAACGCCGCCGCCGCCTTTAATAAAGGTTCGTATGTTGATGGACAAGGTGAGATAAAGCGTTATAGTCAGACTAATAACTTGGGAAGTAACAGCACATCATCTACTGATTTCTATCTTGTGGATTCACAGGGAGACATTGAGTTCCCTATTCTGGGTACTATCCATGTGGCAGGTATGAATAAGCAGCAGTTGAGGGATTATCTTATCTCAGCAATTTATCCCCGTTATCTCACTGAGGCCCCCACTGTTGAAATTCGCCTGATGAACTTCCGTGTGACGGTCTTGGGTTCAATAGGACGTTCATCCATAATTGAAGCTAATAATGAACAGATGAATATTATTGAGGCTATTGCCAAAGCCGGTGATCTTAAGCTTCTGGGACAGCGCGATAATATTCTGTTAATCCGCACAAATCCTGACGGCAAGCGCATCACACACCGCTATAACCTCAATGATGCAAACATCTTATTGTCTCCTTATTTCAATCTCCAGCAGGGAGACATCCTATATGTAGAACCAAACCGCTCAGAGAAACAGGGCTCATGGCAGATGAGCAGTGCCTTTACTACTGCCGTTACTGTGGCCGGTGGTATCAGCGGTATTATAGGTCTTGTTGTCAGCATTATAAATCTTTCTAAGTAATGGATCATAATTCACAGATATCACATCCTGATAATCAGAACAACTCTAATAGCGCTGTTGTTGAGGATAATTTTGATGTTATGGGACTGTTGCTGGAGTATTTATCCAGTTGGCAGTGGTTTGTAATAGGTATAGTACTTGCATTAGGATATGCATATTACCATCTGAGTACCATTGTACCTACTTATGGAGTAGAGGCATCAGTTTATCTGGCCGATGAATCATCACAGGCCAGTGTCTCAATTTTAGGTTCTCAGATACAGGATGGTTTTGAACCAATACTTGACCAGACTGAAATTGAGATCCTCAAATCCCGCAACAGCTTAATCCGTATTGTTGATTCTCTTGACCTTTCATATGCTTATTGGAGAAAAGGTCGTTTTAGAGATTATCCTCTATATAAGAATAATTCTGTCAACGTAACACTTGACAGCACAGCACTGTATAATCTTGGTGCCCCCATTAAAGTTACCATAACTCCCACAGGTGACGGTAAATATACAGTACGCGCAGGTTCAAATTATGCCGGAGAAGATCAGATGCAGATGCTTGAGGATGTCTCATTACCGGCAGAGATTGATGTAGTTGAGGGCAAAATTCTTCTTGAACAGAATGAGACTGCGGGAGTTATGACCGTAGAAGAAAAAGTGATTATAACTAATCCGAATACTATTGCACGCTCACTTGGCAACAGACTCCATATAGCCTATGCTGAGAATGCGGGATCTATTCTGAAAATTAATATATCTACCCCTATCATACCGCAGGGAGAGGATATAATACGAGCTCTGATAGAATTCTATAATCGTCAGATTATGGAAGAAAAGAACCGTTCTGCCATACAGACAGAGCGTTTCATTCTTGACCGTCTGGCTCTGATTGAAGGTGAGCGAAAAGTGGTGACAGATGAGCTCCTTGATTTCAAGCTTAAAAATGATGTTGCCGTATCTCCTGAGCAGCAGGCAGCCATGAGCTATAACCAGAAAGATAAGTATGTGGTTGAAGTTGCACAGCTTCAAAGCCAGCTGGCTATGCTGAATATGGTGCAGTCTCAGATCAGTGGCTCTGACAGTTATACAGCAATCCCTATCCTTGTAGATAATGCCGGTGTTATGACATTACTCCAGCAGTACAATACGCGTGTGTCTCAGTATGAACGTCTCTCTTTAGGCCGCAATATGGATACACCTGATCAGGCTATCATTGATGTGAGAGATCAGTTGAACCGTCTGAAATCACAAATTATTTCTACCATAAGCTCAGCCAAGAGTGCTCTGCAGAATCAGATTAATACACAGCAGGCATTGGCAAGTCGTAGCGATGTGAATCTTGACCGCATGCCGCGTGTTGACAAGGACCTACAGGAGATTATGGCAGAAAAGAGTGTAAAGGATAATATCTATACTTACCTGCTTCAGAAACGCGAGGAAATAGCTCTTCAGAAGACACTTGCAACTCCTACCGCTCATTTGATTGATGATCCGCTGGGTTACGGGCCTATTGCGCCTAACAGGATGCAGACGTATATGATAGCACTTCTGGTGGGTATTCTGGTGCCTGCAGTTCTGATTTTACTTCGCCGTCTGGTGTTCCCCATCTTCAAGGATCAGCAGGAACTGGAACGCGCTACCAAACTGCCCATTATCAGTGAAATTTCCAAAACTGAAATCAAGAAAGGTGAGGACCCCAATATTGTTGTGGGTGAGAATGTGAATACACCCGTGGCAGAGCTGTTCCGTCTTCTCAGAAACAACATAAGCTTCACCAAGAATGCAGTAAACAGCAAGGTAATACTTATCTCATCTTCAATCTCCGGTGAAGGTAAGAGTTTCATTTCGGTGAATCTTGCTCTTACTTATGCATTGTCAGGTAAGAAGGTTGCTCTGGTGGGCCTGGATATACGCCGTCCCCGTCTGTCTCAGATTTTCGGCATTTCAGGACGTAGAGGTGTCACTACATACCTTTCAGGGCAGGAAAATGACCTAAGCAGCCTGATTCACACCAGTGAGGAGAATGCAAATCTTGACGTGCTGCCCGCAGGACCTATTCCTCCTAACCCCAATGAGCTGCTTCTGAGTGACCGCATGACAGAACTTATGGCTTATCTGCGTGAGCATTACGATGTTGTGATTCTTGACTCGGCTCCCATTGGTGTTATCTCTGATAGCTTCCTGGTTATCAACCACAGTGACCTTCAGCTCTTTGTACTTCGCGCCGGTTACAGTACCAAGCGTTGTCTGCGTGTACTTCATCAGGCAGTTTCACAGAATAAGCTTCAGAACGTTTACATACTGCTCAATGGTGTTGACATCAAGAGCAATGCATACCTCTACAAACGCTACGGACGTTACGGCTATTATTCAAAGCATGGTAATGCTTATGGCTATGGCTACGGCAACGAGCCTCAAAAGAAACGTTACCGTCTGTTCCGTATGTTCAGGAGAAAGAAATAAGTAATAAGCTTAATACCGCTCACAGCATGTAATGATGCCGTGAGCGGTAATAGCCCGCAATTATATGTTCTCATTCTTCAGCAAAAATAAGAAACCCCGAAAACTGTGGTTTAACACCGATATACACTGTCATGTGCTTCCGGGCATTGACGATGGGTCTCCTGATGTGGATACCTCCGTGGAATTAGTGAAGCGTATGAAAGATTTCGGGCTTGAGCGTATTATTGCATCCCCTCATGTCACACAGCTTACATTTGAGAATTCCAGGGAGACTCTGCAGCCCGCTTATGAAAGTCTGAAGGAACGTCTTGAGAGTGAGAATGTGAATATAGACTTGAGTTACGCGGCAGAGAACAGGATGGATGAGCTATTTTCCCGAAACCTGGAGAACAATAACCTCATTAGTTACCCCAATGACTGGCTACTGGTGGAAAACGCCTTTATTCAGGAACCATGGAATATAGACCAGCTTATATTTGACCTTCAGGTTCGTGGTTACCGTCCCATTCTGGCACACCCTGAACGCTATCAGTATTATTCCGGAAGACGTGACAGATACAGAAGGCTTCATGATGCCGGCGCTGCTTTTCAGATTAATGTTCTGAGTCTGGCCGGTGTGTACGGTAAGGGAGAGAAGCAGGTGGCTGAATGGCTCATTGCACATAAAATGGTGGATTTCTGTGGAACTGATTTGCACAACCACAAGCATGCTGATGCCATTGAGGCTTATCTTGGGTCTAAAGATGCTGTGCGTCATGCCAAGGCACTCTCTGAGGTTATAAAAAACGATACCGCATTCACGGTGAAAAAATGATATGTTGCCCGGACTGTATGGTCTGATAGGAAGGCCGCTGAAACATTCATTTTCAAAGTTTTTTTTTGACAATCTCATACAGCATGAGGGCCTTGCTTCAGTTTGCCGATATGAATTATTTGAGCTGCCTGACGCCTCTGCTATAGCCCCTTTTCTGCAGACACCTCATCTCAGAGGATTCAATGTCACAAGTCCATATAAACGTGATATATTACCATATCTAAGCACACTCTGCGGTTGTGCCTCAGAGCTTGGGGCTGTAAACTGTGTTTGCATCTGTGGTGAAGGTCCGGTTGGGTATAATACTGATGCACCTGCCTTTGAGGAAGATATAAAGTCATACCTTACAGGAGTCAGATGCAACCGGGCTCTGATATGCGGTACCGGTGGGGCTGCCTCTGCGGCGGCTTATGCCCTGCGTAAGCTTGGGTTTGAAATACTCTTTGCCTCACGTACAGCCGGAGATAGCAGAGTGAGTTATCAGAGTATCACACCGCAGCAGATGAAGTCTTTTGCTGTCATAGTTCAGGCTACGCCTCTGGGTATGCATCCTCGCATGGGTGAATGTGTTCCGTTACCCTATGACGCCATTGAACCCGCAACAGTGTGCTATGATATGATTTATAATCCCTCGGAGACAGAATTCCTTAAACGCTGTCAGCGGCAAGGTGCTGTGGTCTCAAATGGTTACGGCATGCTGATAAGGCAGGCTCTTTTGAGTCAGGAAATATGGAGCGGGAATTTATTGTAACGGATTCCCGCGTATAAAGTAACTGCATTACTGAAGTTGACATACAAACAAACTTTTACAAGATGAATGATTTACGCAGAATGTTAACATCGCCGTCAGGGCTGATATATCTTGCATTCATTGCAATAATTTTGGTCCCCTGGGATAAGATGGGCCTTCCCGTGATTACGGCTCCTATAGCTCTTTTTGCCGGACTTGTATTCGCTTTTACCATTAAGAACCCCTGTCCCAAGGCAAATAAGAAGATTTCCAAGTATCTGCTGCAGGTGGCAGTGGTGTGCCTGGGTTTCAACATGAACCTTGAGAAGTCACTCCAGTCTGGTGCTGAAGGCATGATGTTCACAGTGGTTTCTGTAGTAGGAGTGATGTGTCTTGGCATTCTGGGCGGCTACTGGCTCCATCTTCAGCGAAAGACGGCCTATCTCATATCTTCCGGAACTGCCATTTGTGGCGGTAGTGCCATTGCCGCAGTGGGTCCGGTGCTTAAAGCATCCTCTGATGAGATGGCTGTTTCTCTGGGTGTGATATTTATACTGAATGCCATTGCGCTGTTCATTTTCCCGCCCCTGGGACACATGTTGGATATGACCCAGCAGCAGTTTGGAACCTGGGCTGCAATAGCCATTCATGATACATCTTCTGTTGTGGGTGCCGGAGAGGCCTTCGGAACAGAAGCGCTTGAGATAGCCACGCTCATAAAACTCACGCGTGCCTTGTGGATAATTCCGCTGGCACTTGCAACCATGTTTATTTTCCGAGAACGCGAGAGTAAGATTTCCGTGCCCTGGTTTATTTTCCTCTTTATTGCTGCCATGGTATTTAATACTTATGTGCCTATGCCTGAGTGGTTCACTTCTGTTATGGTGTGGATAGCCCGCCGCGGAATGGTGGTTACTCTGTTCATGATTGGAGTATCGCTGTCACTGGGCATGATAAAACAAGTGGGAGTGAAACCGCTGTTACTGGCTGTAGGCCTGTGGGTGGTAATAAGTCTCAGCAGCCTCTTTGTGGTGCTTCAGACGGTAAATTGACCATTCACTGACATATGAGACATCAGATTCCCGCTTTTTGGCCAGCTTTAGGTTTGATTGCAGGAATTTGTCTTTTTATCTTTGGCTCCCCTTGGTGGCTGATGGTCATACTTGTGGCGGCAGTAATGCCCCTGGTGAGTTACGGATACAAAAAGTGTTCTCTGGTTCTTGCGTGCGCTGCCGTCGGCTGGTTACTGGCTTTTGTAAACCGTCCGTCACAGCTTCCTCCAATAGTTGACGGGGAAAGTATATCCGTCAGTGGCCGCGTGACGCACAGATATGACACCGGGGCGGGTTATGCTGTGTTACTTGACGCTGACAGTGTGGACGGTGTCAAAGTACAGAATCTGAGAATAAAGGTTATTGCGGACTGCTACCGGGCTCAGACTAATGACCATTTTGCATGTAAAGGCGTGTGTACTGTGGTTGAACAAACAGAGCGCGTGCCACTTACTTCATGGCGTCAGGCACCGGAGGTTACAGTTTTCGCATCAGACATTACTGCACTCTGTCAAACCTCCGGTTTTGAGGGTATGGCAACTTCCATGCGTAGGAAGCTTATACGCATAATAACTGATTCTCCGGCTACTGACGGCGCCAAGGCATTCCTCATTGCGTCTTTTATTGGTGAGCGCACATACCTTGATACAGCTGACAGTGAAATGTTGACAAAGGTGGGCTTGGCTCATCTGTTGGCCATCAGCGGCTTTCATGTGGGGCTCATAGCATGGATTGTGACCTTGCTTCTGTGGCCCTTGCGGGCATTCAGAGGCACATTCCGCTGGCTGCCGCTTCTTGGTCTGGTATTTGTGTGGATGTATATTTTTGTTACCGGCTGTATGGTTCCGGCGGTACGCGCCGGCATCATGATTACCTCAGCTGCGTTAGCCCTGCTGCTGCAGCGTCCGTCAGCGCCGTTTAACGCCCTGTCTCTGGCTGCCTTGATAATTCTTGTCTTCAGCCCTTATGCGTTGCTGGAGCCCGGCTTCCAGCTCTCTTTCTGTGCCACTCTCAGCCTGCTGGTGTGGACATCGGTTTTTAAAGATTTTAAAATGATGCGCAGGGCTGTGGCACGCGTTATAATGGTCCTGACCATTCCCGTGGCCGTAACGTTGGGAACACTTATTCCTGTATTGTGGCATTTCCGGGCTGTGCCCCTGTGGTTTCTGCCTGCAAATGTGATAGTGGTCTCAGTGATGCCGTTATTTATTTTTGCGGGATTATATCTTGTTATCCTCAGCGCATGCGGAGTTACCGCTCCTTCCATTGCATGGCCGCTGGATACGCTCTACTCCTTTATTGACACGGTAACCACAACGCTGGGGTCATCCGGAACTGACTCTTACATGAGTATAGTCATGTCTCCGCAGGCCATGATGGTCAGCTGCATGCTGGCTCTTGCACTCTTGCTTTTATGGTGGACACGAGCCCGGCTCTGGACCATGGTGGCTCTTGTATGTGCCTTAGGCATATGGCCCGTAAACGCCTTGACGCGTTATACTCCGGCAGAAACTGAAACATATATAGATTTATTTCAGGGCCACGCCGTGATAGTCATGAAACATGGAGACAGGGTGGGTGTATGGTCGCCGTCAGCCACTCATGACAGCCTAGTTCTTGTCAGGCATTACAGTGCCTATGCCTCAGTTTCCGGTGCGGTGCCGCTTGTAGTCCAAGATTTCTACTCAGACGGGGTTCATGCCGTGAGAGAAAACGTGCTCATTATAAATGGACACAAGATGCTGGTACTTTGTGGGGCGGATACTTCTAAAGAATGTGGATGTGACGGCATCATTTACTGCCGTGGAACTGTGACGCCTGCAAGTGAGACAGTACAGAGACATGGCGCCGGAATGATTTATATTTCACCGGATGTTTCAGCAGTTAGAGAAGCCAAAGTAAGTGCAGAGTGCGCTCAGAAAGGAATCCCTTACTGTTCCCTCAAATAAGAGCCCTGAAAATTATTAGGGGGCAGTCTCTAATTATTCAAAAGCTCCCTCCACTGATTCCTGCACAGACTCCTGGTCCGGCTCATCATAAAACTCACCGCCGCAGAGGTCACTGCTGTCGTAGTCAAATTTTATCTTCTCTGAGTAATGGAGGTTGGGATCATTGTACACCTTACGCATGAACTTGCCATAGATGGGCAGTGCCATGGATGCACCCTGACCATTTGCCATGCTGTTGAAATGGATGTATCTCTCATCTCCGCCAACCCATACGCCTGACACTAGTTCCGGGGTGAAGCCCATGAACCATCCGTCGGCATTATAGTTTGTGGTACCGGTCTTACCGCCCATCTCTGCTGTGATGTTGTACGGGGCACGGCGCAGACGGTTACCCGTACCGCTGTCCACCACATTAGTAAGGATACTTAATATGCGGGCATGGCCTTTCTTGGTGATGACCTCCTGATTACGGGGCGAGAATGTGGCTATGATATTACCGTTGGCATCCTCTATGGCAGTCACAAAAATCGGGTCAGCGCGCATACCTTTGTTGGCAAAAGCACTGTATGCCGTAACCATTTCCTTAATTGAAACCTCACAGGGGCCAAGAGCCAGAGACTTAACTGCAGGAATCTCGTTGGTGATGCCGTATGAGTGCATACGCTGAACAAGCTTGGCCGGTTCCAGCTCATCAATGAGTCGGGCTGAAATCCAGTTGTTTGAATTAGTCAGAGCCCAGCGGAGGTCCACCATTTCTCCCACACGTGCGCTACCTGAGTTACGCGGCGTCCACGGCCGTCCGGCCTCATCCATAATAGTCGGCTGGGCGTTCAGATACATGCTGCACGGAGTGCGTCCTTCCTCCATGGCATAAGTATAAAGGAAAGGTTTGATGGTAGAACCCACCTGGCGGCGTCCGCGGGATACCATGTCATACTGGAAGAATCTGAAGTCAGGACCTCCCACATAAGCCCTCACAAAGCCCGTTTCCGGTTCCATGCTCATGAAGCCCGTACGCAGGAAGGACTTTACATAAAGCACTGAGTCACGCGGAGTCATTACGGTATCAATGGCACCGTTATAGCTGAACAGCGTCATCTGCACCTCAGTGTTGAACTCTTTCTCTATTTCAGCGTCAGATTTTCCGGCGGCCTTAGCCACGCGGTGGCGTTCACTCTGGCGTATGGCATTCTTTATCAGATTCTGTACTCCGGCCGCTGAAAGTTCAGCGGTATTACTGGTATAGGGGTTCTTATAACCTCTTTTTTCATTAATAAAGCGGCGCTGAAGGTCACTCATATGCTCAGCCACGGCTTCCTCAGCATACTGCTGCATGCGTGAGTCTATGGTGGTATATATTTTCAGACCGTCAGAATATAGATTATAGTAAGTGCCGTCAGGCTTGGGATTTTTTGCTATCCATCCATACAGCGGGTCATTAGCCCATGCAATGGAGTCATCCACAAAGTGCTGCTGGTCCCATGATGGATAATCACTTCTCTGAGGCTTCTTGGCCGTCATCACACGTCTGAGTTCCTCTCTGAAGTAGGGAGCAATACCGTCCTTGTGGTCCACACGGTGGAAGTCCAGTTTAAGTGGCAGGCTTTTCAGTGAGTCAGCTTCCGTCTTTGTTATCATCCCCGCCTTCTCCATCTGGTCCAGAACCACATTACGGCGGTCACGGGTACGTTCAGGCTTGGTTACAGGATTAAAATAAGCGGGATTCTTCACCATACCCACCAGCATGGCGGCTTCCTCAATATTCAGGTCCTTGGGGTCCTTATTAAAGTAAACCTTGGCGGCGCTCTTTATGCCCACAGCGTTATAAAGGAAGTCAAACTGATTAAGATACATCTTGATTATTTCTTCCTTACTGAAATAACGCTCCAGTTTTAAGGCTATCATCCACTCAATGGGTTTCTGCATGGCTCGCTCCATAAAACCGTCACTTGGTGGAGTATACAGCAGTTTTGCCAGCTGCTGAGTGATGGTACTGCCACCTCCGGCACTTTTCTGTCCCATAAGTACCGTCTTGAAAACAGCGCGTGACAGTGCGCGGGCATCAATGCCTGAGTGGTCCTCAAAGCGGGCATCCTCAGTGGCTATGAGGGCATTGAAGACGTATGGCGATATCTCATCAAAGTCAGCGTAAACGCGGTTACCCGTGGGCCCGTAAAAGCGTCCCATTTCCTGGCCGTCAGCGGTGTATATTATGGAGGCAAATTTGTCCTGAGGATTTTTAAGCTCTTCCACCGGAGGCATGTAGCCTATCACGCCGTTATAAACCAGAGTGAAGAAAAGGATTACTATGGTTACAATGGCCGCAAATACCAGCCACATAAGACGTATGATTAAACGGTTTCTCCTTATGCGTTCAGGAGACTTGGCTATCTTACCGTTTTTTGCGGGTAAACTTTTTACCGGTTTATTATTTGGTGCAGCTCCGTTGCTCATATTTTTAGGTTACATTACTTCACGCAAAAGTAATATTTTTACCCGTAAGCACCAAAAATTATATAATATCGGATTGACATATTTTATCTCTGCACAATTACACCACTTTGTTGACAATTTTATTTTCATAATCAAACCAAAACAGGTAACTTTGCGCTATGACAAAAACACAAAAATTGAAGATATGTGATTGGGTTTTAGCTGTCTTGTTGCCCCTTGTGCTTGCCTCAAGCATCCAGCTGGAAGTTACTTCAAACAGTGGTTTTTCCCCGGTCATTTTCCATATAATAGTGGCGGTCCCGTTTATGAGTCTTGTAATATGGCATATTTACCTCCATTTTCAATGGAAAAGGTGGCTTGCAAAATTTAGTAAACTCAAAGCTCCTACACGCATCCTTTGGTGGCTGTATCTTATCACTTTCATATCCGGTATAGCATCATTTATCCATTGGCTCATTGAAGGCGTGCATGGCCCGCTGGGAGGTATTCATGGCAAAATCGGTTTCTTAATGATAGCATTTGCCGTAGGACATACCGTAAAACGATTACAATTCTTTAAAAATAAGAAATAAGGGCTTTAAAAATAAGCAATAATGGCTCAAGCCCAAATGAGCCTCGTATTGCTTTTCTCCTATCGCTCATTTACGTAGCACATTTACGCCAGCAGTCCTCCTCCTATTAATGCTTTCCCGGCAGAAATCACTTATGTTTCCTCAATTTTTTTGCAGAAACTTATTTTAATAAAAGCGCGATAATAAGGATTACAATATATGTTAATTAGCATATCCGTTTTTGGTATTATGATAATAAAATTTTAATTTTGCGGTGCCTTGAAAGAGTTCAGGCACACCGCGCTGTCCGGACAGTGACGGTACATTTATGTGAAGAAAGATTTTCCGCATAGCGGAAACTTTCATTTTTAAGAAGCGTTTTGCTCTTTACCTGTTTTTCGAAATCGCCAATTTCTTCAGACAGCGGGTTAAGGCAGTCAAAGACGTTCATGCTTGTCGCATATCCACTCCCCGGCAAGGGGGAGTACCGGTATACGGTTAGGCGTGGGAGTGGACTGTTTATTGCTGTCAAGGTGTTTGGCGATACCTGAAAAACGATAAACAGTGAAGCATCTCCACGCTTTTTCTATGTTTAATATTTTTTTGGCGTCCGGGAGATGGGACCGCCATCAGACAAGCATAATGAAAAAATCATTATTACTAATTCTGGGCGCGCTGATAGCCACACTGGATGCTATTGCCGTACCTCCGTATGCATCTACGCCTGCTACTGATCCGTGGTTCTGTAACGGGTTTTATTCCGGTTGCTATGATAGGGTTGACTCCATAAGGATTTGGCTACATCCCAACAGAAGGGGTACATACGAATTCGGTACTGAGAACATTCCTGCCATCAAGTTTGGTGACACTGAGTATCCGGGCCGGACGTGTGCCACCCGGGATACAATTTATTGGACTGTCAATATTTTAGCTCCGGACAGACGTCCCGATGAGCCAGATACCTACGTAAATTACAGCGTAGTGGCCAATTTCCCTGATATTCCCATTGTGGACAAGACAGATAACACTGTCGCTCCTCTCCGACAGAGAGATGCAGGTTTAACGTCAGGAGTCACTTATGGGTATAGTATGGCCAAGTACTACTACACTAACATGAGTTATTTTTCCAGAAAACATGAATACCAGTATCTGACCCCTATATCTGTTCCAGGTGAATATTCAATACTCGCAGGAGAGTATGGCGTTGGAGTGGGTTTTCAGAATGCCATACATTGTGTGGAATCTTTCACTAACGATGAGTTTCCAAGTGGGCAGCCCCGACCAATGATGGCTATAGTGGTCAAAGATGATGGAACTCCAGTGGCTTCCTATCCGGTTAGTACAGACGGTCCGGGCTGTTTTAAATTCAATCTTCAGGAGCCCATTACTGAACCGGGTAAATATTATATTTTATATGATGTTGCGGGACGTTTAAAAGGCCATGATCTTGTCAATCACACTTCGTTGGGCGGTACATGGATAACCATGTTGAAAAACGGCCCCTATGTCGTTAGTGAGCCTGCTGCCCGGAAAACTGTATTGGCACAGATAACCGGTGTGCCTTTTGATATTCTTTATACAGATAACCTTCCCACACTGTGGCGGGGACAGATAACTAACGCTACGGTCCTGTACACCAAGCCTGATATTCACCCCATCATGCGCTGCGTTAAACCTGATGGTTCAGAAGTATCTGCAGAAATAGAGATTACTTGTGATGATAACTTCTTTAACTTCCATCTGGATGCAATAACTGCGCTGCTTACAGCAGGTGGGGAACCCGAGGCTGGTAATTATATGCTTTATCTTGATAATCCTGACCAATATATGGAGGGTTATAACAGTAATACCGGAGCCTTTGTAACGCTTTCTAATCGCGCATACCAGAATAGGGTCATGAATCTCCTTCCTGCCGCTCCGGATGATGAACTTGTAGTCTTTAAGGAACACAAGGGTAGTGAAATTGAGCTTGAGGATGGAGAAATTCTCAATATTCGTCTTGGAATGCATATGGATGACGCAACGCAGCAGGTATTTTACAGATGGATACCCCTTTCCGCAACGCAGCGCCGGGTGGCTGCCACGGATGCTCCGGAAGGCTTTGTAAAACACACGGGAAGCATAGAAGTTTCAGAGCCCGGAACCCTGGAATATTACACTCAGAAAAGTAATACCATCTCGGATGTCAAGACCGTAAATGTAGTGGCAAAAAAAGCTGAAAATGAAGGTCCTCAGACTAAAATTGAAGCTGTGATTGCTGACATTCCTCAGGGAGATGAGGCGTATTTTGATATTAAAGGAGTGCGTATCCCATCACCCTCACAGCCCGGGGTTTACATTCACCGCCGTGCTGATGGGAAAGTTGTAAAAGAGCTTATAAAGTAAGTTCATTAAATAAGCCCCCGTTGCCCGGTTCATTAACAAGTACGGGGAACAGGGGCTTTTAATTTGACGTAAATAAGAGTGGCCGGTTCAGAAACATCACCGCAGCTAAATAATTAGTGCAGGTGCGCTGATTGTAAGCTGCATATTTTGATTTGATTTGATTAGTAGAGTGTCTTTCCCGGCCACTCTTTTTCCCTATTAGAGCCGGAATTTATCTTTTATGCAGTGGCAGGTTTCAGACGCCGAATACGGAACCCTATGCAGGCCATGGTCAGAGACATCACCGGAGACAGGATATTAAAGATGCAGAAAGGTGCATAAATCACAGTGGACACACCCAGAACCGCACTCTGAGTCACGCCGCAGCTGTTCCATGGCAACAGCACTGACGTAACGGAGGTGCTGTCCTCAATGGTGCGGCTCAACACCGTGGGATCAAGATTCTGCCGGTGATAAACATTGCTGAACATGTTACCCCCGATGATGATGCTCAGATACTGGTCAGCCGTGGCTGCATTCAGCATAATGCCGCTGGCAACCGTTGTCCCCACCAGGGAAGAACGTTTCTGAAGCCGCTGCGTGAAGGCATTGGTAAGAGATGTCAGCATCCCCGTGCCAATCATTACGCCGGCAAAGGTCATGGAACCCGTCAGCAGAATTACCGTCGGCATCATGCCCAGAGCACCGGACGTGGCTGTAAGCATATCCATGGTTGCACTGCCTGTGGAAAGTTCACAGCCGCGTGTCAGCATCATAAGCGTGCCGCTGAAGCTATCTGCCCCGCAGGTTCCCAGAAGCTGAGGCTGAAAAATGTAAATACCGGCAAGCCCCATGGCCGCGCTCAGCGCCAGAGTCAGCAGGGTGGGTAACCTCAGAATCAGAAGAAGACCTGTTATTACAGGTATTACAGCTATCCACGGAGTAAGATTAAAAGTCTGTGCAAGGCTATAGCGCAACTGCGCAATGTCGCCGGCACTGCTTTCCGTACCCACATACATACCCACACAGCCGTACACCGTAAGCGCTATAAGCATGGCCGGACCGGAGGTGTAACACATATACCTTATATGCTTCATCAGGTCCACCCCGCAAGTGCTGGCCGCAATGACAGTGGTATCGCTCAGCGGAGACATCTTATCACCAAAATAAGCCCCGGAAATTATGGCTCCTGCGGTCCAGCCCATGCTGAAACCCATGCCCGCGCCCATACCCATGAATGCCACACCCACGGTGGCTATGGTGGTCCAGGAACTACCCGTGAGCAAAGAAACACCCGCACATACCAGACAGGTTATTACCAGAAAAACATCCGGACTCAGAAGTCCCATTCCGGCGTGCATCAGCAGCGGAACCACACCGCTTAGCATCCACGTTGTGGCTATCAGAGCTATGAAAATCAACAGCGGTATGGCGGGTAAAATCTGCGCGGCACTACGCCGCAGCCCCCACGTCATGGCCTTGCGGGAAACAAAACCATATCTTGCGCCCAAAGCCACGCATACACCGGAGGCAGCAAAAAGAGCCGCCCAGGAGTATTCAGCCACTGCGTCAACGCTGATAAAGACCAGCATACCCCCTATCAGCAACAGAAGAAAAATCAAAGGCACCACAGCCACCCTCACAGGAGGCATATAGTCAGGACGCCCATCGTTAGTAAGATTGCTCATTAGTTTATAACCAAAAACAATAAAAGTACCTTGGAAATTAGAAATTTGAATGCAAAGATAGCGAGAATAGAACAAATATCCACCGTAAAGACGCATAAAAATAATTAAGCGAAAAACGCGCCGTTCAGGAATTTTCAGTTAAAAAATGTAAACCCGGAGCCATTCTTAGCCATTCTTACGTTATCTTTGCATACACATACATCACACACACATAAGGGGCTGACCGGTTTTGACAGCGTGCCGAGGTGGTGTGTAAGCGTGCAGAGCAATGATGCCTACGCTCTTAAATCAGAGACATCAGCACTTTTAAATGGCGAAACTGAATACGCTTACGCTGCTTAATCGAAGTACAGTAGATTAGCTTCATCGCTGCAAAAGTTGCGGCGACGTAACATCGCCCAAGTGCCCAACGTCCCGAGGCTACTTGATACGGCGGTGCAGAAATATCGGGAATAGGAGAGACTGCGCCTTGAGGCCTCTCCGAAACTTTAAAGGCTAAGGGACAGATTGGCCGTCAGTTGCCTGTCTGTTCACAAAAACCAATAGCTGAATACGCACGTAGAAAGCACATTAGTTCCGCGTTTGGACGAGGGTTCAAATCCCTCCAGCTCCACTTGGCGGGTCGGACAGAATCCGGACCACGCAAGACAAAATCAAGACAAACCGCAGACTATCAATTAGTTCTGCGGTTTTTTAGTGCCTAAAAATTTCGACTCAGGACCGAAATCGGCGCATAGTAAAAAAGCTGTGTTTAGTATATAAATTCTTACCTTTGCAGAAAA
>CAMWLS010000036.1 GCA_947175205.1 uncultured Porphyromonadaceae bacterium | reverse complement strand
ATAGGCCATGATTATTATTGATGATTCTTATTCACTCACATACGGGAGGATGATATTGCGCCAGATTTCATATCCGGGGGGAAGCAGATGGAGCCCGTCAGATGTCAGATTCTCACGGAGGTTGCCGTTTTCATCTGTGAAATGGGGATGGATATTGATCCAGGTGGCACCGGCGGCTGTTGCCATAGGTTCAAGAAGAACATTAAGGTCTCGTATGGTCTGTTCCTTCCCTATCATGCGTTTATAGCGCCCGAAGCTGTTATTAATAGGAAGCACGGACATTACATACACCCGTGTCTCAGGAGTACGCTTACGTATTTCATTAACCACTCTCATAATTCTGAAGGCTATTTCAGTGGCTGAAAGGTCATGGCTTACATCATTGGCACCGCAGATGAGGAATATCTTGGCGGGCTTGCCGTCAGTTGCAGCATCCAGACGTTCAAGGATACCGAAAGCGGTATCACCTATAATCCCCTGATTCACTGCATGCTCATTATTCAGGAGCGTATTCCATTCCCCGCCCTGGATAAGGGAGTTTCCTAACATGACAATGGATTCGCTGTCCGTACCCTGACTGCGGAACAGCGCGGAACGCTCATCATACAGCGGTGGACGTTCATCATCCATGGAAGCCTTTACACTAAAGGTGTACGTGCCAAGCATTACGCTGAGTATGGCAAGAAAAATCTTTTTCATCTTGCGTTGTAGTGTTTAACCGCCTCTGCCACAGAGCCGTGGAGCAACAGCAGGCGCCGGGCATCATCATAAGCCAGTCCCAGCTCATCCACCAGCATACGTGTTCCGCGGTCCACCAGTTTGGCGTTACTGAGCTGCATGTTCACCATTCTGTTACCTTTCACGCGGCCCATCTTTATCATCACGGAAGTGGTAATCATATTGCAGATCATCTTCTGCCCTGTTCCTGATTTCATGCGTGATGAGCCTGTGACATATTCCGGTCCCACTATCATCTCTATGGCAATGTCCGCAGCGGCTGAGACGGGGGCGTCCGGATTAGAAGTGATGGCCGCGGTAAGTATGCCGTGCTTGCGGCACTCTTCCAGAGCCCCTATTACATAAGGAGTAGTACCGGAGGCAGCTATACCTATTACCGTATCACGGTCATTAATGTCAAAGGCCTTGAGGTCCAGCCAGCCCTGCGCGGTATCATCCTCCGCGTTCTCAACAGGATTTCGCAGAGCGGTGTCACCGCCTGCTATGAGGCCTACTACCCATGACGGGTCCATACCGAATGTGGGTGGAATCTCTGAGGCATCAAGCACACCCAGTCTTCCGGAGGTCCCGGCCCCTATATAAAATATACGGCCGCCGCGACGCATGCGCTCAACAATGCCCTCCACCAGTTTTTCTATCTGGGGTATGGCGCGCCCCACGGCGTCAGCCACCTTATGATCCTCAGTATTTATATCACGCAGTATCTCACCCACTGATTTATTCTCAAGATTATCATAAAGGGATGACTGCTCACTAATCTTTACAAAAGTCATGATTCAAAAATCTATACAGTATGAAAATTAATAAGTCCCTCCATGGGGCTCTGTATTACTTTACCAAGTATGAAGCCTGTTTCCTCTGCCGCCTCAGCAAGAACGGGTGTATAATATGCCGCAATAGAACCCACAAATGATACCGGAAGCTCCGGACAGCGGTAAGCGGCCACATTACGTCTGAAGAAACGGCAGAACTGCTCTTTTACCAGCTCACGTATCTCCGGACGGTCCATGTTCTTACACAGGAACGGACTCAGAGAGGCCAGGAAGCGATTAGGCTGCGGCTCTTTATAAACACGGCGGATGATGGTCATGCGGTCCAGACCATACTGCTCCAGAAACGCACTGCACAGGTCTTCAGGGAGCTGTTTTTTCAGCACATCACCCACCAGTACCTTACCCAGCACCGCACCGCTGCCTTCATCACCTAAAATGTATCCCAGCGGAGAAACGTTATCCACTATTTCCTGACCGTCATAATAGCAGGAATTGGACCCGGTACCCAGAATACATGCCACTCCGGGCTGATGGCCGCACAGGGCGCGCGCAGCTCCCAGAAGGTCAGTGTTAACTTCCACCTCCCGGGCGGCGGGAAGCACAGTTCTGAGAGCCTTTGCCATATTCTCACTTATCTCTCCGGGAAAACAGCCGGCACCATAGAAATGAATACAACGGATGTCAGCGGCATAAGCGCTTAGCTCAGGTACAAGCTCAGCCTCAAGACGCTGAATAATTTCCTCCCGGGTAAGGAGTACAGCGTTTATACCTCCGGTGAAAACCTGTTTTACAAGTTTATTTTCTTTCAGCAGACACCAGTCTATCTTGGTGCTTCCGCAGTCAGCTATAAGAATCATATTTTGATATATATTTGTTTACGATATAAGAACTCGCCCACGCACCAGATGACACACACAAAGACCATGGCATAAATCAGGGAAGCCAGCTCTGGCGAATCGGGTACAAGACTGTTAATGAACTCCATGACACCGGCTTTTAACCTTACCTTGGGATATGGGCCCAGAGGAAAAGCCCCCATGAAGACTGACGCTACAGAACCTAAAGTGTACATGGCCAGCGGATTCACTCCGAAAGCATTGAAAAATCCCCAGCCCTTGCGGTATCCGCGAACGTCAATAAAGTAAACCAGCAGCGCCAGCAATGAAGCCGCCATGCCACAGGTGGTGAAAACAAACGCAGGGGTCCATATTTTCTTGTTAATGGGAATTCCGTAGCTCATAAGGAAACCTGAGAACATAAGGACAGTTCCCACAACAAAGAGTGATGTCACACGCTCCAGATTATCCTTGCGGTTGAGTATTATGCCACCGCAGATGAAGCCTATAAGACAGTGTGCTATGGACGGGAGCGTGCTCAGCAGCCCTTCCGGGTCAAATTTAAGTGTCACCCCGCCAACGGTGTCTGAGTAGAGATGGTCCGGACCTATGATGGCCTGATCCAGAATATAAAGCACATTATCCTGAGAGAACTCAAACCCGTTACCCAATATCAGGAGCAAGGCATAACCCACCAGTATAATTCCGGCAATCCACGGGGCACTCTTGCGCCCGAAACTCAGCACAAGTACAGAGGTAAAGAAGTAACACAGGGCCAGGCGTGGCATTACTCCAAGGAATCTGAGCGTATCAAAGTGGGAGAACATGGCCTCAAGCAGCGTCTCATTGGTATTTATGGCCCTGAGCGTCTTAGACAGCCATGCTATGAAAAGACCTATGAAGAAGATAACCACCGTTCGGCGTATAACTTTAAAGGCCAGGGGCATGCTCCACTTATAATCATAACGGCGCAGTGACATGCACGTACTGATACCCATAATGAACATGAAGAACGGGAACACCAGGTCTGTGGGCGTGAGTCCGTTCCACTCCGCATGCTCCAGCGGCGGGTATATGGCACCCCAGGTGCCGGGATTATTCACCAGCAGCATGCCGGCAATGGTGATGCCGCGCATGATATCCAGTGCCATCAGGCGGTTAGTCGGTTTCATTGTCGCGTGTAGCTTCTTCTACAAGATAAATAATATTTTTATAATCCACACCGCTGCGCTGGGTAAGACCTATTTCACAGGTACGTGAATTAGAGTACCCATCCGTTACTCCGGCCTTCTCAATCTGTGGCCGCAGTTTGCGCAGTCCGTAAGCGTTAAGCTCCGGGTGGGTGAAACCCTTGTCTCCCGCAAAACCGCAGCATCCCACCTCTGCGGGAACCAATACCGGCCTTGTGGTACAGCTCTGGGCTAATGAGCTCATGAGTTTCTCCAGCCCCATAAGTCTGCTGGAGCAGGTGACATGAACCGCAATGGAGCGGTCCACGGGTTTTAAATGCAGATGTGGCAGCAGATATAGTGATATAAACTCCACCGGTTCATACATCTTCAGGTCCGGGATATGCTCTCTCATACGATGCAGACAGGGGCTCTGGTCACACAATACGGGATAGCGTCCGCCCTCCGTGGTGCGGCGCAGCTCCCGGGCCAGCCTTTGTACCATTTCATCCGCAATCTGCGGCATACCCTTGCTTTCCCAGGTAAGGCCGCAGCACAGTGACGCCATATCATCAGGATATATCACCTCAAAGCCTGCACGCTTGCACAGACGTACAGTCACCTCAGTAAGCGGTTCAGAGACACCGGTGCGCGGCGTGCGCCCCATTACCCTGTTTATACATGAGGGGAAATATACCATCTTGCGCCCGTTGTTCTCTGCGTCCTTAGAGATTTTGCAAGGTGTGGCGGGCAGTGGCAGCGAGGCAGTCCACAGCGGTACTCCGGCACCGTGCAGAGCACGCCCTACGGCATCTGTGGCCTTGCGTCCCAAAGCAAGACGGGCCACACCGGCTCCGCCTAAGAGTCCGCGTAATCCCCAGGAGACACCCGCAAGGTGGCGGGCGGCGTAAGCCCCTATGCGGTATGCCCGCGTTCCGGGTGCGTTCTCACGGTCACGGAAATGATGTATCATCACTCCTGTATTAATTTTCATGGGACAACCGGTGCTGCACAGTCCGTCTCCGGCACATGTCTCATTGCCGTAATAGCGGAAACCCTTGCGCAGAGCCTCCAGCTCCTCAGGATTCTTTCCGCTTCTTTCAAGAGCCGCCATGCGCCGCGCGGCCACTATACGCTGACGCGCTGACAGTGTCAGTCCGCAGCTTACGCAGTGAGGCTCACAGAAGCCACACTCTATACATGCATCCACGGCTGAGTCAGCAGTGGGCAGTTCCTTGAGGTTGCGGATAAAACATTCCGGATCATCATTAAAGATAACGCCGGGATTAAGCAGGCCGTCAGGGTCAAAGGCCTCCTTAATGCGCTTCATCATCTCAAAAGCCTCATCACCCCACTCCTTGCGCACAAAGGGAGCCATATTTCGTCCCGTGCCGTGTTCTGCTTTAAGAGAGCCGCCGTGACGGTCTATCACCAGCTGCTCAGTACGTAACATGAGCTCACGGTATCGGGCTATATCCTTGTCATTCTCAAAGCCCTGGGCTATTATAAAATGGTAATTCCCCTCAAGGGCGTGACCGTAAATGCATGCGTCATCATAACCACATTCCTCCAGCACCCTGCGCAGCTCAACAGTTGCCTCAGTCAGGGAGTCAATGTGAAAAGCCACATCCTCTATCAGCGCCGTGGTTCCGGCCGGACGTGTGCCGCCCACCGCCGGGAAAACTCCGGAACGTATGGCCCACCAGGCCCCTGACTCCTCAGGGTCAGTGGTGAAATGCGCCTCCTTAAACAAGGTGAAAGGACTTATGACATTCTCTATCTCATTCACATAACTCTTGAGCTGTTCCTCTGTGGAGGCACGCACCTCAAGCAGTAATGCCGTCAGACCGCTGCCGGTACTGTCATGGACTGCCTCCAGTGACTTGCTGTCCAGAAGCTCACAGGCATCCACACGCCCGTTCTTCTTCAGCGCCACCACACAGCGGCATGCCTCTGCTAAATCTGAAAAATAAAGCATGGCAGATGCTGAATACTTCTTTATCTCCGTGGTATTCACAGTGGCGGAAGCCAGGAACGCCAGCGTACCCTCACTGCCCACCAGGCAGTGGGCCATTATGTCATACGGGTCAGAGAATGTCACAAAGGGAAGCAGGTTAAGACCCATCACATTTTTGATGGAATACTTATGCCTTATCAGAGACACCAGCCCGGGATTGTTCACTATATCCTGACGTATGCGTTCTATCTTTGCCAGGACCTCCGGATGAGTGCGCGCAAATGACTTGCGGGAGTTCTCGCTTCCGGTGTCCAGGAGGCTGCCGTCAGCCAGCACCATCTTCACACTGCGAAGCACTCTGTCACTATTGGCGTGGGTCCCACACGACATTCCGGAGGCATTATTTACTATTATTCCACCCACCATAGCCGCATTTTTTGAGGCCGGATCAGGGGCAAAATACCTTCCATAAGGTGCCAGTATCTCGTTAACCCGCTTGCCTATGATTCCCGGCTGAAGCGTAATCTGCTGACCATCAGCCAGTATCTCATAATCCTCCCAGTGCTTGCCGGCCACCAGGAGGATGGAGTCAGTTATGGCCTGCCCGCTCAGACTGGTACCTGCCGCACGGAAAGTGACAGGCAGCTTAAACTGCTTTGACAGTTTTAAGGCAGCCACTGCGTCCTCAACATCGCGCAGCCGCACAACCACCTGAGGCACAAGCCTATAAAAGCCGGCATCTGTACCCCATGCCAGGCGGCGCAGCTCATCAGTATAGATTTCTATACCCGGACGCACACCGCGCAGCTCACTTATGTATAAATCATATTTCCCGTTATCAGTCACGGTCATTAAGCTGTTTACTTATAGAGATAATACTTTGATGATGAGGTGCGGAAAGCCTCACTGTCTTTATTCCAGTAATCCGCTATGTCTGAAACACGGTGGTTCTGTGAGAAACGCGTCCTTATCTCAGGAGTGCCACACACCTTGTCAAACATGCTGAAACGCTGTTTGTTAGCTATTTCCAGTGGCTTGTGGTCAGGATACATGTCAGCCAGTTCCTGCATCACGTAAAACTGTGTCAGTGACAGAGGAGCCTTTTCTACATCAGTGACGTACACTTCAACCCCCTGAATTTTCTCACCCTGGTTCACAGAATAGAAAGGTTTTATGTGTATGGGACGGAAGATTATACCCGGAAGTTCCAGTGCATTCAGACGTGAAGCCAGGGCAGAGGCTTCAACCCACGGAGCGCAGAACAGTTTAAAGGGCTCAGTATACCCAACCCCAATGCTGAGCAGCCCCAACTCACCCAGAATACCCGAAACAGGATAATAAATGGCGGTCTCAGGTGTGGGTATATGTGGTGAGGGAAGCACCCATGGCATGCCGGTCTGACGGAACGTCATGTCTCGCGTCCAGCCTTCCATGGGAACTACCGTCAGATTCACGTGAGCACCGTCTTTAAGCATGCCTTCTTCATTGAGATATGTGGCAAGCTCACCGGGTGTGAGACCGTAAACATATGGGATGGCAAACTGACTTACAAAGGAGAAACTTCCGTCCTCCACCAGATTGCCTTCCACCTTATTGCCACCCAGCGGATTGGGGCGGTCAAGGACCATAAATTCCTTTCCCAGCTTGCCGCATACGGCCATGGCCTCTCCCATGGTGCTGATAAAGGTAAAAGAGCGGCAGCCTATGTCCTGAATATCATAAACAAGGACATCAACATCAGCCAGCATATCTTCAGTGGGGCGTAGGGTCTTGCCGTAAATGGAATAAACTTTTACACCTGTTGCAGGGTCAGTGTAATTATCCACATGGTCACCGGCATGCACATCACCGCGAACGCCATGCTCAGGCGAGAACAAGGCCACAAGCTCCACATCAGGGGCTTCATGAAGAATGTCTATGGTGCTTTTGAGGTTATTGTCTATACCGGTGGGATTGGTTATCAGTCCTACCCTTTTGCCGCGCAGGCCCTCAAAACCTTTATCCCGCAGAACTTCAATGCCGGGCTTTACCTGTGCCGATGCCACAAGCACCACAAAGGTCAGCATTAGTGAGAATACAGTTCTTTTCATAATATTATCAGTCCTCAGATTTTTCAATTTTCTTACCAAACGAGGGGTCAATTTTCAGGAAGGCGCAAACGCCAATGGTGGCCGCACAGCAAATCATGGTCCAGATGAAGAAGTGGCGGTAGCCAATGGTTTCCTGAAGCCATCCCGCAGCCATACCCGGCAGCATCATACCCAGGGCCATAAAGCCGGTACAAATGGCGTAATGGGCTGTCTTATGTTTTCCTTCAGAGAAGTAAATGAGATACAACATGTATGCGGTGAAGCCGAAACCGTAACCAAACTGCTCTATGAAAACACAGATGTTTATTACTGTCAGGGAGTGCGTGGGCACATAACTCAGATACACAAAGGTAAGACAGGTGAGGGACATGCTCCACGCCATGGGCCACAGCCACTTTTTAAGGCCGCCGCGGGCTGCCGCAATACCTCCTATGATACCACCCAGTGTGAGGCCAATGATGCCCACTGTACCATATACAAGACCAACTTCACCGGTGGTGAGTCCCAGACCGCCGTGGTCCACGGGGTCCAGCAGGAAGGGGTTAATGAGCTTAACCAGCTGCGCCTCCGGCAGACGGTAAAGTAGCATGAATGCTATTGCCACCCATATCTGCTTTTTCTGGAAGAAGCTCTTGAAGGTACTGCCAAACTCCTGCATGATTTCTGCAGCAGTACGCTTACGCTCCACATGGTTAGCTTCAGGTGTGGGGAGGGCCCAGCTGTGATACACAGCCACTACAAAGAAGAAGGCTGAGAGGCTGGCAAACACCACCAGCCATGCCATGGGAATATTACCTGAGGCTCCTTCAAAGCTCGCGCTTGCGGGTGCGCTGAGTTTGTGGTCTATCTCATAATACAGATATGCCGGGCTGTTCCAGTTGGTCTCATCAAACTCAAAACGTGTGCTCAGACGGTCCTGCTCCAGATGAATGCTCTGGTCGCCTGACTTATGGGTGACATTCAGCACCACTTTCTCACCCGGTGCTGGCTTCTGTGTAAGGCGTACGGCGGCAATGGCAAAGTTATTATTTGCCTTACCCGCGGCCTCACGCTTCTCACCAAAATGCTCCTTGAGCCAGAGCGTGAAGGCAGAGGGTTCCTCCTTTGGAGCTGCAGATGCCGTATTCTCCACAGGTGCAGTATATGGAGCCAGCCCCGCTGCTGCGTTCATCCGGCCCACAGAGTCACGCATCATGGCGGCATAAGCGCTGAAAGCCATGGTATCCACAGTACCGTCAGCCTTACGGTGAAAGACTTTCTCCGGTGTCTTTGTGCTCACAGGCTGAGTGCTCCCAAGTGTTATAAACTGCATCTCTCCGCTCAGGTCAGCCTCAGTGGAAGTAATGGCTGTCAAATCAGGCATGGACCACTCCACAGCCGGGTCAACATTCACATCCACATTAACCGGTGGAAGACCTGTACCCGTTTCCACAAGGCCCGCCACAATAACCAGAAGTCCCTGCCCCGCCACCGTTGCTATACGGTAAAAGGTGGAACGGATACCCACGTAGAGTGACTGTTCATGCTCTGTGAGTGCCAGCATGTAGAAGCCGTCAGCGGCAATGTCATGCGTGGCGGAGGTGAAGCCCACAAGCCAGAAAATGGCCAGTGTCGTCTGGAAAAACAGCGGCGTGGGGATGGTGAAAGCAATGCCTGCAAGAGCAAAGGCTATTATCCACTGCATGGTGAGTGTCCACCAGCGCTTGGTGCGGAAAATATCCACAAAGGGACTCCAGAAAGGCTTAATCACCCACGGCAGGTAGAGCCAGCCGGTGTAGAGAGCTATATCTGTATTGGATATGCCCAGACGCTTATACATGATGACAGAGATGGTCATAACTGCCACATAAGGCAGTCCCTGCGCAAAATACAGCGTGGGAATCCAGAACCAGGGATTACGTTTTTTTACTTGTGACATGAATGGATGTTATAAAAAGTGAGAGTAGAGAGGTCTTTAATATTTTTCAATGTCGGCACCGGGGAAATAGTGTGTCAGGATACTGGTGTATGAGTGACCACTGTGCGCCATTACCGCAGCGCCTATCTGGCACAGACCTACACCGTGGCCCCAGCCGGCACCGCGAAGTGTTATTTCTGACGGGCCACCGTCACTGTCCGCAGCCCCGTATTCCACTACAAAGGCAGAGCTGTACAGGTGTGTATGTGAAAGAGCACGTCTGATTTCAAGTTCCTTACCAATAATCATGGTTCGGAGCGTTCCGCGTATCTCAAGGCGTATTATGCGGCCGGAGGTTCCGCGTTTCAGAGGTGTAAGGCTTATTATGTCTCCAAAGTCTATTCCGGTGCGTTCCTTTATCAGCGCTGCAAGTTCCTGACGCTCGTATTTCACGCTCCAGCGGTAAAAGCGGGTGGTCTCGCGGTCATAGGAGTTAAGGACCTGAGACAGGATGGCTGCATTCTCCGTATTACAGTATGCATCCGGGCGGTTATCTATCCAGAGACGCGCTTCATCTTCACGCGTGAGGTCAGGGTAATCAGCGGGGTCAGTCCAGTCACGGCGTGCCTGAAGATACGGATGGTGTACCGGTGCCCAGCAGCTTTCAAATTCCTCAAACACCCCTCCGCAGCACTTGCTGAAACGGGCGTCACAGAGCGTTCCTCCGGAAGTGAGAACAAGCCCGCGGGTTTCCTCCACCGCCTTAGCAGCGTTCTGTGTTGTACAGCGCGTGATGCCCTGATAACGCTGGCAGTGGTCATCAGCACAGACACTGAATGAAGTGTGCTGATATGTTTCATACCAGCGTACAATCTCAGTATCCGTAATAGTAACAGGCTCATACTGACTTTCAGAGCTGTGAAAGCCAAATCTGTTCTCTATCTGTCTGTACAGCCAGCTACGGGATATTATGGCGTGGGCTTTCAGAAGTTCCGGCTCAGAGGTGGCGCTCATCTCTGATGATATCACACTCTTGAGGTACTCCTCCACGTCAATTATGTTTATAACCCAGATTTTACCATCCTGGACACGCAGGGTGACAGAGCCGCGGAATACCTGACGCTCTGCGCGCTGCCAGTGAAAGTCTACGCCAATAACCACATCCTCTACAGCAAAGGCTGAGCACTCATCTGACCCTGCGGCCGTATATGTCCAGGATGAGCGTTTTTCACCGTTATGCTCTATCAGACCCTCCTCCGTGAGAGTGAAAGTCTTTCTCCCGCAGTGTTCAAATCCCTCCAGCAGTTCCACAGTTACCTTCCGGGCACCCACTATGCCTACGTCCACCTTAGGGTTTCCGGCTATACGGCTGTTAATGAAGCGGGCAGCCTCGGGGCTCAGACAGAGCTGACTGTAAAGGTCCATGAGCTTCTCAGCCGAGAGTGCCTCAAAGTCCTGCAGACGTGGAATGGCAAAAACTCCACCCATATCCACAGAGGCCGGGCTCACAAGCATCTGCCCCTCCTCACTTCCGTACCAGTCAGGTCTGTGGCGGCGGCGCGGAATAACCATCATGCATACGTCATCTCCGTATGCCGTACAGAGAATATTCATCATGGGTTCACCGCTTTCTTTATCTTCAGGGAGCACCGCATAAAGAGCGTCAAAGAGTTCAGCCATATCTTCCGCACGGTCAGCCTTTCCGCTTATCACAAACAGCGGATAAGACAGCTCACTGAATAGTCCCAGCACGGCTGAGCCGTTACGTGCAGACACGCTGAGCAATGAAAGATTCTCCTTCACGAAAGCCGGTACGGGCAGGAAGTCAGAATTACCTGCCTGAAAGTGCATGTGGTCAGGAGCTGAGGCACCGCAGCGGGGACCGTTATAAAATACGGTATATCCCTGCAGGGCAGCGGAAATAGCCACCATGTCCTCTATACGGCCCTTTATGCGCTGTAAGGTGTGAGTGCGGTCAGGGATTGTAAAATGACGCGGGAAGATGGGGAAAGGGTTTACCAATAACTCATATCTGCCGTTACTGATGCCTTCCTGTACAGCCGGCCTGTTTTCAGCGCAGAGAAAACAGGGGCGTTTCTGCAAGGAAGCTTTATCCACTTTAGCGGCGGATGAAGCCATACGACCCGGGTTGAACTGCAGTCTGACAGAGACTGGCCCCAGCTCAATGGTACGCAGACGCACACCACTCAGCGCGCTGTAATTGTCAGCGCACTGCTGCCACACTTGCTGCTGCGAGCTCAGAAGATTCTCAGCGCATCCGGTATCCGGAAAATCTGTGTGCCCGCTCATGCCTTGCGGTTTTTATCCTGACGGGCTTTCAGCTCCCAGGTGCGGATACGGTCCTTATAGAGGTTATTTGCATTCATGCGGTTAACATCCAGGCCCGCGTCTGTGTTGTCATCCCAGCGACGGCACAGATACAGCACATCATAAAGACGTCCTATCTGGTTATTTCGTGAGAATGCCAGTCCCAGTGCGTAATCTTCACCATATGAGGTATTGGGCACTTTAATTTCTCTGAGCATGGGTGTATAGAAAGCGCGGGGGGCCCCAAGGCCGTTAATACGCAGGGCGTTATTACGTCCGTTCTCAGGTGTCCACTCACGGTGGTCAATTATGCCCGGAGGTATGGGGTTGCAGTTAATGTCAGTGAGCTGATATGTACCCACCACCATGCCGCAGTTCTGGTCATAGAATGCTTTAACTATCTTGCTCAGGGTGTCAGGGCCGGAATAAAGGTCATCACTGTCCAGCTGCACAGCAAATTTACCGCAGCGGGGATGGTTTACTGCCAGATTCCAACAACCGCCAATGCCCAGGTCTTCACGTTCAGGCATAAGGTGAATGACACGCGGGTCATTACGGTACTCAAAGATGGTTTCTGTGGTCCCGTCAGTGGAGTGATTATCCACAATAATGAGGTTAAACGGGAAGTCAGCCTTCTGACTCAGTACAGATTCAATGGCATCTCTGATGGTACGTACTCTGTTACGCACGGGGATGATGACAGAAGCCTCTACGGGGAATTCTCCCGTGGAGAAATCTATCTCATCAAAGACTGGCTCCAGATAACCGCCAATGGCTTTCAGATGCTCAGTGCATGCCTTTTCCATCTCTATCTGTATGCCGCGGTTCTTGGGGTCAACGTAGTCAAAAATCTTTTCTCCGCTTTTTCTGCTGTCATCCTCCACATCTGTGTAAAGGAACTCGTTTATATGAATAATGGGAGCTATGCGGCTCAGACGGAGGCGCAGGTCATACAGTCCGGCGGCTTCATATTCAGCGTCCATTCCCTGCACCGCACGGCGGAAGTCTGCAGTGTTAAACATCATGAGACTGCCAAAGTTGAAATCATCACGGAGTGAGCCTTCCTGGTAGTCAATTACCGGGTTTGGAGTACGCTTGCCGCGGCTTATGGTATACGAGTCAGAATAAACCATGCCGGCCTTGGTGTCAGAGGCAATGCGTACCATACGGTCCAGAGCCAGATAACCCGGCACCAGAGTGTCATACTTTGTATATATGAGAGTGTACTCACCGGTGGTGTTTGCGGCTATAAGTTTCATGGTGGCAGTGCTGCGCAGAGAGGTCACCGGCAGGACGGTGCAGCCATCAAGGCTGTCAGAGGCCGCTGCAGCGTCAGTTGCCATCAGAAAGATGTTATCCACTATTTCAAGATTGCGGAGTTCCGCAACAGTACCGCGTACCTGAACAGGATCAGCGTAAGGTATAAAGCATGTAATCTTAGCCATGTCAGAGTTGAATAAAAATGAGGGAGTATAGATAGTGTTTTATTTCTTGGTAAGAAGTACGGTCAACGGCAGTATCAGTTCCGGAACTTTCTCCAGGGGAACGCCTACAACCACCGTCTTATAGCCTGTACCGTTATGGAAGATTCCGGCCGGGAGATTATTTGAATAACGGAGGATGGTAGAGCCCTTGGAGCCATCAGCCGCAAAGAGAGCATCGGGAGACTCAACCAGGTAAAGCTCATTACAGAAAGAATAAGCGTCAATATTCTCCGGCATGGCAAGACCCAGTTTATTGGGGACTATGCGGATGTCACATTCATTGGTGGCCTGACCCACACGGTACTGATAACCTAACACGTCACGGGCAAAGTCCTGGTCAGCTTTTTTGGTTGCGTTATCAGAATGGGCATTATCCCACAGGTCAGTGGCTATGAAGGAGCCGCTAACCAGCATATTGGTTCCGGATGCGGTGTGCTGTCTGATTTTATCCTGAAGCTCAGTGGGGAAGGTCTTGAACTTGGTGCCATATGCGCCGCGTCCCTGAGCTATTTCTTTCTGTTTACCCATGATGAGGTCCACCATCACCACATCCTCATTGGGGGCTGCGGAGTAAGCGGCAGCGCTCTTGCTGTAGAAAGGTATTCCGGCCTTAATCAGCTCAGAGCCGTGATTAACAGTGAAATCAAATGTATTACCCTGAAGAACGGTATCCTCGACGTCAGAGTATGAAGCGCCGAAACCGGCAGCATCATCATCAGCCCAGGGGAGTACGCGTCTGTACTCAAACTGTGAGCCAATCTTGGATATATCATACATATAAGGCACTCCACCGTCACGGGCGTCATAGAAACCCGCTATTTCTCCTGCGTCAAACCAGTCAGGTGCGCTGATACGCGTGAAGCCGTTTACCAGTAGCACGGGCTTACCCTTGTATGACGGTGACCCGTTGCTGAGAGCCAGAACTTCAGAGGGGAAGGAGCGGCCGCCGCTGTTCCCGGCCACAATACGGTAAGCATGAAGATCAGAGTCATTAACCTCCACCTGAGCACGCGGCTCGTTTACGGTCTGAATGGTGGCAAAGCTCTTGCCGTCCTTGCTGTGCTGAACTAAATAATATGTGGGCATGGCACTTTCCTCCAGTGCATCTTCTGTGGGCTCCCATGAGAGGGTGTATTTACCTTTACCTGCCGGACTGATGGCAAAACTCTTCACAGGCAAGGGCTGCACCACATAGGGACGGCCGTCACGGTGTGCCAGGAACTGCAGCATACCCTTATAAATGGCACGTGACACCAGGAAACGGAATTCAGGGTCAAGGCCGTATTTCATGTCAGCAAAGTTCTGATGAGACAGCAGCTCCAGAAGCATGGCAGGCACCTGAGGCTCACGCGCTTCAAAATAGCTCTTATCCCACATCCCGCGGCGTGTCCAGTTGGGTTCATAGGTAGCGCGGATATCATTGACAATATTAGTCATCACCAGGTCAGTGTAATCACGGCTATTAAGGCGTAAGCTTCCTGAGCCCAGAACATCACCCACCGTGCTGTATATACCCAGCGTACCAATTATGGAGTCATTCATGGTGGTTCCGGCATCAGAGTGGAACGCAAATGACAGGTCCACGGGGATGTTCAGACCCTCACGCTGAGGGAGCATGGATGACCCTCCTGCAAGCCAGTTAACCCACAGGCCGCGGCTCTTATAATCATCAGTATAGTCATTCACATTCCCTGAAGGAGTGTACACAGAGTCAGGAGCGCCGGCATACTGCAAGAAGTAACGTGCTCCTTCAGTAAAGCGCGGGAAGGAACTTAACTGATAGGGGTCAGCCTGCTGTCCTTCCTCCGGTGTAATGCGGCGCGCTACATTTCCGTAACCGCCACCTATCTTTACGGCGTCAGCAGTAACCACTGTGCCGGGAGTGGAATCCTGACCCACCAGCTGCACTTTCAGGTTACCGTCACCTATGCTATAATGGCCAAGATATATCCATGTACCTCCGCCCATCTTCTGGTTCACAAGGACTTCATGGTCACCGGCTGCATCCGTGATAATATATTTTGCCGTCGTGGTACTGTTGGGCAAGCTCTGATATGAGACATAAACAGCTATCTTATAATCTGAGAAGATAGGGCCTCCGGTGCTCATGGTCCACACCGCTACGGGCGCAGACTTAGCATCAGCTGAGGTCTGAGCCATACGAGCCTTGCCGTTCTTAAACGGATTCACACCCTCAGTAAGAAATTCATCCTGCGCTTTAAAGCCCGGTTTATCAGTGTCAGTCCATGACCCTGTCTCTCCATATTCAAGGTCTGCCACATCATAACACATCAATCTTTGGGCATGAGTAGGGTTAGGAATGATGTTCCTCTGATTGCCGTCTGCGTCAATTATAAACTCTACACTATTAATATCCCTCTCTCTGGGGCTCATTACATAAGCACCGGCATTTTCCAACATGGGCATGAGAAAAGGAATAACATAACCCTGGGTGTAGAGATCCTCCACTGTCTGGAAGATGCGTGCACGCTGCCATTCCCAGCGGTTCAACTTAGGTTCAAAATACCAGCCGTGGCTCTGCCACATGGCAATATTGACACCGTCCAGCCCGTCAGGTGCTTCCGGCACACCAACATATGTAATGAACCTATCCTGTTCAGAGGGACCCACATTCTTCTTATCAGCAAAGAGCACCAGGGTGTCAAGGTCCTTATCCTTGGCAAGCACTTTTACCTGATAGCCCCTCACGGAGGAGCCGAGAGCTTTAAGAATATCAGCTTTGAAGGCTTTGATGGTTTCCTGAGTAAAGGGAATGTACGCAGCGTTCTCGCTACAAGTTACGGTAACGGTCTTGCGCTGTGCATTTACATTTACAGAATTTACTTTTACAGTTCCAAAGCCTGAGGTGCCCGGTAAATAACGGGCCACAACTTCCTGAGTCACCGTACACTGTTCCGGTGTAGCCATTGCTGCCGCGGCACCCAAAAGAATGGCTGTAACAGCAGCTGAGATGTATCTGAGATTCATAATAGAGAATAATGGGTTCAAGGTATAAGCGCACCCGTGTCTATGGTACATTACAAAAGTATAGAAAACTTTGGGATATACAAGAGCGCCAAGAGTGGATTTTACATATTTTAAATATCAGAAACATATTTTTAGTATAACTTGTCACATGCTCCGCATCTTAACAGGGGTGTTAAGATACAATTACGGCTTCTCAGCCCCCGTTCCCCAATATTTGCTAAGGCAGAGGTCTTACTATGTGTCTTATTATGTCCATTAACCAAGGACATTGCGTTTTTTATTTTACCGGCTCTTAAAGTATGCAAAAAAAGTTGTACCTTTGTCAATTCAAATAAATAAGACAAGAAGGTTTCCAACAAGACACCAAACTATTTCTAAGCGCACTATGCAGAACATCAGAAATATTGCCATAATAGCTCATGTGGACCACGGCAAGACCACCCTGGTGGACAAGATGCTTTTAGCAGGCCACCTGTTCCGTGAGAATCAGAATGCCGGAGAACTTATTCTGGATAATAACGACCTGGAACGCGAACGCGGTATCACCATACTTTCAAAGAACGTATCCATAAATTATAAAGGTACCAAAATCAACATTATAGACACCCCGGGACACGCTGACTTCGGCGGTGAGGTGGAGCGCGTACTCAACATGGCGGACGGCTGTCTGCTGCTGGTGGATGCTTTTGAAGGTCCCATGCCCCAGACACGCTTTGTACTTCAGAAAGCCATAGAAATGGGGTTAAAGCCCGTGGTGGTAATAAATAAGGTTGACAAACCCAACTGCCGTCCTGACGAGGTTCAGGAGATGGTTTTTGACCTTATGTTTAACCTGGATGCAACAGAGGACCAGCTGGACTTCCCCACCATATTCGGTTCAGCCAAAAACGGCTGGATGAGTACTGACTGGAAAACCCCCACTGACAACATTCTTCCCTTGCTTGACGCCATTCTGGAATACATACCGGCTCCAGAAACTCTGGAGGGTGACGCTCAGATGCTCATTACCTCACTTGACTTTTCTAATTACGTGGGCCGTATAGGCGTTGGGCGCGTACACAGAGGCACCCTGCGTGAAGGTATGGATGTGGCCCTGTGCCGCCGTGACGGAAGCACCGTAAAACAGCGTATTAAGGAACTTCACACCTTTGAGGGGATGGGCCGTAAGAAGGTGGAAGCTGTTGAAAGCGGTGACATATGCGCACTTGTGGGAATAGATGGCTTTGAGATTGGTGACACTGTGGCAGACATCAATAATCCGGAGCCGCTGCCGCGAATAGCCATTGATGAGCCCACCATGTCCATGACCTTTACCATAAATGACAGTCCTTTCTTTGGACGTGACGGTAAGTTTGTGACCTCCCGTCACATTCATGACCGCCTCATGCGAGAGCTGGACCGTAATCTGGCCCTGCGCGTGAGCAAGGATGAACATCAGGACGTGTGGACGGTCTCAGGCCGCGGTGTGCTTCATCTGTCAGTGCTGATAGAGACCATGCGTCGTGAAGGCTATGAACTGCAGGTGGGTCAGCCCCAGGTTATCATAAAGGAAATAGACGGTGTGAAATGTGAACCGGTGGAACTGCTGACTGTGAATGTCACAGAGGAGTATTCATCCAAGATAATAGACATGGTAACGCGCCGCAAGGGCGAGATGGTGAGCATGACCGCTCAGGCTGACCGCGTTCACATGGAATTCCATATTCCCAGCCGTGGCATAATAGGCCTGCGTAACAACGTCCTCACGGCATCAGCCGGCGAAGCCATCATGGCACACCGTTTCCTGGAATATCAGCCGTGGAAGGGTGATATAGAACGCCGTACCAACGGCTCACTCATTGCCATGGAAGCCGGTACGGCATTTGCGTATGCCATAGACAAGCTTCAGGACCGCGGACGCTTCTTCATTTTCCCTCAGGATGAGGTTTATGCCGGACAGGTTGTGGGAGAAAACGCCAAGGAAAATGACATAGTGGTAAACGTCACCAAGTCAAAGAAGCTGACCAACATGCGTGCCTCCGGAGCTGATGACAAGGCCCGTATAGTTCCTCCGGTGGTATTCAGTCTTGAGGAAGCGCTGGAATATATTAAGGAAGACGAGTATGTGGAGGTCACTCCGCATCACTTGCGACTGCGCAAGATTATTCTGGACGAACTGGAACGTAAACGCGCCAACAGATAAAAACATGCGTCCCTTCAGCCTCAACATACGCGGCAAACTGATAAGCTATGAGGAGCCGGTGGTAATGGGCATCATAAATGCCACACCTGACTCTTTCTACGCCGGTTCACGCCACTGCGGCAGTGAGGACATTGCCCGGACCGCGCTGCGTATGGCCACTGAAGGAGCCGCAATGCTTGATTTGGGAGCTTACTCATCACGCCCCGGCGCAGAGGATGTCAGCCCGCGAGAGGAATGGGAACGTCTGCAGCCGGCCATAAAGGCCATAAAGGAGGTGTGCCCTGACATACCGCTATCCGTGGATACCTTCCGGGCTGAAGTGGCTGTGCGTGCCATTGAAGCCGGAGCTGATATAGTGAATGACATATCCGGCGGCAAACTTGACCCGGAAATGGTCCCGGCAGTAGCGCAGCTGCAGGTACCTTATATTATCATGCACATGCGCGGCACGCCGCAGACCATGCAAAAGTTCACTGACTACGGAACGCGCGGCGTAAGCGCCACAGTAATAGAAGAGCTCAGCCGTCGGGTGGAAGATCTGGCCCAGGCCGGTGTGGCGGACATAATAGTGGACCCCGGATTTGGCTTTGCCAAGACCACTGAACAGAATTTTGAGCTAATGCAAAATCTGGAGGCTTTCAGCCTTCTGGAGCGGCCTGTACTGACGGGGATTTCACGTAAGTCCATGATTACGCGCACACTGGACATTGATGCCTCAGAGGCTCTTAACGGCACTACCGTACTGAACACCGTGGCCCTGATGCGCGGTGCGGCCATACTGCGCGTTCATGACGTGCAAGCTGCCCGTCAGGCCGTTTTACTCACCTCTCTCTGTAAACCATGCTATCATTCGGAATAAAAGACGTACTGGACATCCTGGCAGTGGCTGTGCTGCTGTTTTATGTGTATAAACTCATGAAGGAGTCGGGCACCATAAATATCTTTTATGGTGTCATGGCCTTTATAGTGGTATGGCTGCTGTGTTCAGAAATTCTGGACATGCGCCTGATAGGCACCATTCTGGACAAATTCATGGCCATTGGCCTGCTGATACTGGTAATTCTTTTCCAGGAACAGATAAAGCGCTTTCTGGTGGAGCTGGGCTCGCGACAGCGCTGGGGATTCCTGCGTAAGCTCCTACACCACCACCAGGACTCTGAAGGTGCACAGCAGGAGTGGGTGATGCCTGTGGTGTATGCGTGCATGAGCATGAGCAAGAGCAAGACAGGCGCGCTGATAGTCATTCAGGAAACCATTTCCCTTGAGCCCTATGCCCGCACCGGAGACATAATAAACGCTGATGTGAATACACGCCTGATAGAGAACATTTTTTTCAAGAACTCACCACTGCATGACGGAGCCATGATTATAGCTGACAACCGTATTCTGGCGGCGGGATGTATTCTTCCTGTGAGCCATGACAGCGATGTGCCTCGCTCCCTGGGCCTGAGACACAGATCAGCACTGGGTATTGCCCAGGCCACGGATGCGGTGGCTATTATAGTATCAGAAGAAACCGGAAAGATTTCCATGGCTCACAGAGGCAAACTGTTCACCCGCCTGAGCTCTACGGAGCTTGAACAGCGTCTCAATACCCTCAGTCCCGCATAAAAATTTCTGAGTTATTATATAATGCAATCTTCCCCGGAGCCCAAACCCCGGGGAAGATTGCATTATATCAGAATGTCTTATTTCTTTGATTCAAGGTATTCCTCATGATATGAGTCAAGAATCTGGCGGATGGCTTCACCTATCTTTACATAATCTTCTTCTGTCAGATTAGCCAGCGAAGCTCTCACACTCCAGTCAGGTCCGGCAAAGCCGCTGCCGTTTAGAAGCACCACAGAGGTTTCCTTGGCCAGACGGAGCACTACGTCCAGAGACTCATGGTTAGCCTTAAGCCACTGGCAGAACTCGTCACCGTAGAATTTCTTACCCCAGACCATAAGGTCAATTTCTGAGTAGTAACCTACCCTGTCTGAATCCTCAACAAGGGTGAGGCCGGCTGATTTCCACAGGGCTGTCAGGCGCTGCATAATCATCTGCTGCATGGCTTTCTTGTATGCGTTCTCTTTATCAGTAAGGCACATGAGCGCAAACATATCCATCTGTATCTGCTGGGGTGTAGACAGGCCGGCAGTATGATTCAGAGCCACTGAACGCGAGTCAGCCACAATACGGTCAATAAACTTAATGGCGTCAGGGTCAGGAGTCAGTGAGCGGTAACGTCCAAAAAGGTCCTTTCGCTGAATCTCCGGTTCGGCAGCCAGCAGGCGGTCAAAGATGTTCTCCTTGGCCAGGGCAATGACTGCAAGCCTCCAGCCCGTGGCGCCAAAATACTTTGAGAATGAGTAAACGCAGAGCGTGTTCTGCGGGAGCTCATACATCAGTGAGCGGAAGTCCTTGGCAAAGGTGCCGTAAACGTCATCCGTAACTATCATCAGATTGGGATTATCATGCTTGACAATATCCACAATCTTTTTCATGCACTCTGCATCAAGTTTATATGATGGCGGATTAGATGGGTTCACCAGGCAGAGCAGCTTTACTTCCGGATTACGCAATTTATCAAGCTCAGAGTCAGGATACTGCCATGTATGCAAGCCTTCCTTATCCATCTCGGAGGCTGAGATATTGATGACATCAAACTCATATCTGTCAAGCTGCGGGATTTCCAGATATGGCGTGAATATCGGGGTCATGATGGCCACGCGGTCATTCTTGCTGATGAGATGGTTAGCCTGCAGTGAATCAAAAATATAGCACATGGCCGCTGTACCTCCCTCAGTGGCAAACAGGTCATATTCCTTTCCTAATCCGGGCGCATCATTACCCATCTCCTGTGCCATATATGCGCGGACAATGCTCTCTGAGTGCTCCAGCATCCGCACGGGAGTGGGATATTGGTCACCTATTATGCCCTCAGCCCACTCATAGGCTAATGAGTCAGGATCAATGCCAAGAGTCTGAGTGCAGTAATTTATAGCTTCATGAAGGAACACTGCACCCGGCATGGTGGAATTTACCATCAGAAAATGCATAAGACGGTCCATGGCTCCCTCACTGGAAGGAATTCCGGCTATCCCCGGCTCTGCCTTGTAGTTGCGGGTACACTCAGTGAGCGCCCACTGTCCCAGCAGGAAAAAGGCCTCTCTGGGGATGGTGGCTATCCAGTCTGGATTTCCACGGCCTGCGTTTAAAAACTGCCTTGTAGATTTTTTCGCATCCCTCTTGGCCAGATCTATCAGTGTGTTCTTTATTTCAAAAGGACTCATTTTCTCAAGTCCCTTTTCTTTTGCCTTTACATTTGAAGCTTTCATTGTGGATATAGTTATTTAGTTTATTTCATTATTCTAAACCAGTACCATGACAAGGCCGCAGAGAATCAGAAGCGTGTTGCCAATGGCATAAGTCACGGTATATCCCATGGCGGGCACAGTGGACTGCAGCGAGTCCTGAATGGCACCCAGAGCGGCTGTGGTGGTTCTTGAGCCGGCCACACATCCCAGTGTAAGTGCCGGATGGAACTTGAAGACCTTGTGACCTAAAAGTATGCCAATCAGCAATGGTACCGTAGTGGCTATTGCACCTGCCACAAGCATCTGCCATCCCACTTCCCGAAGTCCGGAAACGAATGTCGGGCCTGCTGACAGACCTATAATGGCTATGAACATATTAAGGCCCACATTATTAAATACCCAGACAGCAGAGTCAGGTATCTGGCCGAAAGTGGGACGTTTGGAGCGCAGCCATCCCAGCACCAGGCCGGCAATCAGCGCTCCCCCACTGGTGGACAGGCTTATGGGGATACCTCCCAGATGAAGGGTAATGGCTCCGATGAGCGCTCCCAGCGCAATGCCTATTCCCACGAAAACCATGTCTGAGGCGGTGGTGGGCTTGTCAGGATAGCCTATATAGGTGGCTGCGGAATTCACATCTCCTATGGCTCCGCTTATGGTCAGGAGGTCACCGCGCTTGAGTCTTGTTTCAGGTGTAACGGTTATTTCAGCCCCGCCACGCTTTATAGTATCTATCACCACACCTTTCATCTGCGGGGACTGGCGGAACTCTGAAATAGTAATACCCACGGCGTTCTTTGAGGCAACCATGACGGGTATGCGCTCTATGGGGAAGGACAGCAGGGCTGCGTCAGAAATCTCATGTCCAAGCCATGACTCATCCTCAATCATAAACTCGCGGCGGCCGGTAAGGACTATATCATCACCCTTGCTTACCTTAAAGTCAGGAGCGGGATTTGTGGTGATTTCTGAACCACTCCGCACACGCTCTATAATCAGGCGGCGCCCCTGGGCGCTCAGATAATCCATTATTTCCTTAATGGTTCGCGGTGAGTCAAACCATGTGCCGTCAACCTTGTACGCTCTGAAAGCCACGGGACGCCATGCGCTAACCAGGGACGGGTCAGAAGATGCGGGGTCCTGATTCATCTGACGCTCCAGGTCCTCAGTCTGATGACGCACCTTTTTGAGCCCTCCCAGCATCATGGGACCCAGAGTTCCCAGTATCCAGGCTGAGCCTATAGTGCCGAATATGTACGTCACCGCATAAGCAACGGGGATGATATTGGTCCAAGAGGTCTTGTCAGCGGCGGAAACATCAAGGCTCTGTATGGTATCATCAGCCACGCCTATAACGGCAGAGATGGTCTGCGCGCCCGAAAAAAGACCCGCTGCTTCACCTTTATTAAAGTGGAAGAGCGCTGCCACTCCAAGGGTGGTGGCCAGCACCACTGCGCACATAACCACGGCAAACAGAACTTGTTTCAGACCTGAGCCCCGGAGAGATGCAAAAAACTGCGGTCCCACGCTGTAACCTATTGCGAAAAGGAACAGCAGGAAGAAAACTTGCTTCATGGGACCGGGGACAGGGATATCAAGCTGGCCAACCAGTACACCCACCAGCAGTACGGAGGTCACTGTACCCAGTGAGAAATTTTTATACTTGAATTTTCCTATCCAGAATCCTATACCCAGTATGAGAAAGATGGCAATGGCGGGATTCTCTCTCAGCGTTGTACAGAGCCAGTTAAGCAAGTCCATAATAATAATGCGTTTGGTGGAGGTGAAATAAAAGTAGATGTCGTCTTTTAGGATTATAATTTTATAACAGTATGTATAACTGATTGTTCATCTTGGAGGTAAAATTCAAACAAATCTGCAACAATTTAACACCTAAACCAAAACTTAGAGTTCACTCACCGCATAAACTCTCATAAAATCAGTGTGCCCAACCCGAACAAATATACAAATTTTAACTTTAGCT
>CAMWLS010000035.1 GCA_947175205.1 uncultured Porphyromonadaceae bacterium | reverse complement strand
AGCTTTTTTGACGGAGAGTATGAATCTCATAGGCTGTACTCAGGGCTTTTTTGCCTGAGGGTGTGAACCTCACAGGTGTCTCCCAGTGCTTTTTTGGTGGAGGCTGCGTAAGGACTCACGGAGTGCCCGCAGAGTGCTCACGGAACTTTTTTCAAAGGGTGTATCTTTCATACAGTGGTGCGCAGAGAGGATATCAGTGGGGTAGGGAGCATGGTTTTGTGGTTTATGCGTCTTATATGACTTATATGAGTTATAAGAATTATGTGAGTTATGAGAAGCGGGAATAACCGCGCACATAGGGTCCACAAATAGGGGGAGTAAAGGAAGCGTTGGATGTGGCATATGCTTCTTATACTTCTTATGCTTCTTTTGCGTCATATAAGAGTTATGGAGGTTATGAGGATTATTGGGTGGGGGTATGGGATGTTTGGGGGTGATTTGAGTGGTTGGTAATGGTGTTTTTTTGGTTATTGGTGATAAAGGTGTGGGCATTATTTTGTAGTTACGTTTTTCTGTGCTAACTTTGCGGTGGCTTTAGTGACCGGCATTACGGTTGCTGGGCTGACAGGATAGTCTTATGGTGTAATGGTAGCACTACAGTTTTTGGTTCTGTCTGTCCAGGTTCGAATCCTGGTAAGACTACTTCCCAAACGGCCGGATTCCCTAACTGTGGAGTCCGGTTTTTTGTTTTAGTGACGGTGATTAAATTTGGCTTGTGTATAAAATCAAATTAAGTGCTTTTTGCCGTAATTATTTTGTACATTTGTAAAATATTATACACGGAAAAATTTAATGTGAATGTGCTGTGAGTGAAGGTGCGCGTCTTTTAAAGTGTTTTGGAGCTGCTGTTCAGGGAATAGATGCCATTATTGTCACCATTGAGGTTTCTGTGGTGAAGAAGGGGTATCAGTTTACCATGGTGGGTCTTCCTGACGCGGCGGTGAAGGAGAGTCGTGAGCGTGTGAGCACGGTTTTGCTGCAGTGTGGGTTTAAGCTGCCGCACAGTAAGGTGGTGATAAACATGGCGCCGGCTGATGTGCGAAAGGAGGGTTCTGCTTATGACTTGCCGCTTGCGGTGGGCTGGCTGGCGGGTTGCGGACTTATTGAATGTGACTCACCGGGGAGTTATGTCATGATGGGTGAGCTTTCTCTGGACGGAACTCTGATGCCTGTGCGCGGTGCGCTTCCTATGGCTATTGCGGCGCGTGCTGCGGGCTTTAAGGGGATTATTCTTCCGGAGGCTAATGCCAGTGAGGCTGCGGTGGTGAATAATCTTGAGGTTTACGGGATGCGTAATCTTTCTGAGGTGCTGGATCTTCTGTGTGGCCGTGGGTCTGTGGAGCCGCTACGGGTGGATACTCGTGCTGAGTTTGAGCGTGCGCAGGCTGTCTTTGATCTGGATTTTGCGGATGTCAAGGGGCAGGACAATGTGAAGCGAGCCTTTGAGGTGGCATGTGCCGGAGGTCATAATATCATTCTGGTGGGTCCTCCGGGTTCCGGAAAGAGTATGATGAGTAAGCGTCTGCCGGGTATCATGCCTCCGCTAACGCTGCGTGAGGCGCTGGAGACCACTAAGATTCACAGTGTGGCGGGGAAACTGCGTCATGGCTCACGTCTGCTTACGCACCGTCCTTTCCGTGCTCCGCATCACACCATTTCTCCGGTGGCTCTTGTGGGCGGTGGCACCAATCCGTGTCCGGGGGAGATTTCTCTGGCTCATAACGGTATCCTTTTTCTGGATGAGTTTCCTGAGTTTCCACGGACGGTGTTGGAGGTGATGCGTCAGCCTCTGGAGGACAGGCGTATTTCTGTGTCGCGCGCCCGTTATGCCATTGATTATCCGGCATCATTCATGCTGGTGGCATCCATGAATCCGTGTCCGTGCGGTTATTATAATCATCCCACGCGCAGGTGTACCTGTGCTCCCGGAGCGGTTCAGAAGTATATGGGTAAGATTTCCGGGCCGTTGCTGGACCGTATAGATATTCAGGTGGAGATTCAGCCTGTCCCCTTTGAGAAGCTTTCAGGGATGGAGGCCGGTGAGAGTTCTGAAGACATCAGGCAGCGGGTGGTTCGGGCACGTGCAGTGCAGCAGGCGCGTTTTGCCGCTGAGCCACAGGTGAACTGTAACGCGCAGATGACACCGAGGCTTCTGGAGAAGTATGCGCGTCCTGATGCGGAGGCTATGAGGGTGCTCAAGCATGCCATGCACAAGTATGATATGAGTGCGCGTGCTTATGACCGTATTCTGAAGGTGGCGCGTACTATAGCTGACCTTGACGGGGCGACGGAGATAGGGTGCGGACATATGGCGGAGGCTGTAAATTACCGGATGCTGGACCGCAGTACCTGGGGGGCGGAGAATGCTTCTGTTCCATTTAGCTGAGAACTTTCCGGCACGTCTTTTTGTATAAATTGAGGGATGTATCCTGCTGTATTATTGACATTCTGTTGTAGTATCTATATGACATTATTCACCATAAGCCATGAGTATTAAGAAAAGCATTTATCTGTCTGCCGTTATACTTTCTGTGACAGCCATTGTGGCCTCCGGAGCCAAGCCACGCAGTGTGGCTTCTAACGCCATGGAGTATCAGCGTGTGTTCACTACTGTGGTGCAGAATCATGTGGACACACTGGACCCCACGCATCTGACTGAGACGGCTCTTGAGGCCATGCTTTATGAGCTGGACCCTTATACTTCATATTTCAGTCCGTCAGAGGAGAATCCCATGGACCGTCTGAAGGATAATTCTTATTATGGAATAGGCACAACTTTACAGCTGCGTGGTGACAGTATAGAGGTGGCTTTCCCCATGGACGGTACTCCGGCGCGAGAGGCCGGGTTGCGTCCCGGTGACAGGTTCATGGCTATAGACGGTGTTGCGGTGCCCCGGGGAGCGGGAATAGAATATGTAAGCTCCAGACTGCGGGCAAAAGGTGATGAGCCTGTGAAACTTACGCTGTACCGTCCTTACGCCGGTGCCGACACTGTGTACACCGTGAGTGTGCGACGCCGAATAATAAGCACAGACCCCATTGCTTATGCCGGTATGGTAAATCCTCAGCAGGGAGTGGGATATATACGGGTCACTGATTTTGAGGAGCAGACGGGACGTCGTTTCCGTCAGGCCCTTGACAGTCTGGCAGCCGGCGGTGAACTGAAGTCCATAGTGATTGACCTGCGTAATAATCCCGGAGGTCTCTTAGCAGCCTCTGTGGAGATGCTTGAGAATTTCTTGCCCCGCGGGACACGTGTGGTGACCATCAAGGGCCGCGGACGAGGAACAACCAGCGTTTACCGTACCAGCAAGACTCCGGCTTATCCGGAGCTTCCGGTGGCAGTTCTGATAAACGGCTCCTCAGCATCTGCCTCTGAGGTTTTTGCCGGTGCTATACAGGACCTTGACAGAGGTGTAGTGGTGGGACAGCGCAGCTATGGAAAAGGACTTGTGCAGAATGTGTACAATACACCTGCCGGCGGAGCGGTTAAGGTTACTACAGCGCGCTATTACACTCCTTCCGGAAGGCTGGTGCAGAAACTGAATTATAAGGACCGTGATGCTGAGGGGAATCCAACCTACACACCGGACAGCCTGTGCCGCACATATTATACCGCCGGAGGCAGGTCTGTCAAGGATGGCGGAGGGATTACGCCTGACGTAACGGTGAAAGTCCCGGAGGTTACCTTCCTCCAGTACAGGATAGTGAATTCAAGGGCTGACTTTGATTATGCCACACGTTACTTTGCGGCTCACCATGAGGTGCCTGATACGCTGGTGGTTACTGATGAGATGTTTGCTGACTTCTGCGCGGGACTGAATAAGAATGACTATGTCACGGACCCTTATGTGAAGCAGTCACTGGATAACCTGCGCCAGTATGCTGAGCATGACCGTACGCTCACCCCGGAGACTGAGCAGGCCCTGGAGGCGCTGAAACAGGCTTTGAGTCCGGACCTTGAAACCAGACTAAACGCTGAGAGCAAGGAACTCAGGCGCTTTATAGACCAGGAGCTGGCGCGGCGTTATTATACTGAGCGGGAAGCCATTGCACGCAGCCTGGATGCGGATGATGACCTTCAGGAGGCCGTCAGCATACTGGTGTCCCCGCGCCGTTATCACATTATACTCAAACCGGAAAATCTCAGATAATCCAGTACGCCCATGACACTACGGGAACTTACAGAGGATTTTTTTACGCCTTCCCGGCGCAAGGCTGTCACCGCGCTTCTCAAGCACGGCAAGAGCACGGCATGCGGTCTGGCCGGGTCATCAGCGGCCGTCATGCTGGGGAAACTACCGTTACCCAAGGGTACGCCGCCGGTACTGGTGGTGGGTGATAACCCTGACGATGCCGGATATCTGTACTATGATCTGTGCCGGGTGTGCACAGAGCAGGAGGTGACATTCTTTCCCTCCGGCTATAAGCGCGATATTATATACGGGCAGCCTGACCCGGCCAGCGCCATACTGCGTAATGAGGCCCTGGGGCGTATAAGCTCTGACAGCGGGCTCCGCTTTATTGTCACCTCTCCGGAGGGTATGGCTGAGCTGGTGGCCTCCGCCGTAGATATTGCCAGCCATACGTTCACCCTTGAAGCCGGTCAGACCCAGGATATGGTGGAGCTGCAGAAGAGGCTTCGGGCTGACGGTTTCAGGCAGGAGGATTATGTCTTTGAACCGGGTCAGTTTGCTGTCAGGGGCTCTATAGTGGACATTTTTGGCTATGCAGCGGAGATGCCCGTGCGTCTGGACTTCTTTGGAGATGAGATAGACTCCATCAGATACTTTAATGTGGAAACCCAGCTCTCAGAGGAGCGCGTCCCTAAGGCTGTAATCACTTCAGCCATTGACACATCAGCCTCAGCGGGTGGCATGTCACTACTGGAATTCATAAAGCCTGAGACCCTTGTGGTGAGTCGTGACGTGACGCGCTTAGGCGCCAGGGTAAAAGAGATAACGTCACGCAGCATCAGTGTGAACGCCCTTACCGCTGAGGAAGGTGATGCACAAGCCATGGACCATACCGTGGATGCTGATGCTTTCATAGCCAAGCTTGCTTCTTTCCGTACGCTCACCATTACAGCGGCACCGGAAACAGGAGAAAAAGATTTACGCGCCGTAATGGCCTTTGACTGTACCCCACAGGGCATATATCATAAGAATTTTGACCTCATCTCTGATGCTTTCAGCAGGCTGATGCAGGATGGATACACCCTTTATATTCTCAGTGATAATGCCGCACAGTTTGAGCGTCTGCGTGTGATATTCCAGGACAGAGGTGATGATATAACCTTTACGGCTGTTGACGGCACGCTTCATGAGGGTTTCGTAGACCATTTTCTGAAACGGGCGGTTTTTACAGACCATCAGATTTTTGACCGTTTCCATAAGTACACCCTAAAGAGTGACCGTGCCCGTTCCGGAAAGCTGGCCCTCTCGCTTAAGGAGCTCACGCAGATAGAGCCCGGTGACTATATAGTGCATGCAGACCACGGTGTGGGTAAGTTTGCCGGCCTTATGAGAACAGATGTGGGCGGCCGCACCCAGGAGATGATTAAGCTGGTTTACCAGAATAATGATATCATAATGGTGAGCATCCACGCCCTCCATAAGCTCAGCAAATATCGTGGCAAGGAAGGCGTTCCCCCCAAGATTAACCGGATAGGTTCAGGTCAGTGGCAGAAGGTCAAGGAGCGCACCAAGAACAAGCTCAAGGATATTGCCCGCGAGCTGATAGCCCTCTACGCCGCCCGTAAGGAGGAGAAGGGATTTGCTTTTTCGCCGGACAGCTATCTGCAGCAGGAGCTGGAGGCCTCATTCATTTATGAGGATACCCCTGACCAGCTTACGGCTACCCGTGCCGTAAAGGAGGACATGGAGAGTGACCGCCCCATGGACCGCCTCATTTGCGGAGATGTGGGCTTTGGAAAAACGGAGATTGCCATACGTGCCGCCTTTAAGGCCGCCACAGACTCCAAGCAGGTGGCTGTGCTGGTACCCACCACAGTGCTGGCTTATCAGCATTACAATACCTTTCGTCAGCGTCTTGCTGACCTGCCCGTAAGGGTGGAATATCTCAGCCGCGCTCGTACGCCCAAAGAAACAAAAGCCATACTGGCTGACCTGGCTGACGGGAAAATAGATATCATCATAGGCACGCACAAGCTCATAAGCAAGACAGTCAAGTTCCATGACCTGGGACTGCTGATTATAGATGAGGAGCAGAAATTCGGAGTGGCCGTGAAAGAAAAGCTCAAGCAGATGAAGGTGAATATAGATACCCTCACCATGAGCGCCACGCCCATCCCGCGTACCCTGCAGTTCTCACTGATGGGTGCGCGTGACCTCTCTGCCATCAACACTCCACCGGCAAACCGTTACCCCATAGTCACCACTGTCGCGGCTCTTGAGGACCAGCAGATTACAGAGGCCATTAACTTTGAGCTGGCACGTAACGGCCAGGTATTTATCATCAATAACCGTATAGAGGGACTCACAGAACTGCAGGCCATGATAAACCGCCTGGTGCCTGATGCCCGCACGGTTATGGCCCACGGACAGATGCCTCCTGAAAAGCTTGAGAAAGCCATCATGGACTTTACCGCCCATGATTATGACATTCTGCTGGCCACCACCATAGTGGAGAGCGGTATAGACATGCCCAATGTAAACACCATAATAGTAAATAACGCCCAGAACTTCGGGCTCAGTGAGCTTCACCAGCTCCGCGGACGTGTGGGCCGCAGCGCCCGCAAGGCATTCTGTTATCTGATGGTTCCTCCCGGGAAGCCGCTTTCTGACGTGGCGCGGCGCCGCCTGCAGGCCATAGAGAGCTTCTCAGAGCTCGGTTCCGGTATTCATATAGCCATGCAGGACCTGGACATCCGCGGTGCCGGAAACCTCTTAGGAGCGGAACAGAGTGGCTTTATAGCTGACCTGGGTTATGAGACATATCAGCGCATCCTTAAAGAGGCTGTTACGGAAATCAGGACAGAAGAATTTCCTGAACTGGCCGCGGCCCAGGCTGAAGATGAGGCTGACCGCTATGTTACTGACTGCGTGATAGAAAGTGACCTGGAACTGCTGCTGCCGGCCACCTATGTCCCGCAGAGTGCTGAGCGTATGGCTCTTTACCGTGAGCTGGACACCATTACCCGAGAACTGGACCTGCAGGCTTTCCGTACGCGCCTCGAGGACCGTTTCGGACGCATACCGCCTGAGACGGCTGAGCTTCTACGTGTGCCCCGGCTGCGTCACCTGGCCAGGACACTGGGTATAGAGAAAGTGGTGATAAAGCAAGATGTGATGTACACCTTCTTTGTGGATGACAGTAATAAGGCTTACTATAACTCACCCATGTTCGGGCGCATGCTAAGTTATCTGCAGCAACACAGCTCTCAGGTGAAAATAAGGGAGAAAAACGGGCGCAGGTCATTTGCCTTTACCGGCGTCAGCACCATTGAGACAGCCGTCCATCTGCTGCAGACCATCCTGGCTCTGAAGCCGGTTTAGGCCCTGCGCACTGGATTTCTTTGTCCGGTATTTTCCAGTACCGGGACTTTCTTACGCAACCGCATGAATTTTTTTGAAAAAGAATTATTCTGCCGTGAACTTTCCCCGGGGTACGGTTGTTTATAAGAGTTGAAGACTAAAGAATAAAAAGATATGAAAAAATTAGTACTTGTGGCCGGCGTAATTGCCGCACTCTCCGCCATGACGGCATGTTCAACAAAAACAACAACAGACACTACTTCACAGGCTGATTCTGATTCTATCAAGAATGCCGAGGTTAAGAAGGCTGACTCATTAGTGGGTGACAGTGGCAGCCTCACAGTGGTAGATCAGACAGTGGTAGCTTCTAACGGTGATTCCATTGCCGGTTTTGAGGTTTCAGAAGTTAACGTACAGTAAACTGAAGAACATTCCGCCAGAAGGAAAAATTCACCCGGTCTGACACACAGACTGTGGAAAATTAGGACGGCTCCTGAGAGTGTGGTATATCCACCGTTCAGGAGCCGTCTTAGTATAGGCTCATGAATGGATATGAGTACGCGCCCCTAATTCTCTAATTTCCGGAGGGCGTTCTGCAGGGCGCTGAGAAAGTAGTGCCCTCGGGCCATGCGGTCACCGGTGATGCTAACGGCCTGCTGCATGCGGGAGTACTCTTCCGGAGTAACAGAGGCAAGAAGACGGGGAAGCTGATGCAGAGAATCCACCGTCAGACCTATGCCATTTTCTTTCACGAAGGGTGCCGCACCGGCACCGCTCCATATTATCACGGGCACACCCATGCGCATGTAAAGACCCAGCTTGTGTGAGTTACAGTACTTTATGTACTCACCAATGAAGCCGTCAGGCGTATAATCCAGGCTGTTGCCGTACCATATGAGGCCAAAACTACCTGCGCCTGCGGATATTATGTCATCCGGTGCCGTGAGACCTTTGCAGCAAAGCTGTTGAGGGAGTTCGCTGGGCTGTCCGGCGCCGTACAGCGTCAGTTTCAGCTCAGGAGGTAACTTATACAGGAAAGCATTGTTATCCGCGCCCAAATGTCCCACAAAAACACATTCCGGGCTCAGCTTGCGGGAGTGTGGTGCCCGGGCCGAGCTGAGATAGTCCCACGCCACCTGTTCCGCCATGGGGCGCTTGATGCCGTGCGACTGCAACCATTGCACTGTGGAGGCATTAGCCACTATCAGAACGTCAGAATGTTCCAGGCGGCTTATCTCCTGTTGAGGCGTCAGTTTGCGGCGACGGAAGCTTCCCAGGTCATGTACCAGCGTAATCACCCGTGCTCCCCTGAAGTGAGCCCAGCGGCACAGGAAGGTGAAGTATTTTTTTACCGGATACTGAAGCACCAGAACGTCGGACCGCCATATGTGTATCATGAAGGACGCTATGCCGCAGAGGTTAAGCAAAAAATCCTTTATCTTGTTTTTGTGGAATGACCGTTTCAGGCCCAGATTTACGGCACCCGTCTGCTGCAGTATATCTTCCATATCTATACGCGCCTTGGCACCACCGTAGGCAGTACCCTTATAGTTCCGCGTAAGATATGTCAGCCTGCGCGGATGCATCCTTATTTACCTGACAGTTTATATTTTGCAACGCGCCACAGATGCTCCAGCTTTTTCTCAATGCGCCTTTTGAGCGGGCGGTCACGCCAGGAACCCACCACACGGTGCTCACCAATGCAGTCAGCAGTGCGCGGATAGCGCTTGCGGGGCTTGAGATAGCGTGTGGGGAATACGGTCATTATGTCAAGTCTCTGAAGCGTATCATCTGAGACATATCCGTGCCTGAGAGCCACCTGCCGCATGTGCAGCGGTGAAATCATAAGGTTATAAGTCCCGTCCGGATTATAAAAGTTCTGTTTCCGGTAGTAGTCCAGCATTTCCTTACAGAAGGCGTTACCCTTGATACCCATGAACATGGCAGCCTGAAGGCCGAAATCCTCATGTTCAGGATGACATTTCTCATGAAATGTGATGAAATCAGCCCCGTCAGAGATGATGCCGTCAAAACGGGAGTAAAGGAATATATCACTGTCCATGTACACGCCACCTTCAGTGTACACTGCATAAAAGCGTACCACGTCTGCGGCAAAAGCCCATTTGCGGGCTTTCAGGGCTTCAGTGACGTAAGGGATGTCCAGTGCCATGGCGTCTTCATAGCCCCACACCCGTATCCTGTAATCCGGCAGGATTTTGCGCCAGGAGTCCAGGCAGGCCCGGACCTCAACGGGATACTCCCCACCCCCGAACCAGCACAGATGCAGTATGTGCGGGATGCGTTCTTCTGCTGCCATCACACGCTGATGAGTGATGAAACCAGCATGCTGCCGAACATGCCCAGAGCAATGCTTATTATTATGCACCACTGGGCTATGTCAGAAGCTTTCCTGGCACCGGCATAGTTACCGCGCTGATAGCGTTCCCTGACTTTGGCGGCATAAATTATGGCCACTATACCCAGCGGTGTGCAGCAGCACAGCGTTATGGCTATGGCCCATCCCAGATATGAGGGCGGACACGGCGGTTGAGGCTCATCTTTCTTCATCTGTTGCGGGGCGCTCTGTGTGGTACTGTTTTTCCATGCATTCCAGGTGTACTGCTGTTGCTCAGTGCTCACGGGCGTGGCCTCCACTTCCTCCACCTGCCTGTGGCCGGTGTAAGCGTCTGTTTCACTGTTGTCAGTGGGAACTGCCACGGGCATGTCCAGATTTATGTTTCCCAGGGTGGTCCAGTCAGCCAGTCCCTGATGCCATGCCGGGGTATCAGCGGGCAGATTCATGGACTTTATCTGTTCTGAGGTGTACGGACCCTCCTGAGTGCCGTTACGGTATATCCAGATGTTCATCAGCGTGGATTTATGATTTGGTTTTCATTATACTGTTAAAACGGTGGCGGATGGGAAATATGGCACCCGCCACCGTAAAATATTTTTCAGGAGAATCAGAAGAACTTGGTCTCTGTCCCCAGGATGTCACTCAGCAGGTTATTTGCCAGACGGCTGGCGCCAATGCGGAAATACTCATTAGTGAGCCATTTCTGGCCCAGAATTTCTTTAGCCAGAGTATAATACTTCACGGCGTCTTCTGTGGTGGACACGCCGCCTGAGGCCTTGAAGCCCACCATATTGCCTGTGGCTTCATAATACTCCTTAATGCACTGCATCATCACATAAGCCGCTTCCAGTGATGCACCGGGGAATTCCTTACCGGTGGAGGTCTTAAGGAAATCAGCACCGCTGTACATGCTCAGTACAGAGGCTTTCTTAATGTTCTCAGCTGTCTTAAGCGCTCCTGTCTCCAGAATCACTTTCAGACGTCCGCCACGGGTGGCTGCTTTCTGCTCAGCAATTTCATCACATACCTCTTCATAGTCTCCGTCCAGGAAGTTTCCAAGGTTGAGAACTATGTCTATTTCATTAGCACCGCCGTCAACAGCCAGGGCTGTCTCAGCCACTTTAACCTCAATGAAGGTCTGTGATGAGGGGAAACCGCCGGAAACGCATGCCACTTTCACGCCGGTGACGTCAAGAACTGTGCTGACAACCTGCGCAAAATTAGGATACACACAGATGGCGGCCACGTTCTTCAGCTCCGGGTGCTCATTGTCAAAATCATTCACGCGCTCCACAAAGTTTGCCACAGACACGGGAGAGTCTGTGCTGCGGAGAGTGGTGAGGTCTATGGTGTTGAAGAGGAACTTCCATACTTCGGCATTGTTGTTTTCCGCCAGGCGTGCGGTCATAATTTTTTCTACTTCCGCTGACACTGCAGCGTCATCAGTTATAACCTTGCTCTTGGCAATGGCGTCATTGTATTTATCACTCATATCAGAAGGGGTTTAGGTATAAATTTTTAGTAAGTCAGTATAAAAACGGTTTGAGGTGTCTCACTGTTGACGGAAACGTGCGCTGTCCCGTACATTTTTCTTGTTCAGGTTACGCATCAGAGCCTCTGACAGATTCACACCCGTCTGGTTAGCCAGCGCTGCCAGCACCCAGAGCACATCAGCCAGTTCATCAGCCAGCCGTTCATCAGAAATCATATCAGTGCTTTTGGGAACCTGGTCACCGTATCGGCGGGCCATTATACGGGCCACCTCTCCCACTTCCTCCGTCAGGACGGCGGTGTTTGTGAGTTCGCTGAAATAGCCTCCACCGGTGGTGGTTATCCAAGTGTCAACCAGTGACTGAAGGTCACTCAGAGTAATTCCATTCATTTCCGCTCAGCTGCTGTAACTGTGATTATCAGTAAGCGTAAGCCACCGAGTCAACCATGACTTCAGCCGCGTCATAGTAATAAGGCTCTACAATCTCTTCTTCCGGTGCTTCCTCTTCTTCCCCGTAAGAAACCAATGTCTGCTCAGACATGGCACCTTCCTTAAACTGAGAGAAGTCTTCATCCTTGATGTAGTGTTTGAACACTTTCTCAAAGAGCTCAGGGTCCTTTTTATATCCCGCGCGGAAAAAGCTGTTGAAGTGCTGTTCCAGCTGTGCAATGACCTCAAAAGGCAGCCCGTCCATCTTAGCCACTTTCACTAACACGGCGCAGCCGGTGGCAAGGTCACCCGCTGATGACTCTTCACTGAGCTTGTCCATAAATTTATCAACGGTTTCATTATCCAGCGGATTATCCACATCTGCCTGTGAGAGAACATATTCATATTTTTCAGATTCATCTTCATCATCAGAAATCTTTTTAGCCTTGCTCTTGCCGCAGGCAGCGCACAGGAAAATGAGTGCAATGGTGCAGAGAATTACAGTGCTTTTCTTCATGGTGCTTAATATTTATTTTATAAGTTATTTAGCTGCGTTCATGGCCTCAGCCATGTGGCGCAAGTTCTTTATGCCCTTGCTGAACTCACTGAAGTCAGTTATGTCCTCCGGCATATAATACATGGCTGTTTTCTCAAAAGCTGTCGGGTCCAGCTCCATCCCGCGGTCATAGAGGGTGATGATGTACTGTATCAGCTCAGCTTCTTCACTTTCCGGAAGTTTGGTTTTATTGTCACGCAGAAAGTAAAGAGAAGTCACACAGGCGGTGGCCAGCTGTCCGGGCTTGAGGTTATCAGGTTCTGTGGCCAGCAGCAGATGTGTTTCGGGGTCGTTTATATTTGCAGCCATCACCTGGCCCTTGGTCAGAGGGAGGGAGGCTACAAACAGGCTGTCAGCACGTCGGGCACTGTCAGCGCGGCGTATGCTGTCCGCCGCTTCATCTTCTTTTTCTGTTTTACCGCCGCAGCCGCACATGGCAGCGCTGATAATTACGGTAACAGCAAGGAGCAGGAGTTTTCTCATCATCAGTATCTTTAAACTTATTAAGAGCCTCTAAGCCAAACATTCACTCTCCCCGCCCCACAGTAGGGGAAACGGAGGAGAGTGAAGGCGTTTTTCCTATGAATTTTTACTCAGTTCCGGAGTACTGCATTATCAAATGGCATCATCCTCAACTGTCTCCAGCTGCTCAGCCACAGGCACGGTGGCAGGTGCGTCAGAGGTTGCGGCCTCCAGCTTCTTCATTATTGAGAATATGAAGGCGGCAGAAAGCAGACAGATTACTATGAGGATACCCCAGATGACAGCCACCGGAATCTTGCCCCACAGAAGCATGGGGATGGACACCAGGTAGTTACCAATGGCAGTGGCTGCAAACCAGCCGCCCATCATGGAGCCTTTCAGCTTGGGAGGAGCAACCTTGGAAACAAACGATATGCCCATGGGAGAAAGCAGAAGCTCAGCAAAAGTAAGTAGAAGGTAAGTGCTGATGAGCCAGTTAGTGGATACATCACCATTGGTGCCCACCAGTGAAAGTGAGGCCATAACCATCACGGCATAAGCCGCACCGGCCATAACCATACCGTAGCCTATCTTGCGGGGTGCGGAAGGTTCCTTGTCTTTGCGGGCCAGCCAGCCAAACAGAGCCATGCTGAAGGGAGTCAGGGCCACAACATAGAAGGGGTTGAACTGCTGATAAACAGCAGGGTCAATATTTTTTACAGTATCAGGGGTGTCACAGTAAAGCCATGCCACAATGCCGGCGCAGGCGGCCAAAATAACACCGCTAATGGTCTTGCCCTTGGCGGTTGAGCTCTGGAACACACCAAAGAGTGCATAGACGCCGGCGGCTATTGCAGCCAGGGCCCAGATGTTGAAGCCTATGCGTGTCCAGCTGCTGGACTCAGAGGCCGTACAGCTCTTGGCAAACTCAGTCAGCGTCTGACCGTTCTGGTGGAATACCATCCAGAAGAAAATAACCACTGCAAAAACCAGCAGCAGGGCCACAACGCGCTGGCGGGTCTGTTCCGGGGTGAGCTCAGGCACTTTTTCCTCAGCCTTAGCTGTCTTGGTGGTATCAGCGGCGGTCTTCTTGCCTTTAATGATGTGAGCGTAAGTGCTGCGTCCCAGGAAGTAAATCAGGAAGCTGAGAATCAGAGAGGCGCAAGCCAGCCCGAAGGCCCAGTTACATCCCTGCGCAAAGGCTGTGATATAGCCGTTGGCAAAGTCAGTAAGGCTGGTGAATGAAGCCCCGTCAGGACAGGTTGCCGCAAACTTTGAGAGCCAGTCAGAGAGGAAAGTACCCAGGTCAGCACCGGCAGCCATTCCCTTTTCAGTGGCAAACTCAGTCATGGACTTGAGCCTGTCAGCGCTCATGGCGCTCATATCAGTAAAGCCGTTGGTGTCCAGACACCAGTTGCTCACTGTGGCGGCCATGGGCTCATTGTAAGCAAATCCGGCCTGGGCAAGACGCCAGTTCTTGAGGCTTATGGCAGCCATGGGCGCAAACATGGAGCCCAGATTTATGGCCATGTAGAACAGAGAGAACGCTGAGTCACGTTTCTGCGCATACTTGGAATTATTGTAAAGGTCACCCACCATAACCTGGAGGTTACCCTTGAAAAGACCGGTACCGGCTGAGATAAGCAGCAGGGCGGCAAACATAATCATCAGTGAGCTGTCACTGCGCACAGGTGTGGGAGCGGACATCAGAGCGTAACCCACAAACATCACGGAGATACCTGAAACCACACACTTTGAGAAGCTCCACTTGTCAGCAAGCCAGCCGCCAAGGAGAGGCATGAAATATACTAAGGCCAGGAATATGGAGTAAATCTGACCGGTCCATGTGGCATCCAGTCCAAACTTGGCCTGAATATAAAACAGGAAAATGGCAAGCATGGTGTAGTAGCCGAAACGTTCTCCGGTATTGGCCAGCGCCAGCACATACAAGCCTGCGGGTTGGTTCTTAAACATACGCTGTTATGTTTTATAAATGATTGGTATAAAAATAATCTCGCTGAGTGGGGCAGCGGCACCGGCGCACACTGTCCACGCCGCTAATTTACATAAAAAAATCTTAAAATCACCATGGCCCGTCCCTGAAAGCTAAAATTTTCAGTATCTGTCCTGATATCTGCCTCTGCATCCGTCTAATTCTTTAGGTCAGTCCCCTTGCAATCTAATTTACTATCTTGCTTTATTTTGAACTTATATAATCCGAAATCAGATATGAGGGGTTTTGTATTCTGTCAAGAAGCCGGTCAGACAAGTCAGACAGGACAGGAAAGCCTTTATTGTGAGAAAAAATACCCCTATGTTAACGCCGGTGGAAAACCTTGAATTATTTTTTGTATTTTTGCATGATTATTCTGAGCAACAGTATTAAAATACCATATATGAAGAAAGCACTCATTACCGGCATCACCGGCCAGGACGGTTCTTACCTGGCTGAGTTCCTGCTGTCCAAGGGATATGAAGTTCATGGAACCATACGCCGCTCATCAGTGGACTTCCGTGAACGTATAGCACATCTGGAAGGAAAGCCCAACTTCCATCTGCATTATGCTGACCTGGGTGACTCCATGTCCATAGTTCAGGTGATCAGCAAGGTGCGCCCTGATGAAATTTATAATCTTGCAGCACAGAGTCATGTGCAGGTGTCCTTTGACTCCCCTGAATATACAGCTAATGTGGATGCAACGGGAGTGCTGCGCATACTGGAGGCCGTAAGGCTCACCGGTCTGGCTGACACCTGCCGCATTTATCAGGCCTCTACTTCAGAGCTGTACGGCAAGGTGGAGGAGGTGCCGCAGAATGAGGAAACACCGTTCCATCCTTACTCTCCCTATGCCGTGGCCAAGCTTTACGGCTTCTGGATAGTAAAGGAGTACCGTGAGGCCTACGGCATGTATGCCTGCTCAGGTATCCTCTTTAACCATGAGAGTGAGCGCCGCGGTGAAACCTTTGTAACCAGAAAAATTACTCTGGCGGCTGCCAGGATAGCGCAGGGAAAGCAGGACAAGCTTTACCTGGGAAATCTTTCATCACTGCGTGACTGGGGGTATGCGCCTGACTATGTGGAATGTATGTGGATGATACTCCAGAATGACAAGCCTGAGGACTTTGTCATAGCCACCGGTGAACAGCACTCAGTGCGTGAGTTCTGCCAGCTGGCTTTCAAATATGCCGGCATAGACCTTGTTTTTGAGGGCGAGGGCGAGGATGAGAAAGGCATAGACCGCGCCACAGGCCGCGTGCTGGTGGAAGTGTCTCCTGACTTTTACAGACCCACTGATGTGGTGAACCTCTGGGGTGACCCTTCCAAGGCAAAGCGTGTCCTGGGATGGAATCCTTCCAAAACTCCCTTTGAGGAACTGGTTAAACGTATGGTGGACTCTGACATGGCCCGTGTGGCCGCTGAGCGTGCCGGAGAACACGCCCGTACCAATCTGGCAGAGTATCTTGAAAAAGGAATAGTGAAATGATGGAACTTGACGCAAAAATATATGTGGCAGGACACCGGGGCATGGTGGGAAGCGCCATTGTACGCCGCCTCAAGGCCCTGGGGTATGACAACATCATCACACGTACCCATGCTGAATTAGACCTCACGCGCCAGCAGCAGGTGGAGGAGTTTTTCAGAACCGAGAAGCCGGAGTACGTCTTTCTGGCCGCAGCCAAGGTGGGCGGTATAGCCGCAAATGCCGCAGGGTTAGCTGACTTCATGTATGAGAACATGATGCTGGAGATGAACGTCATTAACGCAGCGTGGCGCAACGGATGCCGCAAGCTTGAATTCCTGGGCTCCTCATGCATTTATCCCCGTATGGCCCCCCAGCCCATGAAGGAGGACTGCCTGCTGACATCATCCCTGGAGCCTACAAATGAAGCTTACGCCCTGGCAAAAATCTCAGGTCTGAAATACTGCGAGTATCTTAACCGCCAGTATGGAACGGATTATATTTCCGTTATGCCCACCAATCTTTACGGACCCAATGACAATTATCATCCGGAAAACAGCCATGTGCTTCCGGCCCTTATAAGACGCTTCCATGAGGCTAAGGTCTCAGGTGCCGCGGAAGTGGTATGCTGGGGCGACGGCTCTCCGCTGCGTGAGTTCCTCTATGTGGATGACCTGGCGGAACTGTGCGTGTTCCTTATGAATAATTACAGCGGAAATGAGACTGTAAACGCCGGTTCCGGTAAAGAGCTTACCATACGTGAGCTGACCTCTCTGGTGGCTGAGGCGGTGGGTTATGAAGGTAAGATAGTATGGGATACCACCAGGCCTAACGGCACGCCGCGAAAACTCCTGGACGTAAGCAAGGCCACAGCCTTGGGATGGACTTATCACACTGAACTGCCTGAGGGCATCCGCCTGGCTTATGCTGATTTCCTTAACCGATTTAATAAGTAATGCAGACCATAGATTACATTATACTGGGCCTTATAGCATGGGCGGCCATTTATGGCTGGACCAAGGGCCTTGTGAAGCAGGCCGCACAGTTTGCCGGCGTCATTGTGGGCATCATCCTGTGCCGTCTTGCAGTGAACCCGCTTGCTCAGATTCTTCCGGGCCAAGGTGATACAAATAAGGTGCTGGCTTACGTCATTGCCTTCCTGATAGGCTATGCGGGCATGCTGCTGCTGGGAACAGCCATACGCAAGCTGGTGCGTACCCTGAAGTTGGGTGTGGTGGATAATCTGGGCGGAGCCCTGTTCTCCATCTGTGAGTGGCTCATTGGTGTGAGTCTCCTCCTTAACCTGTGGCAGCTGGTGGCTCCGCACTCAGCTCCGGTGCATGATGGCTTGTCTGAATTTGTTTACCGTTTTGGCCCTGCCGTTTGCGCCGGCCTCAACTTATGATCCCCTTGTGGCGTTTAACTCCTAAAAGAGTAAGCATTACATGACTGATATAGAAGATAAAGACATAGAAAACACTCCTGAAAAGGTTCCGGCTGCAGGTCCGGATGCCGGCACACAGCCCAAGACAGCTGCCGCAGATGACTCTGAGGAAGTGATAAGAGAGGTGACAGCTTCTGACTATAAGTACGGCTTTGTTTCTGATGTGGAAACTGAAGTCATACCCACCGGACTGTCAGAGGATGTGGTACGTCTTATTTCCAAGAAAAAGGGTGAGCCTGAGTGGATGCTTGACTTCCGCCTGAAGGCTTACCGTTACTGGACCACGCTCACCCCGCCACAATGGGCGCACCTTGAAATACCGGAGATAGATTTCCAGGCCATAAGTTATTATGCCGCTCCGGTGAAGAAAGAGGGCCCCAAGTCACTGGATGAGGTGGACCCGCAGATTCTGGACACCTTTAACCGCCTTGGAATTCCGCTGGAGGAGCAGAAAGCCCTTTCCGGCATGGCCGTGGACGCTGTAATGGATTCTGTTTCCGTGAAGACCACCCACCGCCGGGCCCTGGCAGAGAAAGGCATAATTTTCTGTCCCATCTCTGAAGCTATCCGTGAGTATCCTGAGCTGGTGAAGAAATACCTGGGAAGCGTGGTTTCATACCGTGATAATTTTTATGCCGCCCTTAACAGCGCTGTTTTCTCTGACGGGTCATTTGTCTATATCCCCAAGGGAGTGCGCTGCCCCATGGAGCTAAGTACATATTTCCGTATAAACGCCTCCGGAACGGGACAGTTTGAGCGCACGCTCATAGTGGCTGATGATGAGTCATATGTCAGCTATCTGGAGGGCTGTACGGCTCCTACACGTGATGAGAACCAGCTCCATGCCGCCATTGTGGAGATAGTGGTGGAGGAAAAGGCTGAGGTGAAATACAGCACAGTCCAGAACTGGTATGCCGGTGACGCTCAGGGCCGTGGCGGTGTTTATAATTTTGTAACCAAACGCGGCCTGTGCCGGGGCAACTACTCCAAGCTGTCCTGGACTCAGGTGGAGACCGGTTCAGCCATCACCTGGAAATATCCCTCATGTATTCTTAAAGGAGACGGCTCTGTGGGAGAGTTTTACTCCGTGGCCGTGACCCGTAACCGCCAACAGGCTGATACCGGTACCAAGATGATTCATCTGGGCCGCGACACCCGCAGTACCATAGTTTCCAAGGGTATCTCCGCAGGTCACAGCCAGAACAGCTACCGCGGCCTGGTGCGTGTGGCCCCTGACGCTGACGGAGCCAGAAACTACACTCAGTGTGACTCCCTGCTGCTGGGCTCTGACTGTGGCGCACATACATTCCCATATATAGATGTTATGAATGATACAGCGGTGGTGGAACATGAAGCCACCACCTCTAAGATATCTGAAGACCAGCTGTTTTACTGTAATCAGCGCGGTATACCCACGGAGGAAGCTGTGGGACTGATAGTTAACGGATACGCAAAAGAAGTTATGAATAAGCTGCCCATGGAGTTTGCCGTGGAAGCTCAGAAACTGCTCTCCATAACGCTGGAGGGCTCCATAGGATAATCATGAAAGAGACTGAAGATAAAGAAATACTGCTGCAGGTGAAGAATCTGCACGCCCGCGTGGAAGACAAGGAAATTCTTAAGGGCATAGACCTTACCGTGCGCAGAGGGGAGGTTCATGCCATCATGGGCCCAAACGGTTCCGGAAAAAGCACGCTCTCAGCTGTTCTGGCCGGTGACCCGCGCTTCACTGTAACAGAGGGGTCAGCCGCTCTCCACGGGGCCAATCTGCTGGAGCTTTCTCCGGAGGACCGCTCCCATGAGGGACTTTTCCTTTCTTTTCAGTATCCGGTGGAGATACCCGGCGTAAGCATGGTTAATTTCATGCGTGCCGCTGTTAACGCCAAGCGCAAATATTTCGGTCAGGAACCCATGAGCGCCGGAGACTTCCTAAAACTAATGCGCACTAAACGTGAGGTGGTGGAGCTGGATAACAAGCTTGCATCACGTTCAGTGAATGAGGGCTTCTCAGGAGGTGAGAAGAAGCGTAATGAGATATTCCAGATGGCAGTCCTGGAGCCCTGTCTTTCCATTCTGGATGAGACGGACAGCGGCCTGGATATTGATGCCCTGCGCATAGTGGCCTCCGGGGTGAATAAACTAAAGACGCCTGAGAACGCAACCATTGTCATAACTCATTATCAGCGTCTGCTGGACTACATCAAGCCTGATGTGGTACACATCCTTTATAAGGGACGCATTGTGTACACCGGTGGGCCTGAACTGGCTCTGGAGCTGGAGGAAAAGGGTTATGACTGGATCAAGGAACAGGTAGACGCTAAAGAACTCTGATGATGGCTGCTCAGAAAGAAGATAACGCGCTCACGCAGTATTTACAGCTGTATGACACTGAGGCGGCGGAAATAAGCGCACGCAGCTGTCCGGTGTTGGAAAAGCTGCGTAAACCGGCCCTGAAGAGGCTGCGCACCGCAGCGTTGCCGCATAAAGGCACGCCCGGCTATGAGAAAACAGATATAAACGCCATGTTTGCTCCTGACTATGGAGTGAACACACGCCGTATGGCGTGGGATGTGGACCTTGCAGCCTCGTTCCGCTGTGACGTACCCAATGTCAGTACGCTGCTTGCTGTGGTGGCCAATGATATCTTCCGTCCCACAGCCACCCTTGAAAATAATCTCCCGCAGGGCGTTACGGTGTGCTCTCTGGATACAGCCGCCCGCAAATACCCTGAGCTGGTGGGCCGCTATCTGGACAGCATAGCCGCAGAGCCGCGCTTCCGCCATACCGTGGCCACAGACCTTAACAACCTCCTGATGCAGGACGGTGTGTTCATACATGTGGCACCCGGGGTCAGGCCGGAGCGTCCCATACAGATTGTAAACATTCTTAACGCCACCGTACCTCTGATGGCCGTGCGGCGTGTTCTTGTGGTGGTGGAGGATAATGCCGCGGCTGATATCCTGCTGTGTGACCATACGGCGCGTCCGGGAACTGATTATCTTATAAATCAGGTGACGGAGGTTTATCTGGGACGCGGGGCGTCAGCGAATTTATATGACATACAGGAGGCGGATGCCGGCACATCACGCCTTGCTGAGAATTATATCTATATGCCTCATGAGGGCGCGTCCGTCGCCTTCCATTCTTTTGGGTTGCGCTGCGGTAATTCACGCAGCAATATCCAGGTGGTGATGACTGCCCCGCACTGTACCACGGACCTCGGAGGCATGGTGATATGTACTGATGAGGAGCGGACTGACATTGCCTCGCGTGTGACACATGCCGCTCCGCACTGTGACAGTGACCAGATGTTCAAGTACGTGGTGGATGATGATGCGCGCGGTGCCTTTGAAGGTGCCATAGTGGTGGAGCATGGCGCTCATCACACCCGCGCTTATCAGAATAACCGTAATCTGCTGGCCTCTGAGAAGGCGCGTATGCACACACGCCCTCAGCTGGAAATATACTGTGATGATGTAAGCTGCAGTCATGGAGCGGCCACGGGACAGCTGGATGCGCGTGCCCTCTTCTACATGCGCTCACGCGGGATACCTGAGAGCCAGGCCCGCACCATGCTCATTCAGGCTTTCATGATGGATGTGGTGGATAAAATCTCACTGGACGGCCTGAACAGCCGCATGAGACACCTGGTGGAACGCCGCCTCAGCGGTGAGAGCGCCACCTGCGCCGGATGTAACACTGAAAACTTAAACTGCAAATGAGCGTACTGCCGGACATAGAAAAAATACGTGCTGACTTTCCCATCCTGGAACGGAAGGTGTACGGGCGCCCGCTGATTTATTTTGACAATACCGCCACTTCACAGACCCCGCGCTGTGTGGTTAGCGCAGTGGAGGAGGCATATTACAGCCGTAAGGCTAATGTTCACCGCGGTGTGCACTGTCTCTCTCAGGAGGCCACAGATGCCATGGAGAACGCCAGACGGCGCGTGGCACGCTTTATTAACGCTGAGTCAGAAACGCAGGTAATCTTCACCCGTGGAACTACAGAAGCTATAAATCTGGTGGCTTCAAGCTACGGGGAACTCCTTGAGCCGGGTGATGAAATAATCCTCACGGTAATGGAGCACCACTCCAACATCGTGCCCTGGCAGCTGCTTAAGGCACGTAAGGATATAATAATCAAGGTGGTGCCCATTAAGGATGACGGAACGCTGGATATGGCTGTTTACCGCGCTCTGTTCACTGAGCGCACTCGCTTAGTGTCTGTATGCCATGTAAGCAATGTCCTGGGAACTGTAAACCCCATTAAGGAGATTATAGACATAGCCCACGACCGCGGAGCCGTGGTGTGTGTGGACGGTGCCCAGGCTGCACCTCATATAAAGATTGACGTTACGGCCCTTGAAGCTGACTTTTACGCCTTCTCATCCCATAAGATGTACGGTCCCACCGGAATAGGTATTCTCTATGGCCGCAAGAGCCTGCTGGAAGCCATGCCCCCTTATCAGGGCGGTGGTGAGATGATAGGCCACGTAAGTTTCAGCGGCACCACCTGGGCTGAGCTTCCTTTCAAGTTTGAAGCCGGAACCCCTGATTATGTGGATGCGGCGGCCTTCAGCGCGGCGCTTGATTACATTGACAGCATAGGGCTGGAGAAGATTGACGCTTATGAACAAGAGCTGCTGGAGTATGCCACAGCACAGCTTGAAGAAATTCCGGGCCTGCGCATCTTTGGGCATGCGCCGCATAAGTGCGCCCTGGTGTCATTTGTGGTGGACGGTATTCATCCTTATGATCTGGGCATGCTGCTGGATAAGTTGGGTATTGCCGTGCGCACAGGTCACCACTGCGCCCAGCCGCTGATGCAGGCGCTGGGAGTTGAGGGTACGGTACGCGCCTCCTGGGCCGTGTATAACACCCGTGAGGAAGTAGATACATTCATAACGGCGCTCAGGCGCGCTGTGAGCATGTTAAGCTGATGAACCTTCACACGCTTTACGTCTCAGACATGGACGGGACGCTTATGGGGTCTGACAGTCGCGTAAGCGCCCGTAGCGCAGAAATTATCACCTCCCTTACAGAAGACGGCGCCATGATTACCGTGGCCACCGCGCGCACGCCGGCCACGGTGGTTCCGCTACTGACAGGAATAAAAACCACTCCTCCGGCCATAGTCATGACCGGAGCTGCCATGTGGGACAGACAGCGTGGCGCCTATATGAATCTGAACTATATCCCGGAGACGGAAGTGCCCCGGATACTGGAGGTGTGCTACCGCTATGGCGTGACACCTTTTGTTTACACCCTCACGGCGCAATCCATAATAGAAGTTTATCACCGTGCGCCGGAGTATTCCGCCTGTGAGCGCTCCTTTGTGGAGGAACGCTCACATCTTAAGCTTAAACACTTCAATGCACATGCAGCGTCGCCTGTTGAAGCATACGGCCGTGTAGTGCTTATGTTTGCCATGGGGACCGACAGCGCCATTCAGAAGGCAGCTGCCGTCCTGCAGACCACCTCAGGCTGCTCCATCTTCTCATATCCTGATACCTTCAATCCCAGTATAAACATTATGGAGATTTTTGCGCCGGGAGTCTCAAAGGCTGCTGCGGTATCCGTACTCCGCCGGATGGTTAAGGCGGAGCGGGTGGTGGTATTCGGGGACAGCGTTAATGACCTCCCCATGATGGACGTGGCTGACCTTTCTGTGGCCGTTGAGAACGCGTTGCCGGAGGTTAAGGAGGCCGCAGATATAATCATAGGTTCAAATACGTCAGATGCGGTGGCGCGCTTCATAGAGAAGGACTATTACTCATCACTCTGAGAAGCCATAGCAAATTACCGGATCCCGTTCCCCAATGTTTGTTAACGCCGTAGCTGATATTAAGCGTTAAATATAATTTAACTTTAGCGTGCAAGATTTTGGCAATCTCACACACTAATTTTGCATTGGTGTTCCAAGTCTCGGATTTTTTTTAGTACCTTTGCATACTAACGCGCTCGCGCTGACAAAGACTAATCAATGTAAGAAACATTTCTTATTCAACATATTAAGAAACTTCCTTGTAGCCGCATAAAGGTTTGGTCGCCTGTCAGCCTACACGGAAGTTCTTGCTTCAATATGAATAAAGAACTGGAAGTAATATCAACTCTTTACCAAGGTCTGATTTCAAACAATACACCACACGGTATTCCTGTAGACTTAAGACCGGCTCAAGTTGTTGGAACCGTACAGGATGACCCATTTGATTGTTGGATAGAGGACCAATTGAAAAATCACTTGCCAAAGAATTTTCAGGTTTTCCATGCTGGTAAGTTGACTACACCAGACCTTATTATTCGTGACCGAGACACAAATACTATTATTGGTCTTGAAATTAAGAAATTAATTCAAAAACATGATGGTAATGATTCACGAGGTTTGACTATTGATTATAATAGTTGTTTACCTTGTGGACGGGCAATGATTAAAGTTGGCAGGGATACTGTGATTGTACCTTGTTACTATTTATTTGCGCTTCTTACTCCAGATAGTTCACACATAATTACATTAATCCTTATGGATGGTGATTTCCTAAACTATGACTTCGAATTACATAAAGAAGCAAAATACGGCACAAGCCGTATTTCCGGTGCATTTATAAAAATGGGCATATTGAAATGTTAAA
>CAMWLS010000034.1 GCA_947175205.1 uncultured Porphyromonadaceae bacterium | reverse complement strand
GTATCTTCATAAAACACCCCAAAAGTTTTGTGTCTAACTTTTGGGGTGCAGTTCATTATTATAAAAACATATAAAAATTTCAACCTAATATGAAAAAGCTGCTTTCTTTACTGTGCGCACTGCCGCTCCTGTTTCTCACATCATGTGATGATGTAAATGACCTCCCGGACGTAGAAATATATTTTGATATCAGCGGAGGAACCATAATTGACGGTACCATCTACATTATGAGAGGTGAGACACTGTCAGTAAACGGTATCTCTGTATATAATAATGATCCCGGGAACGTCATCATTTCCGGTGCTACATATTATTGGGACGGCTATCTGTTGGGTGCTAATCCGTATAGGCCTTTTGGTTTTGATATTTATATTGCTCCGGACACATACCCGGGTCTGCACACTCTGGCAATCGAGTGCCCCGTATATGCCGAAGGGAAGAGTGGAGCTACCGCAACCTCTTATATTGACGTCGTGGTTCTTAATTCTTATACTGAATTACCCGTGGGCGGTTATCCAGAGCCCGGTGTGTCTGTATTCCCGCAGATAGACTACATAAACTATTAATTGGCTGCATAAGTAAGAGACACGCTATTGACTGGATCACAAAAATCATGGTCAGTCCTTTAACTTTAGTGCCAAATAATTGTTATGCTAATAGAATCTCAGGAAAGGCCTTCCTCACTTAACACAAAAGAAAGGATATACTATGAAAGAAATTGAGCATAACACACCATTAAAGTTAAAAGACCAGATTGAATATTCTGCCGGTCAGGTAGTAAATCGTGCAGTGGCGCAGGACAAAAATGGCCAGGCATTCTTGCTTGCAGTAGATAAAGATGCATCCGTCAAAGAGCATAAAGCTGATGCATTAGCCATTATGCATGCCCTGGAAGGCGAGTTCATCTTAAATATTGAGGGAAAGGAGCATAAGATGAAAGAAGGTGACAGCATTATTCTTGACCCTGATGTTAGACACTCCCTTACCCCAATTACACCATTCAAGATAGCTCTGGTAAAAATTAACAGATAAAAATCATAAAAGTTATATCTACTGATATATCACCACGCATCCGGCCTCAGCTGCCGTATGCGTGGTTTGTTTTTTTGGCTTGCATTGCTTAACTTTGTCACAAATCTTAAGATATGAAAGAAAACGCCATCATACTTGTGGGCGCCGGAGGCCATGAGCGGTCAGTGGCAGATGCCGCTACTGATGCCGGTTATAATGTTCTTGGAGCAATTGACCGTAATGATTCACCCGTGCAAAGCCTTGCGTGCTTACCTGTTATTGGCAATGATGATGATGTGGCAGATCTTGCGTCAGAAGCATTGTTTATAAACTGTATCGGTCAGACGGCAGATGCCACATTGCGCCGTAAAATTTCATGCAGATTATCAGGGTGCGGGGTGTCTTTTGGTACTGTAATTGCCCGGGACGCCTACATAAGCTCTTCTGCTAAGATTGGAGAGGGGACCGTTATTCTTCACCGCGCTGTGGTCAATGCTAATGCCAGTATAGGCGCACACTGCATTGTAAATACCGGCGCCATAATAGAGCACGATACCATAGTGGAGGCGTTCTGTCATATCTCCACTGGAGCTATATTAAACGGTGGAGTAAGAGTTGGTGAAGGTTGTATGATAGGAAGCGGAGCCATTATCAAACATGGGGTCAGCATTTGTGCTGATACTGTTATCGGAGCCGGCGCAACAGTAATTAGTAATATAACTGAACCGGGGACATACGTGGGCATTCCCGCAAAGTGCAAAAAATGAAGAGGACCATCATAATAGCAGAAGCGGGTGTTAATCATAACGGAAGCCTTGACCGTGCACTAGAGTTAGTTGATGCCGCTGCTCAGGCAGGAGCTGACTACGTCAAATTCCAGACCTTTAAGGCTTCTGCCTTGGTTAATGCACAGGCTCAGCAGGCTAAATATCAGAAGATTAATACCGGCGCAGAACGCACGCAACTTGAGATGCTTTCAGAGCTTGAGCTTTCTTATGAAGATTTTGTCAAAATTGCTTCTCACTGCCGGTATAAAGGAATCAGGTTCCTTTCAACTCCCTTTGACTTGGAGAGCCTTGAATTTCTGAAATCTCTCAATATGGATTTCTGGAAAATACCGTCAGGAGAAATTACAAATCTCCCGTATCTCAGAGCTATTGGGGTTACCGGGAAACCCGTTGTCATGTCCACCGGTATGTGTACTCCTGATGACATTCACGCAGCTATAATAGCCCTTGAACGCGCAGGAACAGCACATAATGACATAACCCTACTCCATTGCACAACAGAGTATCCGGCACCTTATTCAGAAGTGAATCTTGCAGCCATGAATACCCTTGCATCGCGCTTTCATACCCCGGTTGGATACAGTGACCATACCCGAGGGATAGAAATAGCCATTGCCGCTGCTGCGTTAGGCGCCACAGTTGTGGAAAAACATTTCACACTTGACAGAAACTTACCGGGCCCAGACCATAAGGCATCTCTGGAACCCGCGGAACTTTCTTCCATGGTAACAGCCATAAGAAATGTTGACTTGGCCATAGGCTCACCTGAAAAGCTTGTCACAGAAGCTGAGCGCCGGAACATGACGGTTGCAAGAAAAAGCATTGTGGCTGCCAGAGACATTTGTAAGGGAGAGCTATTAAGTACTGAAAACCTTACCGTTAAACGCCCCGGAACGGGCATTTCACCTATGTTATGGGATACCATAATAGGAACCGTTGCTAAAAAAGATTTTACAACTGATGAACTTATAAGCATATGACACACATACTTCTTACCATCTGTGCACGCGGAGGCTCCAAGGGCATTCCCGGAAAGAACATCAAACCCGTGGGTGGGAAACCCCTGATTGCTTACACCATAGAAATTGCGAATCAGTTCGCCGACAAGCATAACGCAAGAATTATTCTCAGTACAGACAGCGCAGACATTAAGCAGGTTGCCGCTGATTATGGAATTAAGACTGATTATATAAGGCCGGCCTATCTTGCCAATGACATTGTGAGTAAAGTAGATGCCATCAAGGATGCGTTGCTTTATGCTGAACGCACTGATGGTGTTACATATGATTACATTCTTGACTTAGATGTTACCTCTCCTATCAGAACCATGCATGACATAGAGCAATGCATGGAAAGAATCAAGGCCGTTCCGGAAGCCCTAACCATTTTTTCCGTCAGCCCGTGCGGCCGTAATCCGTACTTCAACATGGTGGAAGAAAAGCCTGACGGATTCTACGGCCTTGTATGCCCAAGCACATTTACCTCACGACAATCATCTCCGAAGGTATATGACATAAATGGCTCTATTTATGTTTATCGCCGCAGCCTTATGGAAAGAGAAGCCCCCCGGGCAGTTACTGACCGTACACTGGTCTATGTCATGGATCACTTATGTTTTGACCTTGATGAACCCCAGGATTATGATTATCTCGCCTGGCTAATGGACTCCGGCAGATTAAAACTATAGATTTTTACGCACCACAAATTTGACATCCCCCATAAGTTTACTAACACTCTGGGGGATGCCTTCTTTTACACGCAAATAAAAATATACATTTTTACTCTTAGACCCCGTTCCCAAAAATTGGTGGCCTGTGCTATGTTCAAATTGACGTACGTATAATTCCACTTCATTCAGATTTCATCACAAATATAAGCCTCTTAAGTTGTCCGTGACATAAGTTACTCTTGTCTCGCCCAGGCGTTAACAAATATTGGGGAACGGGGTCTTGGCACTCAACTTTTTACAATCTTTTTATGTTTATATTATAAACGCACGTCAGACATGCGTAAATTCATGAATAATTCATCATTAAACCATAAGACATGAAAAGACTGGTATTACTTCTGACTGTGGCTCTGCTGGGCACAACAGCTCTATTTTCTCAGAAAATAAACAAGAACGAATTGCGTCAATTGCAAAGCTTTCTGATGCAACCTGCTGAACGTGACGCCACAAACGCAGAGGCGCTGAAAATATCTGACCTGAGCAATCCCTCATCATGGGAAGGTGTAACCATTGTGAACGGAAGAGTAGCCGGCATTGACTGGCATGATAAACATCTTGCCGGAGCTCTAAGCCTTCAGGATTTCATGGGATTAACCACAGTAAATATCAGTAACAATGACATTACCTCACTGTCAGTCTCCGGAACTCCTGAACTGGAAGATCTTAACGCAGCGCATAATCGCCTGGTAAATATTACACTCGCTAATACTCCGGCGCTTAGCAAACTGAATCTGAGCAGAAATCATCTGACCTCTGTAAGTCTTAACAACAACTCCGCCGGTGCCATCCGCACACTGAACCTTGCGGGTAATGACCTGGTTTCATTTGACGTAAGCGGTTCTCAGACATTGACAACACTTAATATCCAGAGCAACAGACTTGAACAGCTGAATGTAAACGGGTGTCAGTCATTGAAAAATCTCTATGCAGGTTATAACAAACTTACATCACTTGCACTGAGTGATGTCCCCAACCTGATGAATCTTAATATAGATGACAACAACATCCAGGCCCTGAGAATAGCCAATTTACCTGCACTGAGCAGCTTCCTGTGCTCTGACAATGACATGACCACACTGGTGGTTCAAGACTGCCCGGCACTCATAGATTTGGTTTGCAGCTACAACGACCTTACAGACCTTCAGGTTAACAAATGTGGAAATCTCCAGTACGTGGACTGTAGCTATAATGACCTCTCAACTCTTAACCTGAGCAATCAGACATTCCTCCAGAGGTTAATCTGTAACAACAACCAGCTGATAACACTGGATGTTTCATTTGACCAGAACCTGAGCTACATCAACTGCAGATTCAATAATATTACAGATCTACGTACCATTGCATGTCCTAATCTGAACATGATAGCAAGCGAGTATAATTATTGATATCACTATTAATCCCACAAAGCCCCGGATGCTGATTACAAGCGTCCGGGGCTTTCTACATATCCCATGCGTATCTAACATGTCACATTATACTTTGCGACATCTAATTTTATCAAATTTATAAACATACGTTTAAGTATATTTTTGTATTTTTGCAACTTAGAAAAGAACGCAACCACGCATTTAGCATGAAAAATATACGAAACTTTTGCATCATAGCGCACATTGACCATGGTAAATCAACACTGGCTGACCGTCTGCTGGAATATACCAATACCATTTCAGAGAAAGACATGGAGGCACAAGTGCTTGATGATATGGACCTTGAACGCGAAAGAGGCATTACCATCAAAAGTCATGCCATCCAGATGGAATATAAAATGGATGGCAACACTTATATTCTCAATCTCATTGACACTCCGGGGCATGTGGACTTCAGTTATGAAGTATCACGTTCTATTGCGGCATGTGAAGGCGCGCTTCTCATTGTTGATGCCACACAGGGTATCCAGGCCCAGACCATAAGCAATCTCTATATGGCCATAGATAATGACCTTGAGATAATACCGGTTATAAATAAATGTGACCTGGACTCAGCAAAACCTGATGAAGTTGAGGACCAGATTGTGGACCTTCTGGGATGTGAACGTAGTGAGATATTACGCGCCAGCGGTAAGACTGGAATGGGTATTGAAGACGTACTCAATGCCATAGTAGAACGTATTCCCGCTCCTAAAGGTGACCCTGCAGCTCCGCTTCAAGCATTGATTTTTGACTCTGTATTTAATCCTTTCAGGGGTATCATTGCCTACTTCAAGATTGAAAACGGCACTATCCGTAAAAATGATTTTGTCAAGTTTGTAGCCACAGGGAAAGAGTATCATGCAGATGAAATAGGAGTCCTTAAGCTGGACATGTCCCCCAGAGAGGAGTTATCAGCCGGAAACGTAGGCTATATTATTTCAGGCATAAAGACTTCAAAAGAAGTAAAGGTTGGTGATACCATCACCCACGTAAACCGCCCGTGTTCAGAAGCAATTGATGGATTTGAAGAGGTCAAGCCCATGGTATTTGCCGGTGTATACCCCATAGAGACTGAAGACTTTGAGAACTTACGTGCCTCTCTGGAAAAGTTACAGCTTAATGACGCATCCCTTACATTCCAGCCTGAATCATCCGCCGCATTAGGTTTCGGTTTCCGCTGCGGTTTTCTTGGACTGCTTCATATGGAGATTATTCAGGAAAGACTTGGCCGTGAGTTTGACATGGACGTTATCACCACGGTCCCCAACGTGTCATATCTGGTATATGACAAAAAAGGTAATGTTACAGAAGTTCATAATCCTTCAGGGTTACCGGACATTACACTCATTGACCATATTGAAGAGCCGTACATCCGCGCAACAGTCATTACCACCGCTGAATTCATAGGTCCCATCATGACATTGTGCCTGGGCAAACGCGGAGAGCTGGTAAAACAGGAATACATTTCCGGTAACCGCATGGAGCTGACTTTTGATATGCCGCTGGGAGAAATTGTGATAGACTTCTATGACAAACTAAAAAGCATATCCAAGGGCTATGCAAGCTTTGATTACCATCTGCATGGGTTCCGCGAATCCAAGCTTGTCAAACTTGATATTCTTCTGAACGGAGAAAGTGTGGATGCTCTCTCAACTCTGACGCATGCAGATAATGCGGTCAACTTTGGGCGCCGTATGTGTGAGAAGCTTAAGGAACTTATACCTCGTCAGCAGTTTGACATTGCCATTCAGGCAGCCATTGGAGCTAAGATAATTGCACGAGAGACTATTAAAGCTGTCCGTAAGGACGTAACCGCTAAATGTTATGGCGGTGACATCTCACGCAAACGAAAACTTCTGGAAAAGCAAAAGAAGGGCAAGAAGCGCATGAAGCAGATTGGCTCAGTCGAGGTTCCACAGAAAGCCTTCCTTGCTGTACTGAAATTAGACTAAACAAAATCATTTAAATCCATTTCTCATATTATGTCCACTAAACCAAAAAATCAGGTTGACGCAGAGGTCAATGACTCTGAGCCACACCTTTTCTACGCCGCAGCACAGGCGCTGAGGCGGCATGCAACGGGTGGCAACCTGTTGATTCTGGCCACTATTCTTGCGCTCATAATTGCAAATATTCCGGCCATCAACTCTTATTACTTCAACTTCTGGACACAACCCGTGCGTCTGCAGATAGGTGAATTCAACATCTTCAGCCATGCCGGTCACCCCATGGATCTGATTGCATTTATCAATGACTGCCTCATGGCCGTATTCTTCTTTACCGTGGGACTGGAGATAAAGCGAGAGATGCTGGTGGGTGAGCTTTCATCATTCCGTAAGGCTCTTCTCCCCATTATGGGTGCTTGCGGTGGTATGGCTGTTCCGGTAATCATATATTATCTCCTGAGTAACGGTACGGATTACGCTAACGGGGCTGCAATACCCATGGCGACAGATATAGCCTTCTCCCTTGGCGTGCTTACCATGCTTGGAGCCCGTGTACCTCTGTCAATGAAGATATTCCTCACTACCCTTGCTGTTGTGGATGACCTGGGAGGCATAATTGTCATAGCCGCTTTCTACAGCACCCACATTGAACCCATGCTCCTTGTTTATGGGGCCGGATTCCTGGTACTCCTCCTTCTGGGCTCTTGGCTTTCCATCAAGAGTAAGATTTTCTATCTTGGTATAGGAGCTGTGGTTTGGTTCCTTTTCCTCAACTCAGGTATTCATCCAACCATAGCCGGTGTACTGGTGGCATTCTGTGTCCCTGCAACTCCCGTATTCGCCCCCAAGAAATATGTGCAGATTATCAGAAAGGCCATTTCTCACTTCCACAATGAAGATGATGAGAAACTTGATGAACGTACCATTCTGGATAAGGAGCAGCTCAATTACCTAAAAGAGATTGAGAGTGCTTCAGACAAGGTGATATCTCCTCTGCAGGAACTTGAAGACTCACTGCATCCCCTGGTGAATTATTTCATCATCCCACTGTTTGCCTTTGCCAACGCCGGTATTTTCCTTCTGGAAACTGACCCGGCCTCCATGTTTGAAGGAATATCACTTGCAGTCATCGCAGGTCTTGTCCTGGGTAAATTCCTGGGGATACTCAGCTTTTCATGGCTTACCGTCAAGTCACGTCTGGCTCCCATGCCGTCTCACTGCAACTGGAAAATGATGGCTTCTGTTTCCATGCTCGGCGGTATAGGTTTCACAGTTTCCATGTTCATTGCCACCCTTTCCTTTGGCGCTAACAATGAACATGCTCATCTGCTGCTTGACCACGCCAAACTTGGCATCCTAATCGGTTCAGTTGTTGCCGGTGCGCTGGGCTACTGGATGCTTAAAGTCACTCTGCCTAAAGAAGGTGAGATTACTCATGAACACAAGTAAACCTTAATGACAGTATAAACTGCTGATAGCAACCAAAAAAGAGTCACGTACACAGTGACTCTTTTTTATTTTTTATTTCAATCTAATTTAGTTAATTTTGCAGTGTAATGTTAAATGGTGCAGCGCTATTTTTTTTAACATTATAAAAACAATATTTTAAATTAATTGTTAAAATAATAAACCTGAACATTACTGAGGATTATCAGACAATGAAAAAACAAACCATCTGGATACTGACCGTACTCATGGCCGTGACATTTGTAGGACTTCTGTTGCTGCAGATAATGTACATGCGCAACATGATTACCATGCGCTATGACCAGTTTAATGAGGGTGTCCGCCATAGTCTTAATGCTGTGGCTGTACATCTTGATCAGGATGAGACGCGGTATTATCTGGAACAGGACGTCAACAGTCTGGAGACCTCAGCCATTCTTGCACAATATCGCGGGAATCCGGTTCCCCAGCATGCGGGTATAAAATATACCTTTACCACGTCCACCGGTCTGAATGCGGCCTTAACCATCCAGGGTAACGCATCTGAAATTAATAAACTGCAGATGCAGCCTCCCACAAGCCTTGGTTTTGGGCGCCGTAATAACACTGCCTTTGACAACAATTATCTCCAGCGCAAGAGTATGATTGATGAAATCATACTTAACATCATTACATCAGCCGGTGAGCGACCCATTATTGAACGGGCAACCCCGGAACTGGTACAGAAATATCTGCGTACAGAACTGGACACTCTGGGGATAAAGGTTCCTTTTGAATATGCTGTGGTAAACAGTGCCGGAAGACCTATCTACAAATCGGCTGCATTTAACGCTGAAGATATTCCTGCAGATGATATATTCCATCAGACTTTGTTTGCGCACGACCCTGATAACCACTACTCGCTCCAGGTTTATTTTCCAACAAAATCTGATTACATATTTTCTTCAGTATCATTCATGGTACCGTCACTGGCATTCACGCTTATACTGCTTATAGTTTTTGTGTTTACCATTATAACGGCATTCAGACAGAAGAAACTGACAGAGATGAAGAATGACTTCATTAATAACATGACCCATGAGTTCAAGACTCCCATCTCTTCCATTTCTTTAGCTGCGCAGATGCTTTCAGACCAGAGCGTGCGTAAATCCCCGGCCATGCTACAGCAAATTTCCACCGTTATTAATGATGAAACCAAGCGTCTGCGTTTCCAGGTAGAGAAAGTTCTACAGATGTCCATGTTTGAACGTCAGAAAGCCACCTTACGTATTCAGGAAGTGGACGCAAACGTGGTGATATATAACATTGTCAACACATTTAAGCTTAAAGTGGAAAGCTACGGGGGAAAGATTAATGCCCTCCTTGACGCAGAAAACGCCATTGTCAAAGTGGACGAGATGCATTTTACCAATGTTATTTTCAATCTACTGGACAATGCCGTTAAATACAGACGTGAAGATGTACCCCTTGAGCTGACAGTAACGTCTAAAGACATATCCGGTGACCGTCTTTGCATTACTGTTTCTGACAACGGTATAGGTATAAAGAAAGAAGACCTAAAAAAGATATTTGAGAAATTCTTCAGGGTTTCCACAGGAAATGTACACAACGTCAAAGGTTTTGGTCTGGGACTGGCCTATGTCAAGAAAATGGTAACAGAATTAGGTGGCGACATTAGTGTGGAGAGTGTATATGGAGATGGGACTACCTTTACCATAACCCTACCCCTGATGCAGGATTAACAAATTATGAATAAAAAGAAAAAAATATAAACCCTCAAAACTGAACAATTATGGAAGAACGTATGCGAATTTTACTATGCGAGGATGATGAGAATCTGGGCATGTTATTGCGCGAATATCTCCAGGCCAAGGGCTTTAGCGCTGACCTTTATGCTGACGGCGAAGCCGGATATAAAGCATTTCTGAAAGGTAAATATGATATCTGCGTGCTGGACGTGATGATGCCTAAAAAAGACGGCTTTGCGCTGGCACAAGAAATACGTACAGTAAACTCAGAAGTACCCATCATATTCCTAACCGCAAAATCCATGAAGGATGATATCTTTGAAGGATTTAAGTTAGGTGCTGATGACTATCTGACCAAGCCCTTCTCTATGGAAGAACTTGTATTGCGTATTGAGGCCATCTTGCGCCGTGTAAAGGGTAAGAAAGGGAAGGAAATCACCATGTACAAGATTGGTAAATTCACTTTTGACACCCAGAAACAGACCCTTATGATTGGTGATAAGATAACTAAGCTTACCACCAAGGAATCCGAGCTGCTCAGCCTGCTTTGCGCACATGTAAATGAGATACTGGAGCGTAATTTTGCACTGAAGACCATCTGGATTGATGACAATTACTTCAACGCAAGATCAATGGATGTTTACATTACCAAGCTCCGTAAACACCTGAAACAGGATCCATCCATTGAAATCATCAATATCCATGGTAAGGGATATAAACTCATTGCTCCTGAATCAGAAGAAGAATAAATTCTGAGAAATAGACAAATAAAAAGGCGTACCGGAAACAAAACCGATACGCTTTTTTGATTTTAACCATATGTTAACATCTGAGCCTGCCCTTAGTACATATTTAGGCTACTCATACGAAAAAAGCGCCTGTCATCACGACAGACGCAAATTTCTTAAACCAATCATTATCACTTAATCATTAATCTTACTCTCATTATTATAACATCACAGTCAATAAAATGGTTCACGCAAGACAATAAATAAAATTCACGCTTTATCTTTTCCCTGAGCCAATCCTGAATTAAGACATTTCACAGGACTTAAGACAAGTGACAACCGCTAAATTCATTTGTTTTTAGCCGCTGATTTTTATTTGTGTGTTTTTTTCGTTAAGTTTGCACATAAATCCAACCATACTTTCAATCTATACCCTTATTCAACCCAATCATGGCAAAGCAATTAATAGAATGTGTGCCCAACTTCAGCGAAGGACGCAATAAAGAAGTTATCAAAGCCATCACTGATGCTATTGAATCTGTTAAGGAAATACGTTTGCTGGACGTTGACCCAGGAGAAGCCACCAATCGAACCGTCGTTACCTTTGTGGGGGAACCGGAATATGTTCTTGAAGCAGCGTACCGTGGCATAAAGAAAGCTGCTGAGCTTATAGATATGAGCAAGCATCACGGTGCTCACCCGCGTATGGGAGCCACTGATGTATGCCCCCTCATTCCCGTTTCAGGAATAACTCTTGAAGAATGTGCTGAGCTGGCACGTAAGCTTGCAATACGAGTTTCTGACGAGCTGGATATACCTGTTTACTGCTATGAAGCATCAGCGTTCATTCCTGCGCGTAAGAATCTTGCCTTTTGCCGTAAAGGTGAATATGAAGGCTTAGCGGCCCGTATGGGGACTGATGAAGGACCTGATTTCGGGAATCGCCCGTGGGATGAAAAAGCAGCTCACACAGGTGCTACAGCTATTGGCGCAAGGAATTTCCTGATAGCAGTTAATTTCAATCTAAATACCACATCCACCCGCCGCGCCAATGCCATAGCATTTGACGTAAGAGAGAAGGGACGCCCCAAGCGTGAGGGCGGGAAACCTAACGGCAAGCCGGAAAAGGATGCTGACGGTAATATCATTATGATACCGGGAACTCTCCCCGGAACAAAAGCCATAGGTTGGTTTATTGATGAATACGGTATCGCACAGGTATCCATGAATATTACTGATATTGCGCGGACGCCTCTGCATATTGCTTTTGATGAGGTTACGAGGGCAGCCGCCGCGCGCGGAATCAGAGTTACAGGAGCTGAGGTGGTGGGGCTTCTCCCCAAGAGCGCCCTGCTTGATGCCGGAAAATACTACCTTACCAAACAGCAGCGTTCTTTGGGCTTACCTGAGAAAGAGATTATAGACATGGCCATTCGGTCCATGAGTCTTGATCAGCTTACTCCATTTGACCCTCAGGAAAAAATAATTGAGTACATGGTTGCTCCAAAAAAGGATAAGCAACTAACAGACCTTACATGTATTGAATTTGCTGATGAGACAGCCTCTGAATCTCCGGCACCGGGTGGTGGCTCCATCTCAGCTTACATGGGTGCTCTCGCCGCAGCATTAGGGACCATGGTTGCCAACCTTAGCTCGCACAAAGCAGGCTGGGATGAAAGATGGGAAGAATTTTCTGATATGGCTGTGGCCGGCAGAGAAAAAATTGACACCCTGCTTTCTCTGGTAAATGAAGACACTGAGGCATTCAACAAGATAATGGCGGCAATCTCCATGTCCAAGTCATCTGAGGCTGAAAAGCAGGCTCGTGCCCAGGCTATGGAAGATGCCACTCTTTATGCCACACAGGTCCCTTTAAAAACCATGGCCGAAAGCTGCACCTTATTTCCACTGCTTGAAGAAGTAGCCCGTAAAGGTAATCCGGCTTCTGTAAGTGATGCCGGTGTGGGTGCACTGGCAGCCAGAGCCGCAGTTTTAGGAGCTGAACTAAATGTGCGCATTAATGCTGCGGGGCTTAAAGACCGCGCAATGGCCAAGCACCTTGTATCTGAAGCAGAAGCCTTAAGCAAAATGGCATGTAAAGCTGAAACTGAAATACTGAAAATTGTAAACTCAATAATAGATAAGTAATGGATACTTTCCGTCAAGATATTACCGCCGGGATACCCGATGTTCTACCTGAGGTACCGGCATATGACAGCACTGTGAATCATGCTCCAAAGAGAAAAAAAATTCTCACCCCGGAAGAAGAGAAATTAGCTCTCAGAAACGCGCTGAGATATTTCCCGGCCCATCTTCACACAGCACTTGCTCCTGAATTTGCCAAGGAACTAAAAGACTACGGCCGTATCTATATGTACCGGTACAGGCCTACATATCCCATGTATGCCCGCTCTATTGATGAATACCCTGCCCGCTCACGTCAGGCTGCCGCCATTATGATGATGATTCAGAATAATCTGGACCCGCGTGTGGCACAGCATCCGCATGAGCTTATTACATACGGAGGTAATGGTGCTGTTTTTCAGAACTGGGCTCAGTACAGACTGACAATGCAGTACCTCAGCCGTATGACAGACCATCAGACTCTGGTCATGTATTCAGGTCACCCGCTGGGACTGTTCCCTTCACACCCTGATGCTCCCCGTGTAGTAGTTACTAACGGCATGGTTATTCCAAATTATTCAAAACCGGATGACTGGGAGCGTCTTAATGCCCTGGGCGTATCACAATACGGACAGATGACAGCCGGCTCATATATGTACATAGGGCCTCAGGGCATTGTACACGGCACCACCATTACAGTCCTTAATGCCGGTCGTAAGAAGCTTAAAGATGGTAAAAAAGACCTGAGCGGAATGCTCTTTGTGACAGCAGGACTTGGCGGAATGTCAGGAGCACAACCTAAAGCCGGTAATATAGCCGGAGTAGTAAGCGTGACCGCTGAGATTAATCCTAAAGCGGTTAATACACGTCATTCACAGGGATGGGTTGATGAAGTATTTACAGAGCTTGATCCGCTTATGGAACGTATTACTAAGGCCAGGGAAGCCAGTGAAACAGTATCGCTGGCTTATCAGGGTAACGTTGTGGACCTGTGGGAGCGCCTTGCTTCTGATGGTGTGCACGTTGACCTTGGTTCAGACCAGACTTCTCTTCACAATCCTTGGGCCGGGGGGTATTACCCTGTAGGTCTCTCTCTGGAGGAATCTCAGAAAATGATGGCAGAGAATCCTGAAAAATTCAAGGAATGTGTTAAGGAATCTCTGCGGCGTCAGGTTAAAGCCATAAATAAACTCACAGAAGGTGGCATGTACTTCTTTGACTATGGCAATGCCTTCATGCTTGAAGCCTCACGTGCTGGCGCTGATATTCTGAAAGAAGACGGTTCATTCCGCTATCCCTCATATGTTCAGGACATAATGGGTCCGTCATTCTTTGATTACGGATTTGGTCCGTTCCGGTGGGTATGTACATCCGGCAAACCTGAAGACCTTGAAAAGACTGACCGCATAGCGGCTGACGTATTAAAAGAGATTCTGGCTCAGGCTCCGGAAGAAATACACGGACAACTGTTGGACAATATACGGTGGATTGAAGAAGCGGGAAAAAACCATTTGGTTGTAGGTTCTCAGGCACGAATCCTATATGCTGATGCAGAAGGACGTGCAAAAATAGCACTGGCATTCAACAAAGCCATTCGTGACGGAGAAATTTCAGCCCCCATCGTTCTTGGACGTGACCATCATGATGTCAGCGGCACAGATTCCCCGTATCGTGAGACCTCAAACATATATGACGGCTCCAACCTCTGCGCTGATATGGCGGTACATAACGTAATAGGAGACTCCTTCCGCGGAGCCACATGGGTTTCACTTCATAACGGAGGCGGCGTTGGCTGGGGAGAAGTAATCAACGGCGGTTTCGGGATGGTTATTGACGGTTCTGAAGCCTGTGATACACGCATCAGCCGCATGCTGTTGTGGGACGTTAACAACGGTATTGCCAGACGCAGCTGGGCACGTAACCAAGGTGCCATAAACGCCATAAAAAGAGAAATGGCACGGACCCCGGACCTGGAAGTCACCTTACCTAATATGGTGGATGAAACAGTAATAGAGGAATACCTGTCCTAACAATCAATCCTAACCAATCATGAAACAGACATACACCATTTCGCCCGACAAAAAACTTACTATAACCGATGTAGAAGAGATTCTGCGGGACAATAAAAAAATAAAACTCAGCGCAGCCAGCTGCAACCGTATTGAACGCTGTAGGAAATATCTGGATGCCAAGATGGCTGAATGTGATACTCCAATATACGGAATTACCACCGGATTCGGCTCATTATGCAACATAAGCATTGGTGAGCAAGACCTGAGTCAGCTTCAGAAGAATCTGGTTATGTCACACGCATGCGGATGCGGTGATACTGTTGAGCCTGAGGTTGTAAAAGTAATGTTGCTGACTAAAGTAATGTCACTCCAGTTCGGTAATTCAGGAGTACAGCTTCAGACAGTTCAGAGGCTGGTGGATTTCTTCAACAATGACATACTGCCTATTGTATATCAGCAGGGGTCTCTTGGCGCCTCAGGAGACCTGGCACCGCTTGCCAATCTGTGCTTACCGTTACTTGGACTCGGTGAGGTAATCTTCAAAGGAGAAAAGGTTCCGGCTTCAGAGATGTTAAGTGCCATGGGCTGGGAACCCATCACACTCCAGTCCAAGGAGGGCCTTGCGCTTTTGAATGGCACACAGTTTATGAGTTCCCATGCTGTTGTGGGGCTTATACGAGCACGCCGTCTTAACAGACTGGCAGATAAGATAGGCGCTCTTTCTCTTGATGCCTTTGACGGCCGTATTGAGCCATTCGGAGATGAAGTAAATGCAGTACGCCCCCATCCCGGTCAGCTTGCCACAGCCCGCGCTGTACGTCATCATCTTGAAGGCAGTGAGCTTATCAAACAGCCAAAGAAGCACGTTCAGGACCCATACTCCTTCCGTTGCATGCCTCAGGTTCATGGCGCAGCCAAAGATACCCTGGCTTACGTAACATCTGTAATAGAAATTGAGATTAACAGCCCCACAGACAACCCCACCGTCTTCCCTGATGAAGATATCATTGTAAGCGCAGGTAATTTCCATGGTGAGCCCATAGCCCTTCCCATTGATTTTCTTTCCATTGCCGTGGCGGAATTAGGAAGCATATCTGAACGACGCATATTCCGTCTTATCTCAGGTACGCGCGGACTCCCTTCATTCCTGGTGGCAAATCCAGGCCTTAACAGCGGTTTCATGATTCCTCAGTACGCTGCGGCTTCCATAGTCAATCAGTCTAAGGGGCTTTGCTGGCCCACAAGCTGTGATACCATCCCCTCTTCTCAAGGTCAGGAAGACCATGTATCAATGGGTGGGAACTCGGCAACAAAACTTCTTAGAATAGTTGATAACACTGAACGCGTCCTGGCTATAGAATTGTTTAATGCAGCTCAGGCGTTGGACATGCGCCGTCCTCTGAAAACATCACCTGAGCTTGAGAAATGGCATGCGCAGTACCGTGAAAAAGTGCCGTTCCTGGTAAATGACTCTGTCATGTATCCTCTCATAGCCGCCAGCGTGGAATTCATTCGCAATAACCCATAGCACCATGTTTTTCTACAACATCCGCTTTCTTACCGGTATTAATTCAGAGGACAGTCCCTACCTCCGCGGCAAGAATATGGCAAAATACGGCATACTGGAAAACGCATGGTTACGAACTCATGGCGATAAGATAATAGCATACGGGACTGCCGATACAGAGGCTGAAAACATGCGTTCAGCAAAGGAGGCTAATGAGCAACTCATAGATGTCAAGGGCGGTATGATTATGCCTTCTTTCTGTGATTCTCATACGCATATCATATACTCAGGCTGTCGTGACGGAGAATTTGTTGATAAAATCAATGGACTCAGTTATGAAGAGATAGCCCGCAGGGGTGGAGGCATACTTAACTCCGTGGATCTGCTGAGAAACACACCGGAAGATGAACTGTACACCCAGGCCTTACACCGCGCTGAAGAGCTTATACGCAAAGGCACCGGCGCTTTAGAAATTAAGAGCGGCTACGGTTTAAGCGTAAGAGATGAGTTGAAAATGCTAAGGGTTGCAGCCAGGATTAAGGAGACAACCCCACTTACCACAGCCATAACATTTTTAGGTGCACACGCCGTGGCAAGAGAGTTCAAAGGAGATATTGACGCTTATGTGACTCATCTCATAAATGAAATGCTCCCAGCTGTAAATGCACAGGGTTTGGCTGGATATGTGGATGTTTTCTGTGATGAGGGTTTCTTCACTCCGGAGCATACAGACCGCATTCTTACTTCTGCCGCTAAATACGGTTTACGCCCCAAGATTCATGCAAACGAGCTGGCTGTATCCGGAGGTGTAGAGATTGGAGTTGCACACAGAGCCCTGTCAGTTGACCATCTGGAACGCGCAGAACAGGCACAGATAGAACTTCTGGCCAAATCTGAAACCGCGGCCACCATGTTACCGGGTGCTTCATTTTTCCTCAGCATGCCGTATGGCAAAGCGCGTATGGCCATAGACAAGGGATGTATTGTAAATCTTGCATCAGACTATAACCCCGGCTCCTCACCCTCAGGCGATATGAGAATGGTGGGAGCCCTGGGCTGTATCAAGATGAAACTGCTTCCGGCGGAAAGCCTTTGCGCCACCACGCTAAACGGTGCTTATGCTATGGGAGTAAGCAAAATAACCGGAAGTATTACACCCGGGAAAAAAGCTAACCTGATAATGACCGCACCTGTTCACTCACCGGCTTTCATTTACTACGCCTATACCACTCCATACATTGAAAAAGTATTCCTGAATGGCTCTGAGATAAAGTAACTTAACAAATTAAATTGATAATATTCCCTCCCGTATTTTGGCGGTAAAGCAAAAAATGATTATATTTGTTAGATAATTAGCGCTGAGGCATGGAACTCTGGAGTCACATATTATACAGTGGCCTGCTTATAGGAATACTGGTATCTGCACCAATGGGTCCTATAGGCATGCTTGTCATACAGCGCACGCTTTCAAAAGGCCGCTGGCCTGCTTTCTTTACCGGTATTGGAGCTGCATTAAGTGACTTGGCTTATTGCCTTTTAGCCGGTTTTGGATTGAGTTTCATAACTGACTTTATAGAACGTCATCAGTTTGCCCTTCAGATAGTGGGAGGCATAGTACTTGTGGTGTTCGGCGCCTACCTTTTTTCACGTAACCCTACCCGTGCTTTGAAGACTCATCAGAATGCTTCTTCAAGTTTTTATGGTGATATTGCCAGCGGTTTTGCCCTGACAGTTTCAAATCCGCTGATGCTCTTTTTTATCATCGGCCTTTTTGCCCGCTTTAACTTCATACTGCCGGAATTTGGTCCGCATCACTATATTGGAGCTTACGCCTTTATCCTGGCCGGAGCCGTTTGCTGGTGGTACTTTGTTACCTGGCTGGTAAACAAACTCAGACGCCGCATAAACGTACGTTCTTTATGGGTAGTAAACCGCGTCATTGGCTCCATTCTCATTGTAATGGCATTTGTTGGCGTAGGCTATGCTATTAAGGATTACATTTTTTAAATCATGAATAAAATTCCCCTTTCCTCTCTTTTTCTCTCCCTGCTGGGTATGAGTATGACTGTGACTACAGCATCAGCCGCCCCTCAAGCGTGGCTTGAAGCAGATTCAGCGCAGGCCATACACCGTCGCACTGTGGCTGACTTTCCCTACACAGTGGCGGAGGTCACAGAAATTTTACGCTCTGATATCCCGGAGCTGACAGACTCCATGGTGCAGGACTGGATAGCTAAACGTTATATTGAAACGCTGGATATTGACGGACAGTTGCGCGTACACCGTAAGGCACCCCGAAACGTAAAGCTACTCTCACCTTATTTTAAACCCGCACCCAAAAGAGGAGCCCGCGCATCTGATGCCAGAATCTCATATGCAGACTCAGTCATAGCTTTCTGTGACGGCAAACTCCCTGACGGAGGTGCCCATAAAGTTAAATTCCGCTTTACAATAGCTGTACCGCCTCATCAGGAGCTTACCGGCGATACACTTAGAGCTTGGCTTCCGCTACCTATAGAAAGCGACAGACAGTATGGATTCAAGCTTCTGGAAACTTCACAGCCCGGTTACATTCTGACCCCGGCGGGAGTGAGTCCTCACTGTACCATATATTTTGAGAAACCGGCCTCTGACTCAACATCTGTTTTCAGTTATACAGCCGAGTACATAACTTGCGGCCAATATTACTCTCCCGAATATATTGAGGCTCATATACAGCCGTATGATAAAGACAGTGAAGATTATACATATTATACCTCAGAGGAATATCCTCATATAGTGTATCTTCCTGAACTTGCAGCTGAAATAACCGCGGGTGAGACAGACCCTTTCAAGTGCAGTGAAATGGTATATGACTATATCATTAATAAATTCCCATGGGCCGGAGCCCGCGAATACTCCACTTTAGAGTGTATTCCCACCTATGTGGAACGTGAAGGACATGGAGACTGCGGCCAGGTAGCGCTTCTTTACATTTCACTGATGCGCACTCTGGGAATACCCGCGAGATGGGAAAGCGGCTGGATGCTTCACCCCGGAGAGAAAAATCTGCATGACTGGGCCGAGGTATATTTTGAAGGAATCGGCTGGGTACCGGTGGATGTCTCATTCGGACGATACACACGCGCTTCAGACCCACGCACCGTGAACTTTTACAGTACCGGTATGGACTCCTACCGCTTTGCCACAAATACCGGCGTTTGCGGCCCTCTCTTCCCTGAGAAGAAATACGTGCGTTCTGAAACTGTGGATTTTCAGTTAGGAGAAGTTGAGTGCTCTCAGGGAAATCTTTTTTATCCGGCGTGGAATCAGAATTTTGAAATATTAGAAATCACACCATTTACAAGATGAATAAATTCATGAAACTCCGTTACCTGACAGCGGTTGCAACCATAGTAATATTTTCATTGCCGTCCATGGCCTCAAAGCCCTCTGTGGCAGCATTTCTCAAACAGTTGCGTGGTAAATATGCCCCTGATTCACGTCAGGAAATTTTTGACGTTCAGGCTCGCAAAGACGCCTCTGGCGCATATATACTTACCGGTACCATGAGCGAAGACAGCACACACCGTAAAGTACTGCAAGCGTTCAACACCGCCGGTCTGAAATATATTGATTCCATAAATGTTTACCCAGCGGATCAGTGGGCCATGACACGTATTTCAGTGGCTAATATGCGCACCAAGCCCGGTCATCATCAGGAAATGGCATCCCAGGTACTAATGGGTATGCCCGTAAGAGTTCTGGACAATAGCGGAGACTGGTGGCGTGTCCAGAGTCCTGACGGTTATATTGCATATGTCATAAGTAATTCTCTGGTTCCTATAAGCGCTGAGAAACTGGCTGAATGGAAAGCTAATCCGGACAGACTGGTTGTGACGGGAGCTCTTGATATCACAGCTTATGAGACTCCGGAAACTGCCGGAAATCCTCGTGCCACAGTAACTGATTTGGTTATGGGAAATATTGTTGAGGGAACTAAGAATAACGGTGAATGGACCCTGATTACCCTCCCTGATGGCCGTAAGGGCTATGCCCCCAGCAAGAACCTGACCCCTATTAAAGAATTTGCCGCACAAGAGTATGATGCCGAAAAAATTATAAATACAGCATGTAGCATGATGGGGCGTCCTTATCTGTGGGGTGGCACCTCTACAAAGAGCAATGATTGTTCAGGTATGGTAAAGACTGCATATCTGAGTAACGGTATAATCCTCCACCGAGACGCCTCCCAGCAGGCTCTTAACGGAGAACTTTTTGATGCCGAAAGCTGGCCTGTATGTCAACCCGGTGATTTACTGTTCTTTGGCAATCCGGACACAGGGCGTGTAACACACGTGGCTGTCTATATGAATAACGGGCAGTATGTACATTCTTCAGCCCGCGTAAGGGTGAATAGCCTTGATCCTGACGCAGAAGATTACAACCCCATACACTTATTGGGCATTTCTCGCGTTAAGAATAGTATAGGGTCACGCGGTATCACTAAATTCGGTGACCTCTTTATATCAGAATAAGAAACTTACACATAAACCATGAATAGAAGAACATTCCTGAAAACATCCGTTCTGGGCGCGCTCTTTGCTGCAAGTCCCATATCATTCAGTGCCATGGGGCAGGCGACTAAGAAAGCAACCCGGTCAGGGAAGCTCAACCTTAGTTTTGAGCCATATGAGTTACAGTTGCGCCATGCCTTCAATCTGGCAAAATATCAGCGTACTACCACTCCCGGCGTACAAGTACGTCTGGAATATGATGGTCTTGTAGGTTATGGCGAAGCCTCTATGCCTCCGTACCTGGGAGAAAGTGTTGATAGCGTTTGCCGCTTCCTGGGAAGCCTTGATTTGTCACAATTTTCTGACCCGTTCCGCATTGAAGACATAATGGCTTATCTTGAAAGCGTGGCCCCCAACAACAGAGCCGCAAAAGCATCTGTTGACATTGCGCTTCATGACCTCTTAGGTAAGATTATGGGACAGCCCTGGTATAAAATATGGGGACTAAACCCTGATAACTGCCCTAATACATCTTTCACCATTGGGATTGATACAGCAGATGTTGTAAGACAGAAAGTGGATGAAGCATCTCCATATAAGGTTCTCAAGGTAAAGATGGGCCTGGATAATGACAAGGAGCTGGTTGAAATCATTCGTTCCAAAACAGATGTTCCCATCTGTGTTGACGCTAACCAAGGGTGGGATGACCGCGAGAAAGCACTGGAGATGTGTCACTGGCTTGCGGAACGTAACTGTCTCTTTGTGGAACAGCCCATGGCAAAAGAGCGTATTGATGACACTGCATGGCTGCGTGAGCGCTCTCCTCTCCCCATAATAGCAGATGAGTTTCTACAGCGTCTTCCGGATGTACGCAGAGCCGCTGAGGCTTATGATGGTATCAACATCAAGCTTATGAAAAGTACCGGCATGCATGAGGCATACCAGATGGCAGTTTTAGCCAGAGCTCTGGGAATGAAAGTCATGCTGGGATGTATGACAGAGACCTCATGTGCTGTTACAGCCGCAGCACAGCTTGCGCCTCTGGTTGACTACGCTGACCTTGACGGAAACCTTCTTATTGCCAATGACCTGTTTGACGGCATCAAAATTGTTGATGGAAAGGTTACCATTCCTGACAGGCCGGGAATTGGAGTAGAACTGATAAGTTAATTTTACATCAAAAATAATTCAGCACGGAGAGTAAAACCAAAAATACTCTCCGTGCATTATAATTACATGGATAATCTGAATCACACTCCACAGATGAAAAAATTCACAAAAATTGTGGCCACCATCTCAGACCGCCGCTGTGACGTAGAGTTCATAAGGCGTCTCTTTGAAAACGGAATGAATGTGGTACGCATGAACTCTGCGCATCTCAGCCGCGAAGGCTTTGTGAATATTGTGAAAAACGTAAGAGCCGTATCACAGCGCATTGCCATAATGATGGATACAAAAGGGCCTGAAATAAGGACAACGGCTACAGTTGCTGATGAGCCCATTTCCTTTGTTTCAGGTCAGCGTGTAAATATTATTGGTAATCCTGATTTGCTGACCACTGCTGAATGTATCTATCTAAATTATTCCCAGATAGCATCTGATGTAACTGTGGGACAGCATTTCCTCATTGATGACGGGGAACTGGACTTCCTCATTACCGCCATAAATAATGACGGGACAATAACAGCTGTGTCTCAGAACGATGGTGTTCTTGGCTCACGCAAAAGCGTGAATATACCCGGCAGCAACCTGAGTCTTCCGGCCATCAGTGAGCGAGACCGTCAGAATATTGCAATTGCAGTGGAGCTGGGTATAGATTTCATAGCTCATTCCTTTGTGAGAAGCCGTGCTGACGTTGAAGCGCTTCACGAACTCATAGGACATCTGGGCGGACGTATTCAGGTTATTTCCAAGATAGAGAATCAGCAGGGCGTGGATAACTTTGATGAGATTCTGGATGCAAGCTACGGTATTATGATTGCTCGTGGGGACCTTGGTATTGAGGTAGCGGCTGAACGTATTCCCGGTATTCAGAACAAGATGATACGTAAGTGTATTGCGGCCCATAAGCCTGTTATTGTGGCAACCCAGATGCTTCACTCCATGATTAATAATCCCCGTCCCACGCGTGCAGAAGTCAGTGACATAGCCAATGCCGTTTATCAGCGTGCCGATGCACTGATGCTCAGCGGTGAAACAGCCAAGGGACGTTATCCGGTTGAAGCCATCGCCACTATGTCACGGGTTGCCATGGAGATGGAGCGTACCTTAAGCGAGGAACCCATTGAAGTCCCGCCGCTTGTGGACGCACACGTTACATCTTTCCTGGCACGTCAGGCTGTAGTCTCAGAGCGTATGATAGGCACCAAAGCTATTGTTACGGACTCCAATCACGGACGCACGGCACGCTACATTGCATCCTTCAGAGGCAATAACCCCGTAATAGCAGTATGCTATAATGAAACTGTCAGCCGCTGTCTGAATCTTAGTTACGGCATAACTGCATTCTATTCTCCCAATAAACGTTTAGGCCACCATTATCCCACAGAGGAACTGCGCCGCTTTGTTGCCCTTGGGCTTATAAAGATAGAAGACCGTATTGCATATCTGGGGGCGTTAAACGGAACAGGTGCCACATTCCTTGAAATTAACTCTGTGGATGCCATAATTGCCAACTCATGAAAAGGTGTATCAGTATCATATTCCTGATTCTTAGCATTGCATGCTCCTATCCATATGCGTGCGCGCAGCTATGGCAACCGGATGTACTGGGTGACGGCTTTCAGATGCGTTACGTTGATCAGGGGAAAGATTATTCAGGTCCCGTCCGCTCTACAATAGTGCGCAAACAGAGCAAATGTCACAACGGAAAAGGAATATTATACATACACGGATACAATGACTATTTCTTTCAAAAAGAAGAAGCAAACCGGCTTGTGGACAGCTGCTATGATTTTTACGCCGTAGACCTGCGTAAATACGGACGCTCAATTACTGACAGCAATCTGCGATTTCAGGTCCGCGATATGCGCGAGTACTTCCCTGATATTGATTCAGCGCTCCAGCAAATGCATAAGGACGGAGTGAGGGATATAACTCTGATGGGACATTCAACCGGAGGATTAACTGCGGCTTATTATATGACCTCTGCCCCTGACACTGCTATTCACCGTCTGGTTCTTAACAGCCCGTTCCTTGACTGGAATTTCAGTGGGATCAAGCGTAAGGTGGGAATACCACTTATCAGTGGTATAGGCAAGTTGTTCCCGCATATAAAGATACCACAAGGCAAGATTTCACTTTATGCGGAATCACTTCTGCACTCGCGCCACGGAGAATGGAACTTTAATACAGCGTGGAAGACAGAAAAGCCGCTACCGGTGGAGAGTTCATGGGTAAGAGCCATTACCAAGGCACAGAGTAATGTGCGCAAGCACGGTGACCGAATTAAAGTCCCCGTACTGCTTGTGCATTCTGATCACAGTATATACGGAGATGAATGGTCTGAGGACTTCACTAAAGGAGATGCAGTTCTGAATGTGGACCATATAAGCAAGATAGGGAAAAAGCTGGGTAAGGATGTTACTGAAGATACCATACCGGATGCCCTGCACGATGTCTTTCTTTCTCCCCGGAATGTGAGAGAAAAGGCATATGACTCTATGTTCCATTTTCTACGCACTCATCCATAAGTGTCACCGTAAGAGCCGGAGCCACCTCTTTTCAGGGCCCGGCTCTTAACATTTTTTCCTGACTTTGACAATGGGTCACCCAAATTGGTTTAGTCCGGGAACAGTGGTG
>CAMWLS010000033.1 GCA_947175205.1 uncultured Porphyromonadaceae bacterium | reverse complement strand
GTGACCCCGGAGAGGCTCGAACTCTCGACCCACTGATTAAGAGTCAGTTGCTCTACCAACTGAGCTACGGAGTCATTCTCTTTCTGTTTTGCGGTGCAAATTTAAGGCTTAAATCTGGTTTGTGCAAATTTTAGAGTAAAAAAATGATCGTTTTTGTTTTTTTATGGGTAAGTATTGGCTCAGATGGGGGAGAAACGGGGCTTCTGACTTTCTGCTAACGGCATATTCTGCTTATATGACCTCTGCTGATGAGGAAGAAAATCAGCGTCTGAGTAGCTTATGGCTACAGGAGATGGTAAAGGTATATGGAGCAGAAATGGGGCAAAAGCGAGGGAGTAAGTTAGTGATGAGGCGGGGGAATAAGTGAGGGAGTAAATAGGGGATGAAGCGAGTAAGGAAGTGAAGGATGAAGTGAGGGAGTAAGTGAGGGATGAGGCGGGGGGGGTGACGGCGTGCTCATGGTGGATTTAGCGTGCTATTGCGGATAATGGTGTATTGTGGAACGGGATGGAGGGTAGTTTGTTAACTCTTATTCTGTGCTTGCGAAATTTTTGTAACTGTGTACGGGATAATCTCTGATTATTTCTCCGAGAGTTTCCGGTTTCCGATACAGCTCCGGATATTCTTCAGCAGGAAGTAAGGCAACCACATCCTGATCTTGATGGCCAAACCTATATATTAAGAATGTCTGGTCCGGTTCTTTTGTGATACTATTGTAATCACATTCTAAGTACTTTATTCCTTGCTCTTTTAAAGACTGCTGAAAGGCTATGTTTACATTAGCCACTTTGATGGGTCTGCCGCTCTCTTTCTGAGCTCCGGATATGTAATTTATATATGATGTGTATGAGTACTGTGCGCACAGTGAAAAGGTTAGGGCTAATGAGGCGTTCAGGAACACAAGAGCGAGAATCAGATAAGCCATACTTCTCTTAATTCTTCGGCGGAGTTTGCTATCTTTGTGATTACGGACTGCATAATTCAGGACCGGGATGATAACTAAGGCCCAGAGGAAAGGAACGTAGCGCGCCCACCAGCTTTGTTCAAATGTAAAGCCCAGAATCAGAAAGAAAAAGTACACTATCCACCATCTTCCTGATGCGCGGTTGCATAACATTAGTATGAGACCGCAGATAAGAGTTGGTGCCATCAGGAGACCAAATCCATTGATGCGGGAGTCAACGGTGTATGACTGGACGCAATCATATAATGTGAAACCGCTCCCACGGAAGTAAGCCCAAGGATGATTCGTGGTGGAGAACAGTGTCATCAGAAAGGAGGTGAATCTGTTACAGCCTTGAAGCATCTGAGGGGTGTTTGATGTCATGATATCCACGTCGCTGCCAATCAAGGGATAGAATGGGTTTCCATAACCGACTGTGTTAGTGATATAGGGGTTATAGCCCACAATAAACGCTCCCATAATGATGGCTCCGGTTACGGTTAACATTCCGGACAGGAGTATGTCATATCTTCTTGCACATAGGCACCATACTGCATAAAACATACATCCGGCGCCCAGATAGTAAAAATGGGTGAACTTGCTGTTTATACCCAAGGTGAGCACCATCATAAGCAACAGATAAGTCATAAGGTTACGGCTGTTCTTCCATAGGAGCAGAAAACAGCAGCAGGTGAGGACTGTTTCTGACCATAACATATGGTCATTGTACGCCGTGTGTATCTGACATATTACCACCGGATTGAATGTCACCATTAGGCACAAGGCCACTTTCCACCTGCCGGATATGCCCGTGAACACTTCACCAAGTGTAAACCATGTCAACAGGGCAGCGCTGAGGATGAGGATTAGATTAAGGGATTTTGTGGATTGCAGGTTGCTTGTAAATGTGAAAATGACGGTCTGCATCATCTCCATTCCTTTGGCGTAGTGCTGATTCCATAGTGAGTCTACAAACGGTGGCTCAGCGGTGGGATTCCACCCTTCTGCCATCATAATCACTGCGTTGTAATGATAGTAATAGGCGTCAGAAGAGTGGTCAATTATCAGACTGCTTAAAAGACAGCATAAGATGACAATCAGGATACTTGACAGAAAGGACCATAGAAAGGTGTGTCCTCTGGCTATGAAAGCATAAGTAAATCCTCCGGCAAGAATCATGGACAGAGGCAGGGCGGTGGCAGTGACGGGCAAGTGCAGCAGGAAAGAGACTCCGGCTGAAATCATCATAAATAATAACAGCGCCAGAAGATTACCGCCCAGCGCCAGTGGAAAGCTATTCCTTATTTTCACATTCATAACTGCCTCTTATAATGGATGCATTTAATATCAGCCACCTATCAGAACCTGGTCGTTTCCGGTCATAACAGAACCATAAGCCAGCTGAAAGGATATTATTGGGGTAAGTGAACGGAGTTTAGCTTTATTATGAATTTTCTTAACTGCTCATGGTAAAGCAACCAAAACTGTCGGTTGTTCTGACCATAACTAATTTCTTTCAACAACTTTCTTATCTCATCTTGGAGCCGGTCCCATTCGCGTGGTTTTAGTTTAACGGTGGAGCTTTTGATTTTAGAGATAAAAGAGCAAAGGAGAACCAGACATTCCGTTATGTATATCCTGGAATTTTCCCTGTCAGTTTCATCTTTGAGAGCAAGTTCTATAACCTTATTAAAAGAGTCCACAGTTCTTGCCCAGAGAAAACCGTATAGCCACTCCCGGTCTGAGTGGTTGTTTATGAGACGTGTCTCATAACCCAATGAGAGGGATACAAACTGGGAACGCATTTCCTGCAGGGAAGCATTATGCTCAAAGTTTTTTAGTTCTTTATTATACTTTTTAAGCTCCTCCTTACATTTGCTGATTACAGTCTCAGAGTCTTTGACTAACGCATCTTTTGTTTGTTCTTTGAAAGTATTTAAATCTTCCTTAAAGTTTTTGTCCTTAATATATTGGGCCCATGCAGGAATAAAGACTCCAACGGTTGAGATAATGATGGCGGCAAAAGCAAGCCATAAGTTCAGCTTATCAATATTGTTGTTAGTTTCCTGCCTTAGGTCTGCAATTAAATCATTTTGTCTGTCTATTATGGTAATTTGATTTGTGCGGACAACATCAAGGTAAGTTATAATGGATTTATCCCAAGTTGAATCAGGTTTCAAATTATTTATTTGCTCTCGAAACGCTGCATATTCCTCCGGCCATTTACGGTCAAGACTTTTATGCGTTTTTTCTATCCGGGAAGCTATGTAACATTGATAGACGGCTGCTCCTGACAGTATGAATATGCTAATAAATGCGTATATAAATGGTGCTTTCAGTATCTTAGGGATTTTGGGCATAATAATCTATTGTATCTTCAATTTTTAATATTCTAATACTCTTATTATTCAGTACTCCATCTTTCCAGTCATCCTCTTCCGCTTCTGTAAAGTTGAAGATTCTTGAGTATTTTACGGCTCCAAGTTCCAGGGATTCCTGTATGCCGCGATAGACAGAGTCTCCTATCACATCATCTTGGGTAAAAAAGATCATTTGTAGAGGATGATTTTCCGGAAATAGCCCGGAATAAGCAAGAAAAATATTCTTGATGAAGGTTCTGATTCTTTCTCGGTTATTAAAATCACTGGAATCAAAAACATCATCAATAACAATAGGGAATTCAATATTATACCACTGCATGCAGCATAAGCTTAAAGAAATTTTGAGTGATACGCAGTAGAGTTTGAATCTGAATGTGTTGAGATATTTTCTTGGATTAACTTCTCCTATGGGTTCCTGATTAACGGGATTTATTGCATTAAGGATAACATTTAAGCTTTTTCCGTTAGGATTCATTTCAAGGCGGACACTGGCTATGTCATTGCCCAGAAACTGCTGGAAAACCCTTTTAAAAACAGTATCACCAATCTTGATAAGCTCGCCAATATATTTTTGATATCCCTGCTGAAGTTCAGAATGAATCCGAAAGAGTTCATCTATTTTTGGTTTTTCAAGACTCATAATACTGCACTCCTTCTCAAAATTATGCAGCGTAACTTTTTTCTGGTTAATTACAGAAGCAATGTTAGTGCATTTAGCTTCACAATACTGTATCTTCAATAGCTGATTCCAATTCTTGTGGGCCGGTTTCTGTATATTGGTGGAAGCGAGATCCTGATATAAGGAAAATAGTGACTGTTCAAGACTTGAGATTCTATCTTCGTTCACATTTTCCAGTCCTACTCCAGACCCGGAATCAGATGTTGGAAACTGCTCCGTACCCAAATAAACGGAATATAGTTTTAAAATCTTATCTCCAGCCAGAGGATCTTCTTCGCCCATAAGATCTATAATAACACTTCTGATATATTTAAATCTCCTGATAAGAGATTTAAAGTAAGCGGTGCTATTACTTTGCTTTTGTTTCAAAAGTTTGCGTGCGGAAAGGATGTCAGATGCGTTCAGTAATGTCAGATACTTAGAGAGACCGGTTTGAGATAATTTTCTAAAAAGAGAGAACTGAAATTCTAACATCTCAATTTCAGATGACTCTTTCTGATACTTATCTTTGAAATTGGTGTATCTTGATAACAACTTTTCCAAAGTCACCAAGAGGATAAGGTAATCTGACAAACCAACCTGTTCAGCTATGTATTCAGAATCTTTAGGCCCATTAGTGGCGTTTGCACCGGACAGTTCCACAATGTCCTGCTCCATACAGAAAAATGCGGGGAAAGAAAACTTCTTAGCAGAATCATTAGTATCAGCAAGATTCAGATACCTTACACCATTGAGGGTGTATAGGTATATTTCAGCGTCTTCACGTCTGCAGGTATGATATTTAAGAAATTCTATCTGTGCATTTTTCCCATCATACCCTCTGCATTTGGCAGAATCCAGTCTACCTAACGCTGCCCATTCTATTGCTGAATAAAGAGAGGTCTTACCAACTCCGTTTGACCCTAAGAAGACACACGACGAGCACACATCTGATTTACCCAATTCCAGGGAGTAATAATCATTTTCTACCGGTGGAAATTTTCGGATACCTTTAAGATATATTCTCTGTAGTCTTCTGTCACCGTAACTTTCCACCGGCGAATTAATGGATTCATCTTCCTGCTGAGCGGCCGGAGCCTTTGCTAATTGCCCTATCTGTATTTCATCTGGGATGCTACCACCTTTCTTGAGATAATAATAAATATTTTTTAATATTTCAAAATCATTATCGTTGTCTTTGATGACGGATGCAATAGTGTGCAGTAAGAGCGACATTAAGTCAGTATGATTGGGGGGATTAGAAAAATTTCAATAAATTATGAACAGCCGGAGTTGTCCTTCTTACGAATTCCGGCGTGGAAGAATCTACGCCAGAAAATACCGTCATCATCAGATTTGACAGTCTCAAACTTTGGTACTATATATCCTGCATCAATATTCTCATCAATCCAGTAATATAACTCCCGTGTACATTCTTCAATATCAAAAAATATGGAGGTGGTTTCCGCCAGGGATTCATGAGTTTCTCCAAAGAACAGCCTCTCATACGCAATATAGGGATTTTCGAATTTTGGATTTGTATAATGCTGAAATTTGAAAATACTGTCAAATGCTTCTGATGGAGTATCAGCCAGAAAGGCCGTTAAGAAACGTTCTCCGTCAATCTCGGATTTAAACGCTTTTGGCGCAAATGATGAGGGGATATGCATGTACTTCTCCCTTGGTGAGCTATATGTCTCTCCCATCTCAACAGCTGCCATCATGGCACCATATACCTCATCAGTAAGTTTCCTTCCTATCAGAAGACTTAAATCAGATTTACTCAGCTCTATGTGTTTTTTGAGATTAAATGGCAGGATGGAATCTGCGTTAATAGCAAACGCGGAAAGAGAGAAGATGTAGTTTGCTATAACAACAAGGGAGCGGATGAAACTCTCTCTCAACTGTGCTATCATCTGGACCGGCGATTTTTTGTAATCCGGATTTAATTCTATTCTGAGATTCCTTGTCAGTTTTTCCCAAATAGCAGAGTACAGTGTATTTCCAAATAAACTTTTGTCTGTAGAAAGGATATCGCTTTCTGAAATAATTATGGGAGAGAAAATCTCAAGCAGTGTAAAGTCATTTTTCCCGAAAAACCGAGCTTTGCAGAAATCAACGTTATTACTTACTGTGGGAAAACTTGCAAGATTATAGCTCAAGCACCTATCACTGGAATAATATAGAGGGAGGTTGGAGTTTTCGTCAATTGCATTTTTAATTTCTTCAATGGAACTATTGAGCTTGAAAACAGGGAATTCCATATCAATAGGCAGTTGACATTGCTTTACAGTTTCAGCTATAGCATCAGTGTAGGCATCAACGGTTTTCTGGTCAATGCTTTTGATTATTGATAAATCTTCAGTATTGACAAAGTCGCTTATATTAGCCCTTTCGTGCCTGAATATGCAAGATACATGAGCTTTTGAGCTAAACATCTCGCAAATATTCTGATAAACTATACGCAAGGAAGTACCGTGGATTATTATATCATCTAAGATAATGAATTCCACATCTTCACTGTTGGTATTTAATGAGAGGAAGGGAAGGGCCAGCTCAGTAATTATTTCTTCGGCGTCAATTGCCACATTGATATTATGGTCCGTAATATCAGAGGTTTTGACAATGCAATTCATCAGGCGTGGCATTTTTCTTGAAAGTGCCACAAGGATTGGTCGTTTACCACGCGATTTAATATCTCCGACCAATATATTTAGGTTAATCCACCATCTCCGGATATCATCAGCCAGAGCGGGGAGTGTGAGGATTTCCAATGGTATAACTATTAAGAATTCACACTTGCCGAGAATTTGAGCTTAATCAGCTCCGCAAAGTTACAAAAAAATAGACAGATGTTGAGCTAAAAAAGATAAATATATGTGTTTTAATTCACTCTGCCATAATACAAATGTCATTAAGCCGGAAGCCATGCTGTTCTCCTCTGATATTTCTGGGGAAATGTGACTTGGCTTCCGGCTTGACGTTTCTATAAATTGCATCAGTTCCTGAACCACGGCTATAGGGAAAGCTTTTTTTATGAGCTGCTACATTGGGAGAACTGCATCTTATTGGGGGAACTGCATCTTATGGAATGAGTGAGGCTATGCGGTATTTATTTGCTGTGGGTGAGGCCGGCGCGGAAGGCGGCGATGTTTGCATCTACAATGGCCTGTCCCTTGGGGGAGAAAATGGTGGTGATGGCGGCCTCAATTTTCTCAGGGCTTATGCCGGTGTGTGGAGCAGCGGCTCCCAGGAGTACCATGTTTGCGGAGCGCTGGGTGGCGACTTCCTTAGCAACGGCGTCCATGTCAAAGGCCACCACGCGGCTGTATGTGCCCAGTTCTGAGTCCAGTACGACCTGTTCCGGATAGTCCGGGATGTTCTTGAACGGTACGGTGCTGGTGACTATCCACCCTGTGGGGCTGAGGTATGAAACGTAGCGGAGAGCCTCCATGGGCTCCAGGGATATTATCAGGTCTGCGGCTCCCTGTGGTATGAGGTCTGAGGCTATGGGGGTGTCAGAAATGCGGAGGTTGGACTGTACGTCTCCGCCGCGTTGGCTCATGCCGTGGACTTCTGCCTGTTTAAAATATAGTTTCTCTGAAAGGGCTGCAGCACCTAAGACGGTGGCTATGGAGAGGATGCCCTGACCTCCCACACCTGCCAGGATTATGTTTGTTTTCATGATTATTTCATTTTAGCGTGGCGGCGCGCTGTCTGAATACATTCGCGGCGTATGATGATTACGGATGTTCCGGGATATTCCACCTCTGTCTTTATCAGGTTCACTATTTCCTGATGGTTCTTAGGCAGTGCGTCAATGGTTTTCAGATGCTCTTCCTTTACTCCCAGTCCCAGGCAGATGTCTTCAAGTTTACCGGTACCCTGAGAGTCCTGTCCGCCGGTCATGCCGGTGGTGAGATTGTCAGATATTATTACTGTGATGGGACTGTTTTCATTAACAGCGTCCAGCAGACCTGTCATTCCTGAATGCGTGAATGTGCTGTCTCCTATCACGGCCACGGAGGGGTGCTGCCCGGCATCAGCCGCGCCTTTAGCCATGGTGATGGATGCTCCCATGTCAACCACTGCATCTATGGCTGTGAAGGGTGCCAGCCAGCCCAGGGTGTAGCAGCCTATGTCTCCGAAAACTTTGGGAGCAGGGTAGCCATCCATGACTTCATTCAGGGCGTGATAAACATCGCGGTGGCTGCATCCCTGACATAAGGCCGGCGGACGTGGCATCACCACCTGGCTGGGAGCGTTCACGGGCAGCGGCGGCAGTCCGAGGGCGGCCCTTACATTGTCAGGATTGAGTTCGCCGGTGCGGGGTACACGACCTGTGAACCGTCCCAGTATCTTCCCTGTGGTATCCAGAAGACCGCGCATCTTCTGTTCAATGACCGGCTGTCCTTCCTCAAGTACCAGAATCTTGTCACAGCTGTCATAGAGTTTCTTAAGCATATTTACCGGTAGAGGATACTGTGATATCTTAACCACGGGGTAGGGGCATCCGTCCGGGTAGTTCTCCATCAGATAGTTGTAAGCAATGCCGGAGGCAATTATTCCCATGCTGTGGTCCGGTCCGTCAGTGAAGCTGTTGAAGGGTGAGTTCTCAGAGGCCTCAGCCAGCGTTTCATATTGCTTCAGAACCACAGGATAGCGTTTGCGGGAGTTCCCGGGCATGAGCACCCACTGCGCTGTTGAGCGGGGGTAAGTGAGGTCTTTTTCGCTTTCAGGTACAGTGTCAGTTTTCACAACGGCGCGGGAGTGGGAGAGGCGTGTCACAAGGCGCATCATCACCGGAGTTTCAAATTTCTCACTCAGTATAAATGCGTAAGAAGCCATGTCGTATGCTTCCTGCTGGTTAGAGGGTTCCAGGGCGGGAATGAACGCAAAGTCAGCGTAGAAGCGTGAGTCCTGTTCATTCTGAGAGGAGTGCATGGAGGGGTCATCAGCCGCCACCACAATCAGACCGCCGTTGGCTCCTGTCATGGCAGAGTTTACAAAGGGGTCAGCACATACGTTCATGCCCACATGTTTCATGGCCACCATGGCGCGCTTGCCGCAGAATGACATTCCCAGAGCTTCTTCCATGGCTGTTTTCTCATTGCTTGACCAGTGGCTGTGTATGTGCCTCTGGCGGGCAACGGGATGACTCTGGATAAACTCTGTAATCTCAGTTGAGGGTGTGCCGGGGTAAGCGTACATTCCTGAGAGTCCGGCATTGATGGCTCCCAGAGCCAGCGCCTCATCGCCCAGCAGCATTTGCAGATTCTTTTCCATGTTTTAGAGAGAAAGAGGATGTTGGATTATTCATTATAGGGTTAGCTTGCGCTAAGATAATGATATTCCCACAAAATACAAAATCTAAGTCGTTGCCGGGTGAAAGGGATAGTGGATGGAGCCTTATGTCTTAGACCCCGCTCCCCAGCGTTAACAAATATTGTGGGAACGGGGTCTAATACTTGCGCGGGCGCTGAAAAAAGATTATTTTTGCGTCATGTCACAGCGGGGTTACATAGCGGCGCGTAATGTGCGCCGGTTGTTGAGTGTGGCCATTCTGGCCTTACTCACAGTGTCAGTGACTGCCGGAGTGAATTCCCTGACAGTGCGTATGCAGCTGGTGCCGGCCATTCTCTCTGCCTCTGTGGGCTGGGTAATAGGCTGGGGAGCCATTACGCTGGCTTTCGGGCGTGTTTACTGCTCACTGGTGTGTCCGCTGGGAACGGTGCAGGACGGAGTGGCATATGTGGGGCGCGTACTGAGCAAGCGTCCATATCGCTGGCATGCTCCGCAGGATTTACTGCGCCTGTCAGTGCTGTGGATTGTGGCCGGGTTCAGTATCATGGTTCCGCATCTGGCACTGATAATTTTTGATCCGTACAGCATATATTTCCACTGTGTGGTATATGTGGGTACAGCTCTGAGCGCAACAGCTGTTTCCGTGGCGTTATGTGCCACGGCACTTGGGCTTGCGGCATGGCGCGGCCGGCTGTGGTGTAATACCGTGTGCCCTGTGGGTACGGTCCTTGGAATGTTGAGCCGCCATGCTGTGTATCATCCTGATATTAATACGGATTTATGTATAAACTGCCGGCGCTGTGCAGATGTGTGCAAGAGCTGCTGCATAGAGCTGGAGAGTCATACCATAGACACTTCACGCTGTGTGATGTGTATGAACTGTACGGCAGTCTGTCCCTGCGGGGCGCTGACTTACAGGCGCGGACGTCACACCCTGAGCTGGCCCCTGATGAAGAAAACCACGCAAACGCCCACTGCTTTTGCGCGTGACGCAGATAATAAATGAATATTCTGATGCCCGTACTCCTGTGCGGCGTTCTTATTAGTCAATAATTTATGAAACAATATCTGGACCTGCTGAAACATATATCAGAGAACGGAATAGTAAAATCAGACCGTACCGGAACCGGAACTCGGTCAGTGTTTGGTTATCAGATGCGTTTTAATATGGCTGACGGATTCCCTCTGCTTACCACTAAGAAGTTGCATCTTAAGTCAATAATTTATGAGCTGCTGTGGTTTCTGCGTGGAGATACCAATGTCCGGTATCTGCAGGAAAATGGTGTGCGGATATGGAATGAGTGGGCTGACGCGGACGGTAGTCTGGGCCATATATACGGTTATCAGTGGAGATCATGGCCGGCCTATGACGGTACATTCATTGACCAGATTTCACAGGCAGTGGAGGACATAAAGCATAATCCTGACTCACGCCGCATAATAGTCAGTGCATGGAATGTGGCTGACCTGCCCAACATGAATCTTCCTCCCTGCCACGCATTTTTCCAGTTTTATGTGGCAGACGGGAAGCTGAGTCTGCAGCTTTATCAGCGCAGTGCAGACACTTTCCTGGGCGTACCATTTAACATTGCCTCTTATGCGCTGTTGCTTATGATGATGGCTCAGGTGACGGGTCTTGAGGCCGGAGACTTTGTCCATACTCTTGGCGATGCCCATATTTACCTTAATCATCAGGAGCAGGTGGCAGAGCAGCTCAGCCGTACGCCGGGAAAGCTTCCGCGCATGGTAATTAATCCGGAGGTAAAGAGTATCTTTGATTTCAAGTATGAGGACTTCAGGCTGGAGGATTATAATCCGCAGCCGCACATTAAAGCCACAGTGAGTGTATGATGAATATAATAGTTGCCGCAGCTGAGGACGGGGCCATAGGGCGTAGTGGTGACCTGGTTTTCCATGTCCGTGGTGACATGCGTCACTTTAAGGAACTGACCATGGGGCATACCGTGGTTATGGGGCGCAAGACCTTTGAGTCTCTACCTAAGGGTGCTTTGCCTGGCAGAAGAAATATAGTGATTTCCCGTAACAGTGGTTTTGTGGCTGATGGTGCAGAAGTTGTGACGTCTCTGGAGGCCGCTTTTGAGGCTGCTGCAGGCACGCCGGAAAGAGAGGTGTTTATTATAGGTGGCGGGTGTATTTACGCCGCAGCCATGCCTCTGGCTGACAGATTGTACATTACGGAGTTCAAGGCCACAGCGCCGGATGCGGATACTTTCTTTCCGGAAATTAATGCTCAGGAGTGGCGGCAGGAGGAGAGGTCTGAAATATTCACTGATGAAAATAGCGGCATGAACTATGTCTTTGTGACATATTGCCGCCGCCGAGGGGAAAAGTATATCTCAGAGCCTTAATATAATGTAGGGAAGGCTCTTGTTATGAAGGACGGTGTGGCATAACAGGCCATCTGCGGTGTTACTTTCGGACTTCGGTTTCGGTCACATACTTCTGTATGCTCCCGGCAGCCTTATCCTAAGAGCCCTGCATCTGACATTTTCCTACACACCTAAAGAGGGCGCATCAAAATGCAAATTTTGATGCGCCCTCTTTGTGATTATATTACGTATTCAACTGTGCAGGGCTTGTCATTAGGGAGATGTCCCACACAACCGGGTACTTCGGTCTCAGTTCCAGGTGAGATTCCAGAAAGCTATACGGTCAGTATTCTTTCCTGAGGTGTTGCCGGGACAGTCATTAATGATTTCAATGCTGAAGTCTCCGCTCAGGTTTACATCCATTGTGAAGGTATAAGCCACTTTCTGAGTTACAGATGTGAGATTAACAGTCTCAGTCTTAACCACATTGCCGCCCTGCTTGATGTTTACGGTAAACTTCAGGGCCTTGTCAGAGTAAGGCAGGCCGTAGTTGAATGTAAGAGTCTTGATGCCTCCGGTGAGAACGGGGGAGATAATCTTACCAACTTTGTCAGTACGTCCCAGGATACAGGGAGCCAGAGTGGCGTCAGTACCAATGAATGCAAACTTGGGATTATTATCCGTACCGTCAGAGCTACCGCTCAGGATAATGGCGTTTTCAGCGCTCCAGCCTGTGGCATTAGTATATGTGCCGTAAGGAGTTGCTTTGGCCGCACCTCCGTTGAAGCTGTTGAAATCACCCTTGTAATCACCGGGAGTGGGAGGCGTGGGCGGAGTGACAGGAGTATCACCTCCTGACACATTAAGCTTGATGTTATCCACGCACCAGGTGGCGTAGTTGGCGTCCTGGGTGGCCTTATAGCGGAAGCCTATGTAGATGGTTCCGCTGAAGCTGCTCAGGTTGAGTTTGCCTGAGTTCACAAAATCAGAGTAGCCTGAGGCCGGAGCTGTGGCAAGGGTGGGGTTAAGCTTGGTCAGTGTGGCGGTTGCGGGGTCAGCGGTTGTCATCACGTAAACTTCAAATACTGTGGTGGTGCTACCGTAGCCGTTTACCTGGTTGTCAAATGACAGAGTCTTGTCCTTAACCTTGCTCATGTCCACAGGGGGAGTGATGAGCCACTGGTCAAAGGGTGCTGTGCCCTTGTAGCCTGTCATGGCTGCGTAATAGTTGTTGCTGAAGCTGGTGACATACCATGCCTTGTTGCCGGCAACCTGAGCCTGAGTCCATCCTGCAGGCAGAGAACCGCTCTCAAAGTTGGCATCCAGGCTGCTCACGGCCTCAACGGGAGTGACGGGAGTGTCTCCGGCGCCTTCTATGCTGAAGTCACTGATGGCTTTTACGCCCATTACGCCAAAGTATTTCTCTATGCTACCAACCACGGTCAGCAGTTTACCCATATTGCCGGGGTTATCCTGCAGGTTCACTCCGCTGCGGACGTTGCCGGCAGGCAACTGGAGCGGTGTACACTTGTTGTAATCCTTTTCACCGGGGGTGTCAGCAATGAGGACATTGGTCTGCACTGTGGCGGGAAGTTCAAATGAAGCCTCATTGAGATACTTGTCAGGAATGAAACCTACAATATAGCCGCGTACATAGGCTGATGTGCCGCTTGCAGAGCCGTTGAGGACCTGAGTGGAGTTATAGGGGGAGGCTGCGGTACCGTCACCGTTGGGCACGGCCTCGTCACCGGTGCTTACACCTTCAATGCTGAATTCTGCGCTGGTGCCGTTGTTATTGGCCACACCGTATGTACCCATAACAGAGGTCATGGAACCCTTGACTTTGATTGCCTTGCAGTAATTTCCGGGGTTGTCACGGAGGTTACCCAAGTTGCGCAGTGCTGAGCCTGAGGGCAGTGAGATGACAAGAGCGTTGTCAATGCTGCGGGTGTCAGCGCTTGCGCCTATTACCAGCGTATTTGCCAGAGATACCTCTGAGGTCCATTCCACGTCATTATTATCAGATACTGTGGTTACTTCAGGAGCCACGGCACCTACTATGTAACCGCTCACCCATCCGTTGACAGAGGCACCGCCCTTCTGGACAGCTATTGCTTCTTCTACTGTGTAAGGATTATTCTCTGTACCAGAGGCCAGGGTGGGATTTCCAAAGTTCATGCAGCCTTCATAATCAATCAGTGTCAGCTGCCATGCAGTATTGAAGTAGCCTACAAGAGCCACCACGTCACCGCGTCCTTCAGGGAGAGTCTTGTTCCAGAAGTTAGAGTAACCGCTGGTGCGTACAGCCAGAGGGCTGCCGTTAACGTCCAGAATGTTCTGGCTTACGCCTGAAGAGTGATACTCAGAGAATGTCTCAGTCCCTGCATTCTGGAATTCAACATTGTTAAAGCGCACAAGGCGGCTCTGCCAGTAACGCAGTCCCTCAGGGTTAGCGGTGAGCTCGTCAAAGCTGTTAACTACAAGAGTGTCAATCTTGCTTACGTCAGGGACGCCGTTAAGCTGAACTTTCTCTGTGAAATATTCAGGCGCCATGAAGCTTACCTGCCATGAATTACCGTTCTCATACCATGAGGGCATTCCCAGCTGCATGAGTCCGGCGTATTTTCCTATGTACATACCGGTTACGTCCAGTACCACTTCCTGACCGCGACGATATTTAAGATACAGGTTATAAGAGTTTATGCTCATGGCCAGTGCTGCGGTCTCATCTTGAATAATAAGAGACTTGAACACATTGCCGGGTTCGTCAGTGGAGATGACGTAACCGTGTATTATGACATGAGAGCCGTCTTCATTAGCTTCAATCTGACTTGCAAAGTTAGTGTCATCACTCCAGTAGCGGGCCTTCAGGTCTGCAATGCTGGTGTTGGGCTTTATTGACGCTACAGGGACGTCAATGTCAGGACGGTCAAAGTCATCCTGGCAGGAGGTCAGCGTGGCTCCACCCATAAAGAGTGCGCACACACCGGCCAGTATTGATTTTATCTTTATGCTGTTCATGATTTTCATTTATCAGGAAGTTTATTACTTAAGCATATATATGGAGGGTAAAACACCACGGGAGTCAGAGTAAGCTCCAAATGAGTTATAGGTGGTGTCCAGCTGTATGGTCTTGCCGGTAAGTGAGTTCTTAATGGTGGCAGTGCCGTCAGCGGCAATGGAGATGTTCCAGAGTGCTCCACCGTCAGAGGGCATGTCTGCTGAAACGTTGAAGGAGTTATAAGTACCGGTCATATACAGATAGCGTCCGTCAGCTGACTGGATGGTGTACGCACCGGATGCAGCCGGGGTTATGGTCCAGGCATTGGCAGTGTCAGTGGTGATGGTGTTGCCGCTGACACTCATCTGCCCCTGATTCAGATAACCGTAGCTCTTGCTTGCGTCCAGAGGCATGGCGGCCATGTTGGCGGCCACAATCAGGTACTGAGCTGCTGCTGAGGACATGGTTGTGGTAAGGGTAAACTCTGAAGTTCCTGATGGAGTGTCAGGTGTATCGGGAGTGTCAGGTGTATCGCTGTCAGCAGCGTTAAGTCTGATATTGTCCACGCACCAGGTGGCGTAGTTGTCATCCTTAGTGGCCTTATAACGGAAGCCAATGTAAATGGTGCCGGTGAATGCGCTCAGATCCAGCTTGCCTGAGCTGGTGAAGGATGAGTAACCTGATGCAGGCGCGGCGGGGAGAGTGGGGTTGAGTTTAGTCAGTGTGGCAGTTGCGGGGTCTGCTGTTGTCATCACATAAACTTCAAATACGGTGGTGGTGCTTCCGTAGCCGTTAACCTGGCTGTCAAAAGTCAGTGTCTTCTCAGCAGCCTGACTCATGTCCACTGCGGGGCTTATAAGCCACTGGTCAAAGGGTGCCGTGCCCTTGTAGCCTGTCATGGCTGCATAATAGTTGTTGCTGAAGCTGGTGACATACCATGACTTGTTACCGGCAACCTGGGCCTGTGTCCAGTCAGAGGGAATGGTATTGTCTTCAAAGTTTACATTGAGGCTGGTGACAGTCTCGCCGGGAACAACGGGGGTGTCAGGGGCCTCGCCGTCAAAATCAATGCAGCCGTCAGCATCCATCAGAAGCAGCTGCCAGTCTGTTCCGTAATAACTCAGAATACCCACTACTGAGCCGGTTCCGTAAGGCAACAGTTCATTCTTGAAGTCAGCGTAAGCAGAGTTGTATACATTCAGACGGTTACCTTTATCATCCACTATGTAGCGGCTGGTACTGCTGCTCAGAGCAAAAGGCTGCCCGGCATCTTCAAATTTCACATTGTCAAAACGTACCAGACGGCTCTGCCATGTCATCAGGCCTTCAGCAGAATTCTTGGCCTGGATTATCTCAGACATGCCCACAGTGATGGTGTCCACGGCGGCGGGATTACCCATGCCCACGGGATATGCATGTGCGGTGAAAACACTCTCTTCTGCAAAAGTCATGGACGGAGCGCCGTTATAAGTGCCTTCGCCGCCTAACTGCATCAGATTGTTATAACCGCCTATCTTGAGTCCGGTAACATTAATGTATACCTGCTGCCCATATTTGTATGTCTGGTACAGGTCATAAGCATTTACGGCAATAGTCAGGGCTGCCGTGCCGTCATCTATCACAAAGTTCTTGTAAATATTTCCTGACTCATCAGAAGATATCACACGGCCGCAGATGATAATGTCCTCACCGGTAACAGTGGTCCCTATGGTGTTGACATAGTTGCGGTCCGTTTTCCAGTTCTGCTGCTTCAGCTCCATGATGGTGGTGTTAGCCTCCATGCCATCCGGGACCTCAGGAGTGACTGCCGGGGGAAGTATGGGGTCATCGCCGCAGGAACTCAGTGTTACACCTGCCAGAGCGAGGACGGCTATATATAACTTAGAAAAAACGTTCATTTTCATTTCCTGTTTTAGTCAGTTTATAATCAGAAGCGTACACCGGCATTAAAGAACAGGCGTATACCCTGTGCGTAAGTGTACTTGTTGGGATATGCGTTGCGGTCATAATTCTTGGTGTCAATACGTCCCTGCTGGTAAGCGTAAGTCACTATGCCGCGGTTATTGGTGATGTTGTAAACACTCAGGTTGAAGTTGAGGGACAGCTTACGGTTCAGATAAATGGCCTTGCCGATGGATGCATTCAGAGTAAAGGCATCCTTGAGCTTATCCTGTACTGAGAATTCAGCAATCTTATCCATGAGTTCAGCTTCACTGCTGCACTGTTCCCAGAGTCCGGGGAGTGCCTCATGATAAGCGGGTGAGAGGTTAACGTATGAGTTACCCTGCCAAGTACCGTTGATGTTGAAGTACCAGTTCTTGGGAGCTGCGTAATCAAAACCTATGTTCAGGTTTGTATTGGGCGTGCATCCCATGAAATAATTCTTGAGGTAAACGCGGTTGGTCACGTCAGGATAAAGACCGTTTTCAAAGGTACGTGTACCCATGGGGTTGTTTTTATACTGGAAGCGGCCAAAAGAACCTGCAGCGGTCCAGGTCAGTGAAGGAGTAATCTTCACTGCAAATGCAGCCTCAATGCCCATATAGCGGCGTTTTACGCCTGAGAGGACATAGTTTGCATAGGTGTTGTACTGTTCATCGTAGAAACCGGTACGCTCTATGGCATTGTTTATAGTGGTATGGAATCCGGTTATACTTCCGCGGAAACCACGGTATGTCCAGGTGTAACCGAGGTCAAAGGCCAGGATGCGCTCGCTGGTGGGATCTTCAATGGTGGTGTTCTTTACACGCGGTGCCAGATAAACCTGGTCAGCCAGCGGGGCGCGTGTGCCGAATTCTGCGTGAGCAAGAATATAATTGCGACCATTTATTTTATATGTGGCACCGGCTTTAAGAGAGACATTGTCAAACTGGAGCATCTCACCCTTTCCCAGAGATTCCTGCGGGGCACGGCCGTTACGCATGTGGCCCTCGCGCTGATACTGGGTGTAGCTGGCCTGGATTCCGTAGTTGATATCAAACTTAGGCAGGGTGATTACGTTCTGTAACCATGCCTCAAGGTTAAGATAGTGGTATGTATAGTCATAGCCGAACTTGTCACCTTTGACAACGTGGCGGTTGGGGTTGTCAAGGTCATTCTGAAGGTTATCCGGAGCAATGGTAATGTCGCGGTCACTGAAGGGGTCAACATCCAGCCAGTATTCGCCACCCAGAAGGTCACGGACTTTCTTGTAGTTGTCAGAGCGGGTGTAGTTCAGAGAAACGCCGCCCTGCAGGCTCATGACATCGTTCAGGCGGGTGTTCACATAGCTGTTGGCCATGTAATTCCACATGGTGTTGATGCGGTTCTCCATGATATATGAAGAACCTTTCTGCTGGTCAGGAGCCGCTGTAGTGTTCTGTATGTTATTAAGATAGTTTATGCGGTACAGTTCTTCCCAGTTAATCTGACGTACTGAGGGGTCATGCTCCCATTTCCATGTGTAGAGGTCATAGAGTTCCTCGTTACTTTCATAGTATGAAGGCAGATTGCGGTAATAAGCCGGATTGGGGTCATTGGCCTTATAGTACTGGAGAGCGGAACGTGAGTAATAACCGTAGTGAACGGCAACGGCAGTATTCACAGTAGTGCTTCCTTTCTGATAAATCCAGTTCAGTATGGCGGTTGGGTCATAAGTCTCAGTAATCTTGGAGGCACGTTTCTTTCCGTCCTGCCATCCCCAGTCAGGATTATAGAGGTTGCTACCGGTGAGGTCATAAGCTTCCTGATATGTGGCGCTTGAAGTGGCTCGCTGAGTGGGGCCGCCAAAAGCTGTCAGAACCAGACGGTTGTTGTCATTGAGGATTTTCTCAGCTGAGAAGAAGAGGGCGCCGGAGTTATAGAAAGTACCTTCTATGACACCTTCCTTGGCGTAGCGGCCAATGGCGCTGACAGTGAACGCCCATCCTTTTCTGTTTACAGGTGATGAGTAAGTCACCATTCCGCGCAGCATGTAATTACTGTTTGTGTATGCTGCAGAGCCGTTAAAGCCGGGAGCGTAGAGGTCAGTGACGGTGTTGTAGTTTGTACTTCCGCCCAGGTCTCCGAAACCGTAGTTCGCAGCTGCCAGACCTATGGTGTTGGTGCGGTTACGGAACGCGCGGCTGGTCATACCCATGAGCATGCCGGAGAAGTTAAAGCGTCCGCGGATGGGGTTATTCATCTTGATGCCGTTGATGTACACGCTCTGATACTGGCTGTCATAACCGCGGAAGCGGAAATACATGGGAGAGAAGTTATATGAGGCTGTGTTGTAGAAGAGGTCATCTGAAGCACCTGTGAGCGCGGTGACGCCCTGAGAAGCGCCCTCCTCATCTTCAAGGACTGCTTCATCAAAGAGCATGTCCTCTGATTCACCATAGTAAGAGTCAGCAGAGTCCATGGGGGTAAGGCGCACGGTTCCCAGGTCAAACTGACCGCCCACCACCTGTACGTCATAGCCGGCGGTAAGATAGCCGTCACATGTAATGGTGACATAAGCCGGGCCGTCTTTGAGCCCGGAGAGGGTAAAGTCACCGTTGAAACCGGTGGTTGATGAAATTCCCTGATTATTAATGCTGACGGTGGCACCGCTGATGGGGTTACCTGTGGTTCCGTTCTCCACAAGGCCCCGCATTTGAGCGGTCTGAGCGCCGGCTCCAAGAGCCGAGGCTGCAGCTACAAGCAATAACAGCTTTTGTCTCATGAGAGTTTAAGTGAGTTAAGTTATTGGTTTTTATTTAGTTAGCTAACGTATATGCCGCTGTGTAAACGTCTGTTGTAAGCATACGGCCATAAGAGGACGTAAAGGTACTAAAAAAATGCTGACCGGCTTTCACTTTTTTTAATGTTGTAAAACATTATTTCTGAGGCCATAATGATACGCTTTTTTAAGTGGTAAGGTTTCTGATTTTAGTCTAAAATTTTATAATTTTGTGGCTCAGAGACTTTATCTATCTGTACGGGACCATTACAAGCCTATTAATCAATCTTTTATAATAATAACTATATGAAACATCTGTCAGTTCTGTTGGTGCTTCTGATTGCCGCTGCGCTGGGAACTCAGGCGCAGAACAACGGGCGTAAAGCACAGGCAGTGGGTGTGGCTTTCTATAATCTTGAAAACCTCTTTGACACCATTCCCAATAATCCCCTGGGGCGTGACCTGGAGTACACCCCGTCAGGAAAAAATCACTGGGACTCACGCAAGTATCAGAATAAGCTGAAAAATCTGTCATACGCCATCTCCCAGTTTAAGACACGTCTTACTCCCAATGGCCCTGCCATTATTGGTGTCAGCGAGATTGAAAACCGCCGTGTGCTGGAGGACCTGGTGAATGAGCCGGCCCTACGCCCGTTTAATTATCAGATAGTGCACCATGATTCCCCTGACAAGCGTGGTGTGGACGTGGGACTGCTTTATAACCCCAAATATTTCCGCGTGGCCAATGTCACAAACCATACTCTTACCGCAATCTCTTTTGCTACCCGTGACCAGATGTGCGTTTACGGTTATCTGATGGGTGAGCCCATAGCGGTGATTGTAAATCACTGGCCTTCACGTCTTGGCGGTCAGGAACAGTCATCTCCTAATCGCGAGGCTGCCGCCGCACTCTCACGCCATATAGCTGACTCCATCTGGACCATTAATCCTGACGTTCCCGTGATTGTGATGGGTGACCTCAATGATGACCCCCAGGATAAGTCCTGCGCTGTGGTGCTGGGAGGCAAGCGTAATAAGGAAGATGTGCGCATGGTATCTGAATTTTATAATCCTTTCTGGAAGAAGCTGGATGAAGGCATAGGTACGCTGGCATATAAGAGCCAGTGGAACCTTTTTGACCAGATTATTCTCTCCGGACATCTGGTGAAAAATCCTGATACAAAATGGCACTTCTTCAGGGCTGACGTGCATAACCATGAATTCCTGAAAGATACTGAGGGCTCACGCCAGGGCTATCCTAAACGTACCTTTGCTGCCGGCTCTTATCTGAACGGATATTCTGATCACTTCCCCACTGAGGTGATACTGGTCCGCTATGTTGACCCTTCCGCCTCAAAAAAATAATCTGAAATTTTATTCACTAAAAATTATAATATGAAGAAAACTTTACTCTCAATGGCTGCCGCAGTACTCTGCGTAAACGCAGCCTCTGCCACTTCCATTGTGGTTGACAATCTGGACATGACCAAGTACAGTATCAGTAAGTACACCTCAGGTGATAAGGAAAAGGACATGATCACCGGTGATCTTACCGGTACTGAAGGTGAGAAGGTTGGCTTTGTACTGAAGCAGGAAACTTCATCAACAGCTGCTGACGGTATCATAGGTGTAAACAACCAGATGCGTATTTACAAGAACTATGAGGTTACTTTTACCGCTCCCGCCGGTTTCACCATCAAGCAGATTGTATTTGAATGTCCCACTAATTTGAAAAACGGCGCCTGGCAGTACTGCTCAGAGATGACTTCAAGCTGCGGCGGTAGCTTTGTAGTTTCAGCCACTGACTCAGGCGCAGCTACCCTGACATGGGTAAATGAAAGCGGCGTAAGCTCTTTTGTTGCTGTTGCCTCTAATGCCCAGGTGCGTGTTAACAAGCTCATCCTTTCTGATGAAGTAGGTGAAGTTGAGATTCCCGATGTTCCCGAGCCCGAACTGACTAAGGTTGCCAACATTGCCGCATTCAAGGCCCTGGCAAAAGATACCAAGGTGGAATTCACTTCTTCAGTATCAGTATCTTATCAGAACGGCCGTTACCTGTATATCACAGATGCTACCGGTGCTCTGCTGGTTTATGGTGACCTGACCACCAAGTATGAGAACGGTGACGTTATTCCCGCCGGTTTCCAGGGTACACTTTCTATCTATAACGACATGCCTCAGCTGGCTAATCCCGTAGTTGATTCTTTTGCTGCAGGAACTGCCGGTGCACCTGTTGAAGCAGCAGAAGTAGGTATTGATGAGCTCTCTACTGAAATGAACGCAACATATGTTGTCCTCAAGAACGTAAGCGTTTCTGCCGTTGAAGGAAAGGATAACAACTATACCGTATCTGACGGTGACAATGAGGTTCTGCTCTTCAATCAGTTCTCTAACGCTCAGTATTATGACGTTGTAACAGTTCCTACCGGTTTTGATATGAATGTATTTGCCATTGTAACAGTTTACAAGGGTGCCGTTCAGCTTTATCCCGTAAGCGTGGTTGACGCTGCTTCTGTTAACGACGTAGTTGTAGATGCCAACGCTCCTGTTGAGTACTTCAACCTTCAGGGCGTACGCGTGGCTAATACTGAAAACGGTCTCTATATCCGTCGCCAGGGCAGCAATGTAACCAAGGTTATGATTAAGTAAAAATACGAATCCTTAAATTATGTGTGCCGCAGGAACTGATTGAGGTTTCTGCGGCATTTTTTTATGATTTGACTATGCAAATGGAAGGCGCGCCGGTAAAACTTGCCGTTATCGGCAAGTTTTGCTTTTTTTGCGACATGTTTTAATCAAAATTATGCCGCAGAATGGAGTATATTTCAGTTAAGGAGTGGGCAGCGCTGCATGGCATCTCAGAGCGATGAATCAGATCTATTCTTATACCTAAAAAGGGTGTATCAAATTTGCATTTTGACACACCCCTTTACTATTAATTACAGGTAATACGTTCAGATGTTTTCCTTCTCTGTGTTTACGGGCACCGGTAGCAATGCCGGGTCTGTGGCGGGGTCAACGGGGCGCTTCTTGCGCGGTTGACGTGGCTTGCGCTTCTTGGGCGCAGCATTCTCCTCTGCCGGAGCTTCCGGTGTAGTGGTTGGGTTCTCGTCAGTTTTGTCAGTTGCTTGGGACTCTACAGGGCTGTTGTCAGCTGTTTTTTTCCGGCGTGCGGGTTTCTTCTTGTTCTCAGCGGGCGCTTCAGCCTGCTCCTGAGTTTCAGTATTCTGCTCCTTTTTCTCTTCTTCTGAAGGAGTGTCCAGAGGTATGGCAGTGGCGGCTTTCTTTTTCTTTTTAGGCGCCGGCGTTGCCTGTGGCTGTTCAGTCTTAGCCTCAGGGGCCTCAGCGTTCTGTTCAGCGCCACGCTTGTTGGCACGGTGACTCACCTTGTCAGATGATGCTGTCCCGCTGTCCTGTTCAGTGCGCAGGTCCAGAACATTACCGTCAGCGTCCACCACGCGATATTGCAGGTATGCCAGAGACTCATCAGGTACTATCTTGAAGGCGCGCTTGTGTCTGCGGCGCCAGCGTCCGTACAGTGAAGTCAGGAGTCCTTTCTTGATGTACGCGTCCACAAAGGGATGTACATACATGGTGAAATCTTTCTTGCCCATGTCATTCACCAGTGTGTCCAGCTTCTGCTCCAGAGTGTCTGTGAAAAGCAGTGAGGGCTGTACTTCACCCTTGCCGTGGCATGAGGGACATTCTTCTGCGGTGGTGATGTCCATTGCCGGACGCACACGCTGGCGGGTAATCTGCATGAGACCAAATTTGCTGAGCGGAAGGATATTATGCCTGGCACGGTCATTTGCCATTACCTCACGCATGTGGTCGTACAGCTGCTGACGGTGTTCATTACGGGCCATATCTATGAAATCCACCACAATTATTCCGCCCATGTCGCGCAGACGTAGCTGGCGGGCTATCTCATCAGCGGCCCTTAGGTTAACGTCAAGTGCGTTAGTTTCCTGGTCAGTGCCGGCTTTAGTGCGATTTCCTGAGTTTACGTCTATAACGTGAAGAGCCTCTGTGTGCTCAATGATTATATAAGCTCCGGATTTGAAAGAAACCGTTTTCCCGAACGAGGACTTTATCTGCCGTGTGATGGCAAAGTGGTCAAAGATGGGAATGTCTTTCTGGTATAGCTTTACAATGTCAGCGCGTTCAGGAGCAATAAGAGACACGTATTTCTGAATCTGGCTGAAAGTGGCCTCATCATTTACATAAATACTTTCAAAAGTGGGACTGAACACGTCTCTGAGCATGGCCACTATGCGGCTTTCTTCCTCAAAAATGAGCGCCGGTGCCGTGGCTTTCTGAGCTCTGGCAAGGGTGTCCTCCCAGCATGCGGTGAGTGTACGCAGCTCATGGTTGAGCTCAGCCACGCGTTTTCCCTCTGCAGAGGTGCGTATTATCACACCGTAGTTCTTGGGCTTAATGCTTTCTATGAGGCGGCGCAGACGGTTCTTCTCCTCCGCTGACTTAATCTTCTGAGAGATGGAGATTTTGTCACTGAACGGAATGAGGACCAGGAAACGTCCGGTGAAAGTGATTTCAGTGGTGAGTCTGGGGCCTTTGGAAGAAATGGGTTCCTTGGCAATCTGCACCAGAAGCTCGCGGCCGGGTTGCAGAAGGTCAGTGATGGTCCCGTGTTTATCAATCTCCGGAAGCAGCTTCAGGCCGCGCATGGTGGGCTCATTTTTCTTGTCTTCCAGGAGCCGGGTTATGAACTCGGAGTATGACGAGAAGTAGGGTCCGAGGTCAAGGTAGTGAAGGAAAGCGTCTTTCTCGTATCCTACGTTTACAAAGGCGGCATTCAGTCCCGGCATAAGTTTCTTAACTTTAGCCAGGTAAATGTCTCCTACGGCATAGGAAATGTTACGCGCCTCTTTCTGGAGAGAAACCAGGCGCGAGTCTTCAAGCAGGGCAATGGATACATCGCCCGGTGAGACATCTACGATAAGTTCACTTTTCATGTCATTAATATCAGCCGTTCAGCATCAGCTTGCGGCTGTAAGATGGTGTGGTAAGAAACAAAGAACAAACTCTGACAGCGGGCAGCAGAGTGCGGCACGCCGTGACAGGTTTGTTCTTGGCACCGCACGGATGCGGTAAACAAAATCAGGCGTGGCCTGAATTATTTTTTCTTGTGACGGTTCTTGCGAAGACGTTTTTTACGCTTGTGCGTGGCCATCTTGTGGCCTTTTCTTTTCTTTCCGCTGGGCATGGGTTAAACGGTATTTAAAGTGGTTAATAATATTGTTTATCTTTTTCCCTCAGCAGGGCGCGTGCACCCGGCCTTCCAGGGGAGTTTTTTACTGATTTTTCACCTCATCCATGAACACTTTTGCAGGCTTGAAAGCGGGAATCTTGTGCTCAGGGATTACAATGGTGGTGTTCTTGGAGATGTTACGTGCTGTCTTTTCTGAACGCACTTTAACTATAAAGCTGCCGAAACCACGGAGGTAAACATTCTCGCCGTTAGCTAAAGAATCCTTTACTACGTCCATGAATTTCTCTACGGTTTCAAGAACAAGTGCGCGGTCAATGCCTGTTGACTTGGCAATTTCATTTACGATGTCTGCTTTTGTCATGGGGTATAATATTTTCGTGATAATTCTCTGTCAGTTGCAGTGCCCGGAAAGCCCCCTTTGCGGGGTCTTGGGTGCCGTTCACTTTTTTGCAGATGCAAATATCTGCATTTTTTTTTAATTAGCAGCAATATTCGCGGCAAAAAATTACGTAAACGCCCCGCTTTTAATGAATTGAGCCATAAACAGGCTGTGTCACCGGGGGCCGTGACACATTGTTTATCACTTTGGAACGGAATCTGAGTCCTCAGGGTGCAGACATTGAAGCGTCCGCAACAGCCTGGTGTAAAATCTGTGCGGACGCATCAACTTTCCTGTGAAAGGTGAACGTGAGGGGACGTAGCCTCAGTTCTTTACTTCAGTGGCTGAGACATCCTCTATGGCGTGTGAGGCGTCAGGATGCGCCTGATGTTCTGAATGGGAGGCGTTCTCTGCCTCTCGCATGCGGGCGCGGTTGAAACTGCCCACCATGATGCCTTCCACCAGTAAAACCGCGGCAAAAAAGATCAGTGAAATGCCGGTGGCCAGGTTTATTACAACCTCGTCAGGGTTGCCGTTGAGTGTGAAAAGATAAATGGAGGCACCCAGGAGTATGACCGGAAAGATGAAGAACCATGCAGGTAAGCGCAGGGGACGTGTGCCGTAAGCCAGAAGATAAAACTGGAAAAGAGCGCAAACCAGAACCACTGCCGCAAATATATAATGTACCCAGTGGATGAATGAGGATGAGAAAACCAGAAGAATCACTCCCAGAAGTATGGCTCCAATGCTTGTGAACCATGTCAGCAGTGTGGCTATGCCGGAGCGACCCGGTCCCTGCCGGCGCGATTTCTCCTGGAGATTTTTTACTTCTTTGGGGTCTGTGGTGTTTGCCAGACGCTCCTGGGTGTCACGTATGGTCCGGCGTGAACCCAACATGCTCATGAGGTTCATCAGGCCCACTATAATAAAGGCAATTCCACCGGCTACTATTATTCCGCGTGCAGTGAGACTTGTGCGTATGAGAATGAATATTATACCTGTCACCAGCAGGATGATTGCAGTATAAAAAAGAGAACGACCTTTCATGACGGAGAATGTGTTTTAGGGTTAGTTAATAGAGGTATGCAAATTTATAACCATTTTCTCTTACATAAAGATAATGCTCACGTGTTTTTTAACATTTTAAGGGGCGGAAATTGTGGCTTTGGCTATGTTTTTTATTAAATTTGCTGCATGAACCATGAAAAGACTACAGACATGACCCCGGATGTTGATTTATCCTCCCGTAAATATGTTATAACCATAGGCCGCAGTTACGGCAGCGGCGGCAGGGCGCTGGGGCGTGCCCTGTCAGAACGTCTGGGAATACCCTTTTATGATAAGGAACTTCTGATGGAAGCCGCGCGCAGCTCAGGCATGAGCGCTGATTTTTTTGAACGCAATGATGAGCGCATGCCCTCATTCTTCCAGCATCTGCCGGGTCTGAGTATGTCCCTTAACCCGATGGCATGGTACGGAGGTTCCACGGCCATAAGCCCGGACAGCATATACCGCCTGCAGAGTGATTTCATACAGTCACTGGCGCAGCAGGGCCCTTGCGTGATAGTGGGGCGTACGGCAGACTACATCCTCAGAGACCATCCAGATGTGATTAATATCTTTGTGCACGCTCCGGTGGACGTCTGCGTGGCCCGCGTTATGGAACGTGGAGAGTGTGAGACTAAGGAAGCAGCACGCACGCTGGTGGAGAAGACTAACCGCCTGCGCTCTAACTATTATAACTTCTATACTGACAAGCGCTGGGGTCATTCCACGGGTTATGATCTTACCCTGGATTCATCACGGCTTCCCATGGAAGAGCTGACAGACCTTGTAATAGAATATATGAAACGGCGCCTGCGCTGACACCCTGCCGCATGTCAACAGAGCCTTCATGGAACATATCATAATGCCAGCATGGGGCGGCCTCACGGCTGCCCCATGCTGTTAAATAAACCAATCATTATCACATTTCATGCAATGGAAAAGTAATCTACTTTCTGCTATTATAACAGTTTCATGCCCGGAAAGTTCATGAGGTCAGCTTTCGTGAGTCAAAATATGACAGGGATGCGTCAGCATAGACATTTTGACCCCATTCCCCAGCGTTAACAAATATTGGGGGACGGGGTCTTAGTGC
>CAMWLS010000032.1 GCA_947175205.1 uncultured Porphyromonadaceae bacterium | reverse complement strand
TTTTCTGCAAAGGTAAGAATTTATATACTAAACACAGCTTTTTTACTATGCGCCATGAAAAAGGCACGGTCATAGGCAGCGCCTCTCGCAGCCGCTGCCACAGTGGTTCACATCTGCTACACCCTGTGGTGCACCTGCACATAATAAATCATGACGGTGAGCTGTATCTTCAGCAACGCCCTGAATGGAAAGACATTCAGCCGGGTAAATGGGATACGGCCGTGGGTGGCCACGTAGACTTAGGAGAATGTCTCGCGCAGACACTCATGCGCGAGGCCCGTGAGGAACTCAACATGGACGCCACACATGCCCGGGCACTTAGCCCATATGTTTTTCACAGCAGCTGTGAGAGCGAGCTTATTAATCCTTATTACATTGTTACAGATGTCGTTCCGCAACCCACAGATGAGCTGGACGGAGGCCGCTTCTGGACACAGCGAGAGATAGCATCAGTACTTGGCAACAACGTCTTCACACCAAACTTTGAGTACGAGTACCGGACCTTTATACTGCCACTCCTCTCCGCCCTGAAAGCTTAAGACCTCAATACGGCTTTAAGTTATATCCTACAAGCAGATATACGCAAACAAGCGGAGCTTACCTCAGAAAGCGTTTTCTTCACCACGCACAGCGTTAATAACCGTGCGTGCCATAATTTTGAGGTCCAGCAGAAAACTCCAGTTTTCTATGTACCATACATCGTGCTCCACGCGCTTTTCCATTTTCCACAGTTCATCCGTTATACCGCGGTAGCCGTTTACCTGCGCCCAGCCCGTAATACCCGGTTTTACCATATGACGCACCATATAACGGTCTATTATCTGAGCATATTCCTCTGTGTGCATCAGCATATGCGGGCGCGGCCCCACCAGTGACATATCACCCTTGAACACATTTATAAACTGCGGCAACTCATCCAGTGATGTCTTGCGCAGGAACTCACCCACCTTGGTCTTGCGGTCATCATCACGCGTGGCCTGCTGGGTATCACTGTTACTGTTAGGGCGCATGGTGCGGAACTTATAACACATAAACTCCTGCCCGTTGATGCCGGTACGCTTCTGTTTGAAATACACAGGGCCCTCTGAATCACGCTTGATAAGGAAAGCTATAGGAAGATATACAAACGGATAATAAAACAGCAGAAACAGCCCTGAAACCACTATGTCAAAAGTACGCTTGATGAAACGGTTCAGCGGATTACTCAGCGGGTTATTCATGGATGAGAGCACCGGAACTGAGCCTATGTTATGCAGAGAGTACTTACGGCTTACAAAGCGCGTCAGACGCGGTACATAAAAGAACTGACACATATGGCGGTCAGCCATTTTCACTGATTTGGAGAGGTCATTATTATGTCCGGCGGTATAAGTATAAAATATCTGCACCGGACTGTGCTCTATGGGGTAATTTTCCAGAAAATCATCCAGCTCATCCAGATTACACAGATAAGAGTCCTCAAAGCCCTCAGGCTTCTCATTATCAACAAACCCCAGCACCCTGTACCCAAAACCGCTGTTCCGCCTCATTTCCTCCATAAGACGGTCAGCCGTAGGATTTATCCCTATTATTACTGTTGGAATATAATGACTGCCCTTGCGATGCGCATGCTTGGCACTGGCACGCACCAGAAGCCTCTCCACGCATAAACCGCCGGTGACCATAAAGAACACCACCAGATATGCATGCGCGGCTATTCTGTCAACCCCGAGGAAAGTGGTCAGCGCAAGAAAAGTAATGATATACGCGGCTCCGGCATATAGCGCGTGTGCCACCACATGCTCCATAAACAGGGAGTTACGGTTCTGCCCGTAAGTACTCCCGCGCGAAATCATCCACACCGGCACATAGCTCACCAGAGTAATCAACCATAGCTGACGCGTACTGTGCATTCCCAGACCCGGCAACAGCAAAATGGCAAGTAGCACCATCAGGATTATGGTGAACAGATCCAGGAAATTCCTTAACAGGTTGTTGTATCTTCCACGTGCGGTGGCCGGGAAATTTACGCTCATAGTTTTCAGTATAGACTCGGGTTCATGGCTCTTGGCTCACTGGTCTGTGGTGTCATCTATGACCAGGGCCTGGTAACAAACATATTATAAACCCGATGCCGTGGGTGCTCACATGCACGGCATCGGGTATCTTTACAGTTTTGCGTCCAGCAGCTTAATCTGCTCCTCAAGAGTGGCAAGTTCTGACTTCAGACGTTCTGAACGGCGTTCAAAGTCACGCAACATGCTTTCACCTGACTTACTCTTGGAACTGAGGAAGCCCAGATTGTTTTCATAGGTGCGTATCTCAGCGCGCTTTGCTTCAGCCGCCCGCACCAGTTTCTCACGCTCTCTGTAAAGAGCGTTCTGGTTTCCTTCTATATTGGCCACATTATCCTCAAACTTCTGCATGCGGCGCGTATTCTCACGCATATCCAGAGCCCCACGCAGTTCATTCAGCTTACTGCGGAAGCGGTCATAAATCTTATCCTTTTCCTTAAACGGGACATGACCTATCTCTTTCCAGCGGTCCTGAACACTTCTCATAAGACTTATGATATCCTCACGCCTGGCATCGGCCGGTACTGCCTCAAGTTCAGCTATAAGGTCACGCTTAGCCTTCAGATTTGCCTGCTCTGCGGAGCGCACGCCTGAGGTGGCCTGCTTCTTCTGCTCAAAGAAGTAATCACAGGCCGCACGGAAACGCTGCCAGATGGCATCACTGTGCTTCTTTGCAACAGCACCAATGGTTTTCCACTGCTCCTGAAGCTCCTGAAGCTCTGCGGCAGTCTTGCGCCAGTCTGTTGAATCCTTCAGCTCCTCTGCCCTCTGAGCCAGAGCGCTCTTAGCAGCCAGATTACGGGCAAACTCATCACGCGTATTACGGAAATATGCAGCCTTCTCAGTAAAGAAGCGGTCACAAGCCTCACGGAAACGAGCAAAAAGCGCGTTATTCAGCTTCCTGGAAGCGGCACCCTGCTCTTTCCAGCGGGCCTGCAGCTCCAGTATCTTCTTGGTGGCCTCTTCCCAGCCGGTGTAACTGCGGATTGACTCCAGGTCAATCCCCTCAGCTTCTTCACACAGAGCGGTTTTAGCGGCCTCAATCTCAGCCTCTCGTGCCTTACGCTCTTCAAAGTGTGCCTGATAACGCTTGTTTATCTCAGCTGAAGCACCCTTAAACTGCTCCCATATTTGTTCTCTGAGTTCTTTCTCAACAGGACCCACCTCACGCCACTCTGAATGAAGTTCCTGGAGACGGCGGTAGGCGCCTATCACATCCTCATCCTCAGTCAGCTTGACAGCCTCTGAGAGTAGCTCCTGCTTGAGTTCAAGGTTCTTGCGGAAGTCATAATCACGCAACTCCTTGTTTATCTTAAGATTATCAGAATAGCGCTCACGTGCCACCTGATATGCCTTCCAGATGGCCGTTTCATCAGTTGCCGGCACTTCACCTATGGCGCTGAACTGTTCCTGTAACTCCCTGTAACGAGGGAAAGTACGGTTTACGTTATCAGTATCTTCCGCCAGTGCGTTAATCTCATCTACAATGGCCTGCTTCCGTTGCAGATTAAGCTCACGCAGTTTCTCCAGCTCAGCCACATATTCAGCCTTCCTGGTACGTATAACACCCAGCAGACGCTTGAACTCCACAACCTCCGGAGAATCTTCAGTCTTCACCTCTGCATCAGCCGGTTTTACCTCAGCGTCAGCCGCCTCTTGGGCGTCAGCACGCTCACGGGACTGAAGTGAATTAAACTGCTGGCGAAGACGTCTTAGCTCTTCGCCGGATATATCTGCCGGCTGCTTCTCAGCCATGGCCGCAGCACTGGCCAGAAGTGTCTCCATAGTCAACGGAGCCTTCTCCACCACTGCACTGTCCGCGTCCCGGGCAGTTTCATTTTCAGTTTCTTCTACGGCACTCCCGGCACTCTGCTGTGCACCGGCGGCCTCGGGGAGGATAGTATCTGCTGCAGCAGGCTGTGCCGGAACAGCAGAGAGTTCATTCATTTCCATTTCGGATATTTTTCAGTTAAACGTTTGCAGCATACCGTAGTACACCGGCCCAAAGGTATAGAAAAGATTTTGATTACACAAAAAAAGTTAACAACCTGTGTTTGTTCACGCGTTAAAATAATTTTTGTACTTTTGCACTCGTGACAGACTTACACCATGTCACATCATTATTAACCCATGAGTCTGTTCCCCTTTTCAGCAAGCTGCAGACTCAAAATTCATACCCTATTTATGAACTCTATCATCAAACAGATTGGTGCTGTACTGGTAGTTCTCCTGATGTTACTGGGACTGTCAGCATGCCGTCCATCAGTTAAAGACGGCGCTATTGAAGCAGGTACTGAAGAAATGGAAAAGAACCTTTCATCCGCTGTACCTGCAGAAGGTAACGACGGCCTGAAAGTTGCCGCTTCTTATGAAAAAGACAAGGAAGTATCTATCACAATAGACGTGGACTCACTCCCTGCCGCTGCCAATGCTTATGATGAAAACACCATGCGCTTTGCCATGGCACACCTGCTGCGCAATGATAAATTCTTTGCAGCTGACTATATCAACAACCTCATCATTTCTCAAACACCGCTTTCCGTAACCGTAAATGCAGCCTGTCCCAAGAGCTCAGCCACCCTCAACATACCTTTCTCTGAACTCAAGGGCTTACGCGAGAAAACGCTCTCTGACTGCGGAATGGGCGGCGCACAGACTAACCTCTTCACTGTCCTGCGCGACGCTCTCCTGCCTGTCCTCAAGGTTAAAGGAGCCACAGACATAAAAGCAGCCATGAACGGCAAAGACATGGAAGTGTATGTTTACTTCCCCAACCAGGAAGCCCTGGGACTGGACCGCAACACAGCCGTTGCTAATATCAAATTCCGTGCCCTCAAGGCGCTCTCTGACCACTTCAACTGCCTTGGCGCACTTAAACCGGCCATGGTTGACCTCTATATCTCCGCAGGCATTGAAAATCTGGTGCTCCGCTACTTCTGGGATGCCAATGACACCACACAGCGTTACGGCGCAAACGCACCCCTCGCTGACATCCTGTAACAAGATTCTAAAATACACATAGCATGAACCTTATTGACCGCTTCCTCAAATACGTAAAGTTTGACACTCAGAGTGATGAGTACACAAACCTTACGCCCTCAACTCCGGGACAGATGGTGTTTGCGCGCTATCTTGAAAACGAGCTCCGCGAAATGGGACTCAAAGACATTTCCCTGGATGACAACTGTTACCTTATGGCCACCCTCCCCGGCAACATCACTGACCGCGAGGTTCCCGTGGTGGGCTTCATTGCACATCTGGACACATCACCTGACATGTCAGGAAGACACGTCTCCCCCCGCATTGTGGAAAACTATGACGGAGGTGACATAACCCTTAACAGCGAGGCAGGCATTGTTCTCTCGCCTGCTGACTTCCCGGAGCTTCTCCATTACGTGGGCCAGGACCTTATTGTCACTGACGGCACCACCCTGCTGGGAGCTGATGACAAAGCCGGCGTGGCTGAAATCATCTCCGCCGTTGCTTACCTTAAGGACCATCCGGAAATCAAACACGGTGACATCCGCATAGCCTTTAACCCCGATGAAGAGATTGGTCAGGGCGCACATAAGTTTGACGTTGAGCATTTTGGCGCTGACTGGGCTTACACCATGGACGGCGGAGAGATAGGAGAACTGGAATATGAGAACTTTAACGCCGCAGTGGCCACCGTCACATTCCGCGGACGTAATGTGCACCCGGGCTACGCCAAGCACAAGATGATAAACTCCATGCGTATAGCAAATCAGTTCAGCATCATGCTCCCGCGCTGGGAAACCCCTGAACACACTGAAGGCTATGAGGGTTTCTATCACCTCATTGGAATTCAGGGCTCAGTGGAGAAAACAACTCTCCAGTACATCATCCGTGACCACGACCGTGACCGCTTTGAGCGCCGCAAGAAAGAGCTGGAACACCTGGCAAGAAAAATAAACAATGAGTTCCCCGGCTGCTGTACCCTGGAAATCAAAGACCAGTATTACAACATGCGTGAGAAAATTGAGCCCCTGATGTACATCATTGACCTTGCCCGCGAGGCCATGCGCCGCGTTGACGTCACCCCCGTAGTGGTACCCATCCGCGGCGGTACAGACGGCGCTCAGCTCTCCTTCAAGGGTCTCCCCTGTCCCAATATCTTTGCCGGAGGTCTCAACTTCCACGGCCGCTATGAGTTTGTGCCCATACCGTCCATGGAAAAAGCCATGGAAGTTATAGTGGAAATTGCCAAGCTTGTAGCCCTCCCTGACTTCAAGAACGTCATTACCAAGGAAGATTGATGACTCCACCGGAGCTGAGTTCCAAGACCCTGATAGTAATCACCGGGCCTACAGCCTCCGGGAAAACTGACCTTGCCATACGTCTGGCAAAAGAAGCACACACTGGCATCATATCTGCAGACTCACGCCAGATTTATGCCGGCATACCCATAGGTACCGCTGCCCCTGATGCACATCAGCTGGCGGCGGTACCTCATCATCTTGTGGGCATACTCCCGCTGGAATGGTCTTACAGCGCAGACTCCTTTGACCGCGATGTAAACACCATCCTGCCACAGTTATGGGCCCATTCAGACATAGCCATAATGTGCGGAGGCTCCATGATGTACATTGACGCTTTCATAAACGGAATGGATGAGCTGCCCGCCATATCACCGCAGACACGCGCACATGTGGCTTCAATCGCCGCCTCCCAGGGACCGGAGGCCATTTTGGCCCTTCTCCGCATAGTCGATCCCGTGTACTATGACCGCGTTGACCGCGCTAATCTCAAGCGCGTCATACACGCCATAGAAGTAAGCTACCAGGCCGGAGTCCCATATTCCTCACTCCTGACAGGCAAACGCCGCAGCCATCCCTTCCGCATAATAAAAGTTGCGCCACAGTGGCCGCGTCACTTACTCTTTGAGCGTATTAACCTCAGGACACACCTCATGGTACAGCAAGGGCTGGAACAGGAAGCACGCGCCGTCAGCCACCTGCGCCACCTGAACTCACTCAACACCGTGGGTTACAAAGAAATGTTCAGCTACATAGACGGGCACATAACCCTGGATGAAGCCATTGCAAAAATAGCGCGCAACACACGCGTATATGCAAAAAAACAGCTCACCTGGCTCAAAAAAGACCCCACAGTCCACTACATCCCCCACACAGCCCTCCCCCACATCACACTGGCAGATGTAATGTAATATCCTCACTATGCTTAACAGGAGATTTTTTTGCGATTCTAAGCTAAAAATAGTACCTTTGCGCAAATTTTCCTACTCCACGATACCACATGAAAAATCAGGTTTCATACCAAGGCATGGACTTCGTGCCATATATCACCAGACAGACTATTGACAACCGCATTGCTGAGCTCGGCCAGAAAATTGTAGCTGACTGCAAAGCTTCTGACCCTGAAGGCGCTGACGTGCCCCTGTTCCTCTGCGTCCTCAACGGCGCCTTCCCCTTTGCCAGTGATCTCTTCCGCGCAGCTGAAGACCTGGACGCTGAAATTGCTTTCATCCGCCTCAAAAGCTATGAAGGCACAGCCTCTTCCGGTAAAGTCAAGGAAGTAATGGGACTCACTCAGGACATTAGCGGGCGTACAGTCATCATTGTGGAAGACATAGTTGACACCGGACGCACCATACACAACCTGGTACAGCAGCTCAAGGAACGCGGTCCCAAAGATGTGAAAATTGCCACACTCCTCTTTAAGCCGGAGGCCCTGATGTGCGATGTTAAACCTGATTACGTAGGATTTGAAATACCCAAGAAATTCATCATCGGGTTCGGACTTGACTTAGACGGACTCGGAAGAAATCTGAACGATATATACATACTTAAAGAGGTAAAAGAGAATGCCTAACATTGTTATTTTCGGTGCGCCTGGCAGTGGTAAGGGAACACAGAGCCAGCGCATTGCTGAACGCTACGGTTTGCATCACATCAGCACAGGTGAGGTCCTGCGCAAACACATTTCTGAAGGTACACCCCTCGGGGTGGTGGCTAATGAATACATAAAGGACGGCCACCTTATTCCTGATGACCTCATGCTCCGAGTTCTTGAGCATGAACTGGACAGCAATCCCAACACCACCGCCGGTGTAATCTTTGACGGGTTCCCCAGAACCCTGGTACAGGCTGACGCCTTTGAAAAAATGATGGAAAAACGCGGTAGCAAACTTGACATGGTCCTCGGCCTTGAGGTAAATGAGGATGACCTTATACAGCGCATGATAAACCGCGGTCAGCAGACCGGCCGTGCCGATGACAACATTGACACCATCCGGGAGCGCCTTAACGTTTACCATCAACAAACCAGCCCGCTGCGTGACTTCTACATCAATAACGGCAAGTACGTGGCCATTGACGGGAACCCGGCACCGGACACTATATTCTCAAACATCAGCTCCGTAATTGACGCCATCTAAGCCGTTGCTTCTCTCCACACCTCCACCTCCACACACTCATCTGACCATATCATTACTTACATATTCTAATATCCAATAATTTAAATCCATGAAACTTTCAAGTATCCTTGCGGCCATACTTTTAGTGTTCACATTCAGCACTGCCATGGCCGTTGACTACCCTGACTTGTACCTTCGTGGCGATGCCTCCGGTAGCTGGAGCGTTAATGAACAGTTCCACTTCACCCGCGAAGGAGATGTCTACTCACTCTCAATCCCGTCCCTAAACGGCGAGTTCAAAATTTCTAACGCTAACTGGACCATAAACTACGGAGCCTCATCCGCAGCCGTAGCCACAATTTCTGACGCCATAGCCATTGACGGTGTACAGAACGGCCAGAATTATATTGCCCAGAACCTCTCTGACGTCACAATACGCTTCACATATAAAGGCGCCGGTATCACCACTTCCATCCTGATTTACGCTAACGGCCACGAGCCCCAGATTGGCGGTGGTGGCGGCGGCGAAGAAGTTAACGGTATTTCCGGCACCCTGCCCGTACTGTACATTAACGTGTACAATGAAGGCACCACTGACTATAACAATGAAATCATTGACCGCAACCTCAATCACAAAAATTACTTTGCAGGTGAATACTGGCTTGATCTCAACGGCTGCACATGGCTTGAGGAACTCGGGGCCAAAAGCATAGGTAGCAAAGAAGAACCCCTCCCGCTGGAAATCAAGGCCCGCGGCAACTTCACACGCAAGGCATTTGCAAAAAAGCCCTTTAAGCTGAAACTGGCCAAGAAGCAAAAAATGCTGGGCCTCTCCAACAGCAAACACTTTGCCATCCTGGCCCACGCTGATGACAACTACTCATACCTCCGCAACTTCACCGGCTTTAACCTCGGACGTCGCATGGGACTCCCCTGGACACCCTGGCAGCAGCCTGTGGAAGTAGTTATAAACGGTGACTACCGCGGCCTTTACTTCCTCACTGAAAGCATCCGCGTTGACGCTGACCGCGTAAACATCACTGAACTGGATGATAACGTATCTGACCGTAACATTGTCTCAGGCGGATACCTCATTGAGCTTGATAACTATGATGAGGAAAACCAGACACAGATATATGAAAAATCATGTATAGGAGGTCACTACATGGACATGCTCCGCGTTACCTGGGACACCCCTGAGATTTACTCTGACCTTCAGCAGCGCTTCATCCGCGACCAGTTCTCAGCCATGAATGACTACGTGGGCGCATGCAGTGACAACCTCTGGTCATACATGGACCTTGATGATGCCGCCCGTTATTATCTGGTGGAAGAAATAATTTCTCACACTGAGTCATATCACGGCTCCACTTACATGTTCCGTGACCGCGGGGAAGGTCAGAAATGGCACTTCTCTCCCCTGTGGGACTGCGGAAACGCCTTCAACGGCAGCTCAAACATGTTCTTCTATGACAACGACCCCTTTGGCAACACCTGGATTCCTTCAATCCGTCAGAACAGCAAGTTCAATGAAAAGGTGGCCCAGACATGGATGTGGTTCATGACCAACAAATATGACGGCATAGTAGCTGACATTGATGAGTACATGACACACATAGCCGCTGCCGCCAAGGCTGATGCCAAGCGCTGGCAGGGAGCTCAGAAACCTGATTATGAAGCCGCAATGCCCGTGTGTGACAACTCTAACCTCAAGCCCGGACGTGACCACGTGGTTAATCACCTGGCTGCAAAAACAGAATGGCTCAAGCAGCACTTTGGCAACTTCAGCGCACTCTCAGTTCCCGCTCCGGAACCCGCCCGTGACGCAACAGAAGCTGCCGCACTCCCCGCTTACGCCCGTCCTGCCGCTGACGCAACCAAAGTTTACTTCCGTGACAGCGAGAGCGATCCCTGGACTGAAGTTTACGCTTACATTTTCTATTCTGAAAACGGCTCCATCAAAGAACCTCTTGGTGCCTGGCCCGGCACTGCCATGACTCCGGTTACCATTAATGGCATGGCTCTCTGGGAACTTGAACTGGACATGGAAATCCCTGATGATGCAAAGATCATCTTCAACTGCGGCCGTGGTGGTAACGGAAACCAGACTGACAACCTCTCATACCTTGCCAACTCCATCTACAACCGCAACGGTGAGATTTCAGGAATCAGCTCCGTTACCGTTGACGCTGCTGACGCAGAATACTTTGACCTGCAGGGATACCGTGTGGCACAGCCCGCTGCCGGGAACATCTACATCCGCCTCAGCAACGGTACTGCTACCAAAATCCGTTACTGATTATAACTCCTGACTTTATACCTTTCAGAGCCCGGTGAAAACTTCATCGGGCTCTGTTGCGTTTATACTTTAAAGCACGTTATGCTATCAAACCATATGCCATAATTTACCTTTATGAAGACCCTCTCAGAAGACTTACATACCCCCCTGACTGCTCTTTATCAAGAATGTTTCAGAGATAATTTTACACTTCCGGCACTGACGCTATACGGCTCGGATGAAACCATGACTTATGGAGAACTGGGACGCCGCATTGCCAGACTGCATCTGTTTTATAAGACCATAGGCCTTAAAAAAGGTGACAAGGTGGCCCTAATGGGCAAAAACACACCCACATGGATAAGTATTTTCATGGGAACCATAACCTATGGCGCTACCATAGTTCCCGTCCTCAATGAATTCAACGGTGCTGATGCACTCACCATCATTAACCACAGTGATGCCATCATCCTCTTTGCTGATAATCACACACTCCGCCATCTTGACACAGATGCCCTCACGGCCATAAAAGCGGTCATATCCCTGGAAACAAGGAAAGTGGTCACAGCCCGTTGTGCTGACATTGAAGAAGCCGTTTCCATGCTCACTGAACGCTTTATAGCCCTTTACCCGGATGGTTTCTCACGCAGTGACATCTCTTATCCACATGTGGCTGAAAATGACATAGCAGTAATAAATTACACATCCGGCACCACAGGCTTCAGCAAAGGCGTGATGCTGACTTACGCAAACCTGATGGGTAACATAGTCTTTGGTATACGTAGCCGCCTGCATTATCAGGGCTCACGCGCACTGGCCTTTTTACCCCTTGCACATGCTTACGGCTGTGCTTTTGACATGCTGGTGCCACTGGCCACAGGTACTCACATCACCGTACTGGGACGCACACCCACCCCTCAGCTCCTGGTGAAGGCCATGAATGAGGTTAAGCCCTCCCTCATCATCTGCGTCCCTCTTATTCTGGAGAAAATTTACAAACGCATGATAGTCCCCCTCATCTCCAAACCCACCATGCGCTGGGTCATGGCAGTTCCCATGCTGGATAAGGCGGTTTACGCCATGATTAGATCTAAACTGGTGGAAGCCTTCGGCGGAGCCTTTGAGGAAGTGATAGTTGGCGGGGCACCCCTGAATCCGGAAGTGGAAGACTTCCTGCACCGCATCAAATTCCCCTTCACCGTCGGTTACGGAATGACAGAATGTGGCCCCCTGATCAGCTACACCCCCTGGCGTAAATTCATCCCCACATCTGCCGGCAAAACCCTCACCGGCATCATGCAGGCCAAGATAATGGCACGTAACATTGACGATATGACACCTGCTGAAACCTCAGACAGTGAAAACATCTTGGGCGAAATCTGTGTCCGCGGCTTTAACGTCATGGCCGGATATTATAAGAACCCGGAAGCCACGGCTGAAGTGCTGGACTCTGACGGATGGCTCCATACCGGCGATATGGGCAAACTGGGCGGAGATTACGGCAACACCATCTTCATCCGCGGCAGATACAAGACCATGCTCCTGAGCGCAAACGGACAGAACGTTTATCCTGAAGAAATTGAAGCCAAGCTAAATAATATGCCTTATGTAGCTGAAAGTCTGGTTGTGGAACGCAACGGGCACTTCCACGCACTGGTGGTCCCTGACTTTGATGCCATACATCAGGATGGAGTCTCACAGCAGCAGCTGGATGAGATTATGAAAGAGAACCGCGAAGCACTTAACAAGCTTGTAGCCCCGTATGAAAAAATAGAGACCTTTGAAATTCAGGATGAAGAATTTGAGAAAACCCCTAAGCGCAGCATACGCCGTTTCCTTTATAAATAAAAACAGAACAATAATAAGACAGCAGATATGAAAGACACTTCTGGCTCAAAAGACATAACCACGCCCCGCACAGCACGTCAGCTCATACTGGGCAACAGCGCCATTCTTCTGGCCACAATATTCTTTGGCATCAATATCCCGGCCATCAAATTCCTTATCCCTGACTGGCTGAGCGCTGACGCCATTACCGCAATACGCCTCATAGGCGGCTGCGCCCTGATGTGGGTTACATCACTCTTCCTGAAAAATGACAGGATAATCCGCGCTGATTGGCTTAAAGTAATCCTGGGAGGCGCCGTGGGCCTCTTCCTCTTCATTTACCTCTTCATACAGTCCCTGCGCTTCTGCGACCCTATTGACATATCCATCATCATGACTCTGCCACCGGTATTTGTGGTCCTTATTGGTGTACTTTTCCTCCACCGCAGACCATCACTGATAGAGTACCTGGGCATTGTGGTGGCTTTTGCCGGTGCCGTCATAATAATAACCTATGGAAACGGCAGCAGCCACGGGGCTCAGAACCTACTTGGCATGGGACTGGCCGTGGCCAGCACCATCTGCTACGCCTTCTATCTCATCATCCTTGAAGGCCCCACACACCGTTACCGTCCCGTAAGTCTGCTGCGCTGGGTATTCCTCTTTGCCGCTGTACCGGCAGCCGCTGTCACCCTCTGGGGGTTTGACAGCAACACCATGTTCCACTCCTCTGAAGCAGCCCCCTGGCTTTGGGCCATATTTGTCCTTGTAGGTCCCACATATCTGGCCTACTTTCTGGTTCAGCCGGCAAACAAACTTATCGGTAGCGAGTTAGTTTCGCTCTATCAGTACCTTGTGCCGGTGGTTGCCACAGCAGCCTCAGTAATCATGGGTATTGCCAGACTCCACTGGATACAGGTCCTGGCCATGGCAGTCATCGTTGGAGGCATGTTGCTTACCACACTGGGTAAACGCCGGCGCGTACGCAAAACTGCCGCCAACAGCTAAAACCGGACATTACTGCTGACCCGCCGGGCCCAGCAGGATGATTCCGCCCGTTGACGGGTCCCACTGCAGCATGGAAGGCGCCTTCTTGTCTGTGAACAGTCCGGGATCCAGACCAAAGGTCACACCCAACTGCGCCAGCGCCACAGGAGCCTGATAAAGGGTATTGCCGCGGAAAGATATAGTAAAACGCGCCTCTCCGGGTATATTGTATGCCACTCCTCCCTTGGGGAAGCGCTTCTCCTCACCGCGTTCATTCACCGGAAGCTTACCCCTTTCCAGAACCTCCATACTCATATACAGCGGCTCACCGGTAAGGTCTGAGCCGGCAGTCAGTCCGTTACTGTTTACACGTGCTATTATGGCCCCGGAGAAGTCCTCCGTGTCAGGCTCATACATCACGTTATCCACAGTGGTGTACGTGCTGATGGTACCCGCAAACATGGCTGTCAGGGCAGCCTCCTGGGCTTGTAAGTTGTCCAGCGCCAGCTCCAGTGACTTTCCGTCAGGAGGAGTATTGTCAGCCTGACCGCTTATTAAGTCAGAGCGCATCTGTCGCAGTTCAAATATCCTCTGTGCTGCTAACTCAGCACGCCGCGCAGTGGAAGTGCTCATAGTCATCTCACGGGTGACAGCCTGGTCAGCGGCAGGCACCTCTAAGGCAGTAGGCGCAGGGCTCACAGCCTCCGGGAGTGAGGGACGGGCTATTTCTGCCACCTCATCTGTATTCAGAGCCAGCGGAATTCCGCTCCCGTTCAGAATCATGAACGGAGTGCTCCCTGACTTGAACTGAGCCAGCCATCTGTTTGAAGGGTCAGCCACGCCACGCGTAAGCACATTCACACTCTTCACCTTTATGGTATGGGACGGCTCAGTAATAGCATCAGTGATATTCAGGTACCGGCGCGCATAATTATAAAACTCACCCGGTTTGGCAACAGTGTGTTCCACCTCAACATATATCTCCAGTCCGGTGACAGGGAGCGTATAAATCAGCCCGTACTCATTCAGTTTGGATGCGTCAAGACGCTGGGTGGTCTGAGCTCCGGATGACATTATGCTCAGTACGGCAGCTGCTGCTGTTAAAAACTTTTTCATGAATGGATTGTCAGAGAGAGAATTATATATCCGTTAATTTTTTTATGGCCATGCCCACGGAATCAGCCACATCCTCAGCCGTAACTCCGTAAGTTCCATGCTTACTCTGGGCTATCTCACCGGCCTTTCCGTGCACATAAACACCTGCCAGAGCCGCCAGTTCAGGCTTGATGCCCTGGGCTATCAGACCTGCCAGCACTCCCGTCAGGACATCCCCTGTGCCGGCTGTTGCCAGCGCCGGAGTTCCGGATGAGTTGATACATACCTTACCGTCAGGACGGACTATAGTGGTATGATGACCCTTGAGGATTATTATTATCTTGTGGAACTCAGCCACCTCTATTGCCTTCATCAGACGCGCCTCAGGAGAATGATGTACCCCAAAAAGACGGTCAAACTCAGCTGCATGCGGAGTGAGTATGGAAAGCACAGGCAGATATGACAGCAGAGCCGGGCGCCGCGCAATACAGTTCAGGGCATCAGCATCCAGTATCAGAGGACGGCTGTTGGCATTGGCCACTTTCAGAAAGCCCTCCAGGGCGTCTATTGTAAAATCAGCCGTACCCATGCCCGGGCCCAGTGCCACTGCCTCATAACTGCGGTCAAGCTCTATGCTACGGATGGCAGCATCACCGGGGTCACAGTCAAACATTGCGCACGGCACTGAAGTCTGCATCACAAAATAACCGCAACGTGGTGAGTGACAAGTAACCTTTCCGGCACCCGCACGCAGCGCCCCACGCGTGGCAAGGACAGCCGCACCCATCATACCGTAGCTCCCGGCAAAGATTATTGCATGGCCAAAATCCGCCTTGCTGGCATACAGCTGGCGTTTAGGAAGCAGGCGCCGCACATCAGCACCCTCCACCAGAAAGAAACTCTCACGGATGGCGCGCATAGCCTTGCGGCTATATCCCACGTCAACCACCTTCCAGCGGCCCACCACCTCACCGTTCTCAGACATGAAGAATGAAATGCGAGGCACCCCTATGGCAAAGGTAAGATGAGCGTGAATCACATCATTACGTATCACCCCCGCAGTGCTGTCTCCTGACAACCCGGAAGGCACATCTATGGACACTATCTCAGCACCGCTTTCATTTATACTCCTTACCAGATACTTATAGCCTCCTGACAGAGAACCCGTGAAATTACTCCCGAATAAGCCGTCAATCACAAGCGTGTTCCGTGTCAGCTCAGGCATGGTGAACTGCAGCCCCGTGACCTCTATAAAATCACAGCTCGCATCCTCATCATCTATCAGACGTCCGCGCATCACTGAACACTCCTGGTTAAGGCGGTTACCTCCTATATTGAACAGGATTATCTCAGGATTATAACCCGCATGAGCCAGCGCTCGGGAGGCCTCCAGTGCATAAGCACCGCACGTATCAGGCCCCGCAAAAACCACCACCGGGCGCTCTGGCTTGTAAATACTCATGAACTCATAGGCCACTGACTCAGCCACACGTGTGACCATCTCAATGGGTGTGATACCCTCCTCAGCCAGCGTCTGCTGCTCTATCTGGGCTATTTCTGAATTAGTGAAGAGTTTCATCAGCAAAAAACATTAAGAGTTCTCAATCTCTGACAGAGCACACGCCAGCTGGTCAGGACAGGAGGTAGCCTTATCACGGCAGCGGATGCCTGACAGAACCTTTATAACCTCAGATGGACGCCTTCCACGCACCAGTGCGCTGATACCCTGCAGATTGCCATGACAGCCGCCTGCAAAACTGACATCAGTGATGACACCCGTGACATCATCAGTTACTATTCTTATCTCACGGCTGCAAGTGCCGCTGGTCTTGTATAAGTGTTCCATAGTGTTATCAGAAATATATTCCTTCATAAGTGGGCTCCCGGCACATATAAAGCCGGAATCGCCTAAAACTACCGGTAATCAGACAAAAACAGCTGTCAATCAACGTTTTAAATTAATTAACAGCTGTAGTCACAAAGGTACCCGAAGTGGGACTCGAACCCACACAGCCGTAATGGCCAAGGGATTTTAAGTCCCTCGTGTCTACCATTCCACCATTCGGGCAGCCGGTTTAGTGACGCAAAGGTAAGCACTTTTTCATTCACGTGCAAGTAGCATACCGCTTAAAATACAAAAAAACCGAAGATAAAGTCTCACGACTATCTTCGGAAAAATCTTAATAGGGGGCATAAAATATATTACCTCACGGCGTATATCAGATGCGCATTCTTAGTTGTCCTATTTCAAAAGTTGCTCTTATTCCAATCAAATCTTTTCTGACAGCCTCTTTTGTGGCACCATGCCACCGGCTGAATTTTACTATTTAATCATTATCACCACAAGGCTTCCGGCACATGATTCAATTATTGTATCCTCCCGGCCAACCGGAAATCATCAGTAGATACCCTACATCTTACGGGAAGCCTGACAACAAATCAGAGTACTCTATCAGCCTTGCTATTAATATAGACCACAAACTCCCCAAAAGTTTAATCCCCCTCCTAATAAAAAAATGTTAAACCATCCCCACCCCACACATACTATCCCCATAAGCTTCATATAACGCATAAGAAGCATCCTCCTTTAATCCCGCGTCCTCCTGCCGCCATACACGCGGCTGGGCCTTATTCATGCAGTTGCTGCATCTCCACCAGACGGGCGTAGTGACCGTTGAGGGCCATAAGCTCTTCATGCGTACCCTTTTCCACTATACGGCCTTGATGAAGCACGCATATCAGGTCAGCGTTACGGATGGTGCTCAGTCTGTGGGCTATCACCAGGGTGGTGCGGTGTTTCATCAGTCGTTCCAGAGCCTGCTGGACCAGTACCTCGCTCTCGCTGTCAAGAGCTGAGGTGGCCTCATCCAATATCAGCAGCGGCGGATTCTTCAGCACGGCGCGCGCTATGCTCACACGCTGACGCTGACCGCCGCTAAGACGGCAGCCGCGGTCACCCACAGTGGTATCATAACCCTCTTCTGTGGCCATGATGAACTCGTGGGCATTGGCTATGCTTGCTGCTCGCTCTATGGTGTCATCATCCGCATCATCCTGCCCAAAGGATATGTTACTCCGCACAGTGTCATTGAAAAGAATAGGTTCCTGGCTGACTGTTCCCATCAGTGAACGCAGCTCATGCACTCTAAGCTTCCTAATGTCCACGCCGTCAATGCTGATGCTTCCTGAGTCCACATCGTAGAATCTGGGTAGCAGATCAGCCATGGTGGTTTTGCCGGAACCGGACTGACCCACGAGTGCCACGGTTGAACCTGCCGGAATGGTGAGGTTGATGTCATGGAGCACATGGTTGTCTCCGTAACTGAAGTTGACGTTTTTAAATTCTATGCCCTTTTGTAAAGCGGGAAGCTGCTGAGGCTTGGCAGGGTCGGCTATAGGGTTCTCTGTGTTGAGTATCTTGTCCACACGCTCCAGGGATGCCATGCCTTTCTGTATGGAATATACGGCTTTTGAAAGGTCCTTGGCAGGGTTTATGATGCAGTAGAAAACTATCATATAATATATGAATGAGGATGCCTGCAAGGAGGTCAGCCCGTCCAGAATCAGGGTGCCCCCAAACCAGAGGACTATGGCTATGGCCGTTGTTCCCAGGAATTCACTCATGGGGTGAGCCAACTGCTGGCGCCGTTGCACCTTGTTGCTCAGACGGAAAAACTCGTTGTTCTCGCGGTGGAATCGCTCTCTGACGCTTTTCTCTGCATTGAAGGCCTTGATTACACGCAGGCCGCCCAGTGTTTCCTCTATGTTTGACAGCAACACGCCCATCTGGTTCTGTGTCTCCAGAGAACTCCGCTTAAGCTTGCGTCCCACTCTGCCCATAACCGTCCCTGCCAGCGGCAGTAGTATGAATACAAACACTGTCAGCTGCCAGGAAATGACTATCATGGTTGCCAGAGAGGCTATTATCATCACGGGATTTTTAAAGAGCATGTCCAGCGATGCCATGACTGAGGCCTCAATCTCAGCCACATCCCCGCTCATGCGTGACATTACGTCTCCTTTGCGCTCTGAGGTGAAGAAGGAAACGGGAAGGGTGGTGATTTTATCATAAAGCACATTTCGTATATCACGTACTATACCTGAACGCAGCGGAATTATGAAGTATGAACCAAGGTATGTGGTGCCTGTCTTCAGCGCCGTCATTACCACAAGCGCGCCCGCTAAAAGAGCTAAAGTCACTGAGGGACCCCACTTCTGAATGGCGGTCTGGATGTAGAAATAGAAATCGTTTATGGCTACATCCTTTATGGACCCTTCCTGAAGTGTCATATAGATGTACGTCTGCTCGTGGATGCCGAAGAGCATCTCCAGTATGGGGATAATCAGGGCAAAGGAGAACAGCGTGAGTATGGCCGTAAGCACATTGAAGATGATATTCAGAATAAGCTGACGCTTATACGGCGGCACAAATCGCCGCAGAAGATTAAAGAAATCCTTCATAAATCTATTGATACTGCCTGGCGGTAATCACCGGTGGCAGGGTTGAAAACTATATTTTTTTCAGCAAAGATACGGTCCATGCATCCGCTGTTTATAAGTTGTTGGCAACTGCCGTGTATAAATTTCTTCTCTCCGCTGGCGGTCAGAAGCCACAGGAAGTCTGCCACCGCTAACGAGGCTGCAATGTCATGGGTGGACAGCAGGATGGCCACGTTGCGTTCTGTTGCAAGCCGCCTTAGAAGTGACAGGATGTTCAGCCGTGTGGCCACATCTAAGAAAGATGTGGGTTCATCCAGGAGCATTACCGGAGTATGCTGGGCCAGCGCACGCGCTATCATGGCTTTCTGCCGTTCTCCGTCACTTAGCGTGGCCACAGCGGCATTGCGTTTGTGGATGATGCCCACGGACTCCATGGCCTGCTGAACGGCGTTTTTGTCATCAGCGCTCAGACGTCCGCTCCAGCCGGTGTACGGATAGCGCCCCAGACCGATGAGCTCTTCCACCGTCAGGCCGCCGCCTCCGGTACGGTCAGTGTATACCAGGGATACTGCTCTGGCCATCTGGCGGCCGCTGAGGGTACTTATATCTTTGCCACCTACCCGCACAGCGCCGGACAGAGGTTCCTGAACACCTGATAGGGTACGCAGTAGCGTACTCTTCCCGGCACCGTTGGCCCCTAAAAGCAGAGTGACGCTCCCGGGCTCAAGACTCGCGGAAATGCCGGATGACACCACAGTGGCCTTGCCGTTACGGACATAGCCCACTGACAGCTCCTGCGCGGACATGGCCGGCGTATGGGTTGGCTCTGACATCAGTTGAAATAAAATATTCTTTTGCGCTGCAAAATTACATAAATTATCACAGGTACGCCAATTATGGGCGTGATAGCATTCACCGGGAGTATCCCCCGGCTGCTGCAGGCCACGCTCACCCACTGGCACAGAAGGCCTGTGGCGGCTCCGCATACGGCGGTTGCGGTCATGAGTCGTCCGTGGGTTGACACTCCTGTGAGCAGACGCGCCACATGGGGGACTATCAGCCCTATGAAAGCAATGGGGCCGCACCAGGCGGTAACAGAAGCGGTAAGCAAGCCGGAAAGCAACAGCAGAAGTGTGCGCACGCGCTGTACCTGTACCCCGCAGCTGGCAGCGTAGCGTTCCCCTAACAGCAGGGCATCCAGGGGCTTAACCATAAAAAAGGAGGCTCCAAGAGGAATCAGGCAAGCCAGACTGAAAAGCGGAAGCATCCCGCGTGTCACCCCGGTAAAATTGCCCAGCCCCCATATGACGTATGAATGTACACCCTCCTGTGTAGAGAAAAAATTAAGCAGTGAGATGGCTGATGAACTCAGATAGCCCACCAGTATGCCTATTATCAGAAGCATGGTGCCGCTGCGTATTACGGAGCTGAACATCAGCAATATAAGCATAACGGCGGCCGCTCCGGCAGCTGCGCCGCCAAGTACGGCAAGCCGTGACATGGTGCCTATGGCGCTGCCCAGGCCCAGCATCACCACAGCCACACCGAGGGAGGCTCCGGTGGAAATTCCCATGATGGAAGGCCCGGCAAGGGGATTATTGAATACTGTCTGTAACAGTAGCCCGGCCACAGCAAGAGCACTGCCTGCCAGCAATGCGGTCACAGCTGCCGGGATGCGTGTGTCTGACACTATCACCTGCCAGCTGCGCCGCTGAGCATCTCCTCCGCAGAGCACTTTCAGAACCTGGCCTGCGGGTATGTCCACGGCACCGCTAAGCAGACAGGCCGTGAATAGCAGTAGGATGACTGCTGCGCCTGTCAGAATAATTATATTGCTGCGTGACCCCTTCATCTTATTCTGCTTTTACATATAGCTGCGGAGCGGGCTGCACCTGAAGCTCGGGATGAAAAATGGATATGTACTCCCTGAGAACTTTCTCCGGATGAAAAGCCACCATGGCATACACAGGATGTTTTTTTGAATCTAAGGCATAAATGCCGTCTTCTTTCCACGCCCGGAATTCGGGAGCCAAGACTGTATTCTGAGCCAGCTCGCGGCGGGTAGGAGCATGACCGTAACCTGACACCAGCCAGAACCGCGCATCCTGTGCCGCATCCAGAACCGCCTCTGCACTCAGCTGGAGCGATCCGCTTTCTTTATTATCCGCCCACGGATATGAAGCCCCGGCATCACGGAGCATCTGCGCACGGTAACTCTTGCCGCCGGGCACAGCCCACACCCCTGAGTAAACATTCTCCACCAGGACCACGGGACGTTCTTTAACGCCCGCAGCCTGCTGTGCCAGAGCCAGATACTCGTTCACCACTCTGTCATAAACGGCACGCGCTTTGTCACGCTGTCCGTACAGCTCTCCCAGCAGAAGAATCCACTCAGCACGTCCCAGAGGAGTGTTCTCCATATAGTCAGCCATGGGCACCAGAGGAATTCCGGTTCCTTCCAGACCGGCCAGTCCGCTGTTCTGGAAGGGAGACAGAAGCACCGCGTCAGGGTCAAGGTCCAGCAATACTTCCTGTGATGGGGCTTGTGACGCACCCACATCCTTAACCTTCCCGGACTCAAGTAAGGCATACACTGGATCATCCGGCGCTATGTAAGCTGCATCCGCAACAGCACTGACAGCTCCCAGCGCTCCCAGCTCATTTACCGCCGCGGTGTGCACAGTGGAGAAAACAGCTGAATTTCTGAGAGGTACTCTGACAAGAGTTGCATCTTCAAAACCGTCAGGCACCGGAGTGTTATGTGGCACCAAAAGCAAGCGTCTTGGGGTTGACTTGGAGTTCCAGGGGTCAGGGAAGTCAGCGATGACATATTCGCCACAGTTAACAAGTGTTAAAAACGAAGCCCTTTCCGTTAGGGTGTCACCGGAAATCTCAGCCCCGCTTCCATGTCCTGAGCAGGAGCTGAGAACATACACCAGCGAGACAATAATTACTACTGGCAGGGGGGTACGCCACGAAAATTCAGGTCTCATCAAACATTTTTTTTAGGTCATTTACTATAGCTTCAGCTGTGGTTTCTGCAGCATTGCGGCTTCCTAAGATATGCTTTAACTCCTTGTAACCCAGCTCTTGAGCTTCTCGGATAGGGGTAAAACGCAGCAGAGGAGACAGTGCCTGTGACACATTATCCACATTACACTCATGAAGCAGCATCTCCGGTACTATCTGCCTGTCACACACTAAGTTAGGTAATGACACAAATTTCACCTTCAACACTCTTTTCATTATCTCGTAAGACAGCTTGGAACCGTTTGCACGGTACATAACCACCTGAGGGATAGCGGTTAACGCTGTTTCAAGGGTAGCTGTGCCGGACGTAACCAGAGCAGCACGGGCATGTGTCAGCAGTGCAATGGTTGCATCTCTAACCACCGGTAAATCAGTGCATTGCGCATAAAACTCGTCTTCTATTGCGGGCGCGCCTGCCACCACTCCGCGGTACTGTGGAAAACGCTTCATCACCCGACACATAATCTTCAGATTCTTCTTTATCTCAGCCTTACGGCTGCCGGGAAGGAGGGCCACAATGGGTCTGTCGCGGAGCTTATGCATGTTAAGAAAGTCGTGCAACGGCGGTACAAGCTCCTGAGCAGCAGCAACTTCTGTTACAGATGGATTTCCAACATACTGCACTTCCATACCATGTGAGCGGTAAAAATCTACTTCAAATGGAAAAATAGCGAAGAGCTTGTTAACCAGGCGCTTAATCTTCTTAACCCGCCATTCTTTCCACGCCCACACCTTTGGGGGGATGTAGTAATACACCGGCACACCGGCTTTAAAAGCGCGGGCCGCCATACGCAAATTGAAGCTTGGGTAGTCTATAAGTATCAGAGCATCAGGCTTTTGTTCCGTTAAAGTCTTAGATGCTGTTTTGAGATTTGTAAAGACAGATGAGAGATGTTTTATCACCTGCCAGAATCCCATATACGCCATCTCGCGATAATGGATAACGGGCTGAGTGCCTGCCGCTTGGGCCATGGCATCACCTCCAAGAAACACAAATGTAGCCTCCGTGTCATGATGCTTTATGGCTTCTATCAGACGTGATCCGTGCAGGTCTCCAGAGGCTTCTCCGGCTATAAGGAAATACTTCATAACGCTTTATTTACGCCTCGCGGCAAAGAAATTAGACATTAAAGCGGCACACTGTTCAGCGCAAACTCCCGTAACAATCTGTGTCTTAGGATGAAATGGGGCATGAGACGCCATGACTGAGGAGTAGCCTCTTTTAGGGTCCGGCGCTCCTATGACCACTCTGCCCAACTGGCTCCACCCAATGGCCCCCGCGCACATTATACAGGGTTCTACTGTTACATATAATGTACACTCGCTCAGATACTTACCGCCAAGCCACTGAGCGGCGGCCGTAATGGCCTGCATCTCCGCATGAGCTGTTACATCATTAAGCATCTGCGTGAGGTTATGGCCTCGTCCTATTACACGCCCCTGGGGGTCTGTTATGACAGCACCCACCGGTACCTCACCCTGCGCGGCCGCTTCACGGGCTTGCGCAAGAGCTAAGGACATAAAGCGCTCATCTACTTGCTGTTCTGTTTCCATGGCGACTTAAATCATTTCTATAGTCATACCCTCAGTGGCGGCAATGCTGTTAGGGAAAATTTCAGATGCCTCAGCCTCAAATGCCCCGGTGTCCTCATAACGCTTTGAGTAATGTCCCATTACCAGCCGTCGGGCACCGGCTGCGGCGGCTGTCATGGCAGCCTGACGGGCAGTGGAATGTCCGCGCGCTGAAGCTTTTGTTTCATACTCTGCAAGATAGGTGGCTTCGTGATAGAGGGTATCCACTCCTTTAACTGACACCGCCACGCGAGGATTATAAGCGGTATCAGAGCAGTATGCGTAGCTCAGTGCGGGGTCGGCCGGACGCGTAAGCCTCTCATTAGCAACCGTTAGGCCATCCTCAGTTATAAAGTCAGCGCCCTCACGGATGAGAGGCCGGTCTTTAACGGGGACCTTATAGAAATCCAGCATCTGGGAATTCAGATGCCTGGACTTGGGTTTCTCACGGAACAGGTAACCCACGCAAGGGACTCTGTGATAGAGCGGAAATGTGGTAATAATCAGGTTGTTATCCTCATACACTGTCTCTCCGCCTTCAGGTGAGATGATGTCATACTTTATTTCAAAGGAGGTGTCACGGCACACGGCGCTCATGATGGTCTTAATCAGTTCAGCACCCTCCTTGAAAATATGAATAGTGACAGATCCGCTGACCTGCAGCAGAGACAGTGTTGACAGCAGACCGGGCAGTCCCAGGAAATGGTCGCCATGCAGATGGCTTATGAAAATGTGGCCCAGGCGTGAGAATTTCAGACGCATACGGCGCATCTGAGTTTGGGCTCCTTCCCCGCAGTCCACCATATAAAGTCTGTCTCTGTACTCAACAACCTGACAGGACGGCTGATGGAACAGCGTGGGGCAAGCAGAGCCGCAACCTAAAAAATGTACCTTAAAATAAGCCATATTCCACTACAAATATTAAACCACACAAAGATAAAAAAAAATACGCAAACACAAATATCCGGTAGTTATAGTGTATGTGTGCAAAAGTGGCGACTTAAAAAACGCAATTAGTATTTTGTGGTAGTAGGATTTTTACGGGGGCGGTGGAAAAATGAAAAAGAGGAAAATCCTTGTGGAAATTCCTCCTTAGTAAACTCGTGCGCATGAAGGGACTCGAACCCCCACGTCCTGAGACATTAGATCCTAAGTCTAACGCGGCTACCAATTACGCCACATGCGCCTCATTGCGGTTAAGCGCTGCAAAGATAGTATTTCTCCCGCTTCTGCACAAATTTTTGGTGAAATTATTGAGAATATAATGTTATGCGGTGGTTTCCGAAAGATTCCAATAAAAAGTCAACGACTTTCCGGCGTTTTTCCCCACACACGCTATTCGGGTTTAAGAGCCATAACTTTTATTATGTGACAGGCTCTAAGAAACGGAGTGTCTCAGCTGAGGGTGGCTGTGTAATATTGTGGAGTAGCCTTACCGGTTATTTATCCGGGTTAAGAGAATAGAGGCGTGCCAAAATGCTAAGATTTCGGCACGCCTCTGATTTCTATCTTGAATATCCGATATGGTTTATGCCTGTTTATTCTTCAGCGCTTCCCATGGCATCTTTTGCCTGGTTCATCACTTCTGCGGCAATGCCGGGAGCTTCAGCTTCCCACTGTTTCTTGAACTCGGGGTCTTTCTCCATCTTTTCTGAGATTTCTTTACCCAGCTTGTCCATTTTCTGCTTTACCTTTGCGGCTTCAGCAGTCTTACCAACCTTTACAAGCTCAAAATATTCTTTTGAGAGGTCTTTGGTTTCCTTTGCATAGTCAGCTGCTGACTTTGAGCATGCTGCAAAGGTTAAAGAAACTGCTACGGCGACAAGTAATAATAACTTTTTCATTGTTTTGTGTATTTAGTAAGTGTGTATGAAAATGTCTTGTGACGCAAAATTAGTCGCTGAGTCTGAAGCGCACAAAAATAGAAGGGGTATAAAAGGGGTACAGAGGTGTAACTATCTGTGGGGCAGGCTATCACCTGCTGCCGGCTTATTATTACGCACGCCCATATATAGGGGGTGACGGAAGTCACAACCGCGCTTACTGATTCTTGTATGGTCAAAAAGCGTGTCGGCAGCCAGGCTGTCAGCAACCGCCACATCATAGAGTACCACGGTTCCCTGAGGCATATCATGAAGCTCAGTAAGGGTTTTGACCGGCCGGATGCGGTCATCCAGATAGAAGTTTAAGGTAAAGAACCTGATCTTGCCCGGTGCCTCAAGGCTGTAGACGGTTGCGCCGGCCGGTGAGTGCTCATTAATGATGGCCGTAAGGGGCTTATCACTCTGCGGGCGCAGTATGGCCGGCATCAGGGCCGCGGCATAGGCCAGGAAGAGCGCGTAAGTTACAGTGCAGCTGCCCATAAGCGCATCAGTGCGTTCTTTCCATAGAAACAGAGCTGTAAGCAATGGAAGTGCAATGAAAATCCACTGCCACCACTGAGGCTGGTCCATCCTGATTATGATGCCGTCAGCTTTTACGGACAAGAAAATGATGGCCGGAAGCAACAGTATGGCCAACACATATATTATATAACGGTAAATGGAAAGCGCCTTTGATTTTCTAAGTGCAAGAACGGCGCAAGCCACACCGTATGCCATGGCAGGATACATGGGCAGGAGGTAGACGCTTCGCTTGCTTTGGGGAATGCAGTAGAAAATGAAGGTGGCTGCAGCGGCTACACACATAAACTGTCCCGGCGCGCGCATGTATGACAGACGTATCTTCCGCATATAGGCACCACACATAAGCATGAGCAGTGTCCAGGGTGCCATTCCTGACAGTATGGTGAGGAAATTGTAATAGAGCGGCTTAACGTGAGAGCCATAACTCATGGTACCTGTCAGCCTACCCACGTTTTCTTCCATCATAAGGTCATAAAAATGCTGGCCTCCCTGCTTCCAGGCCTCCATAAACCACCAAGCGGGCAGGATGAGAGAGCAAATGAATACTGCAGCCAGCATGCCGGTGGTGCGCCAGAAGCCTTGTCCGCGAAGCAGCATGTAAATCCCTGCAATCAGGCAGGGCAATGCACTTCCTATGGGGCCCTTGGTCATGGTGGCAGCACTCATCATCAGCACGACTCCCACATATCTGAAGGCGCGATGACGTGTTTTGGGATTAGTGAGGTAATACAACTGGTACAGTGACATAACCATCAGTGCTGTCACCAGCATGTCCAGGCGGCATGCCACTCCGGCGCGGAACACCTCCACTGACGTTACGGTGACGGCGGCCATGGCCCATGCCGTGGCAGAGTCTTTCACACGCCATGCCCACCGGAATCCACTCCACACCATGGCCATAAGCGCCAGGGCGGACGGAAGGCGCGAGATGAACTCATTAACCGTACCTCCGTTAAAAATTTTTGCGCAGATGGCTATACACCAGTATAGGAACGGTGGCTTAAAGGCAATGTCGCCACCGTAATTTACGGGAAGAATCCAGTTTCCGGAACTTAATATTGAGGCGGCAACAATGGCTTCGCGCGGTTCACCCTTAGAGTTAAACCAGGTCTGTCCCAGCCACGGAATGAGTAATAATGCCATTAAAAGCAGCAGAAGAATCTGGGGCTGAGCAGGAACGTAAGTGTGACGACTTCTATTCATGCACACAAATATAGGAGAAAACTTATTAATAGACTCCTTTATAGCAAAAAAAATGCAACGACCTGTCTCAGGGGGTTGCACTTCTAACCTATGATTCACTTAATTAAAAAGTCAATTTTTCCTGTAAATCTTTTTCGGTTTGCTTGATGTCTTGTCTTCTTTTCTTGTCTTGATTTCTTCCTATTTTATCACAAAGTATTGAGT
>CAMWLS010000031.1 GCA_947175205.1 uncultured Porphyromonadaceae bacterium | reverse complement strand
GCACGTCGGATTCTGGTTCCGCCTGTGAGGGTTCGAATCCTTCCAAGGCAACAAAGAGCTAAGTCACACAGACTTAGCTCTTTTTGCATCCCCGTCAAAAAACAGATTTCACCTTTCAATAAACATAAACATTCTTAACATAAGCCCATTCTGATTTTTTTACTACCTTAGCGGCCGTAAAATTTGCTCAACATGAAAGGTATCATTCTGGCCGGAGGTTCCGGCACTCGTTTATATCCCATTACAAAAGCTGTCAGCAAGCAACTGCTACCGGTTTATGACAAGCCCATGGTCTATTACCCGCTCTCTGTCCTCATGCAGGCCGGGATACGTGAGGTCCTTATCATTTCCACTCCGGTTGACCTTCCGGGATTCCGCCGCCTCTTTGGTGACGGCTCAGGTCTGGGAATGAAGATTTCGTATGCTGAACAGCCGTCACCGGACGGCCTGGCTCAGGCTTTCATCATTGGGCGCGAGTTCATTGGCAATGACAGCGTGTGCCTTGTACTGGGTGATAATATCTTTAACGGCTCCGGTTTTGACCTCCTTCTGAAAGATGCCGTGGAACGAACCGTAAACTCAGGCATTGCCACCGTCTTTGGCTACTGGGTTTCTGACCCCACAAGATACGGCATTGCTGAATTTGACAACAACGGGAAATGTATAAGCCTGGAAGAAAAACCCGCCGTCCCTAAAAGCAACTATGCCGTCACCGGCATCTACTTTTACCCCAACGAGGTTGTGGACGTGGCCTGCCGGATTAAACCCTCAGCCCGCGGAGAGCTGGAAATCACATCAGTAAATCAGCACTTCCTGGCCCTTGACCGCCTGCACGTGACACGCCTGGGCCGCGGCTTTGCCTGGCTTGACACAGGAACCCACGAGAGCCTTGCAGAGGCTTCCATGTACATAGAGGTGCTTGAAAAGCGCCAGGGTCTCAAAATCGGATGCGTTGAAGGCATTGCCTACCGCCAGGGCTGGATTTCCCGTGACACCATCATGCATCATGCTGAACAGATGAAAAACAACCAGTATGGGCACTATCTCCTTCAGGTGATTAAAGAAATTGACAGTAACACCACCCGGCCGCTCTGACATAGCAACAGCCGCTGTGATACAATATCTTATGAAAGTCATTGACACCGCCATCCCGGATGTAAAGATTCTCCAGCCGCAGATTTTCGGTGACGCCCGCGGATACTTCACTGAAACATATAATCATCGTCTGTTCACACAGCTCATTGGAAAGGAATATAACTGGGTACAGGACAACCAGAGTAAGTCATGCCGCGGCGTAATCCGCGGTCTCCACTTCCAGCGGCCTCCCCACACACAGGCAAAACTAGTGCGTGTTCTTGAGGGGGCGGTGCTTGACGTGGCCGTTGACCTCCGCGCAGGTTCACCCACTTACGGCTCCCACGTGGCAGTGGAACTCACCGGTGAGAACCATCTGCAGCTGCTTGTTCCCAGAGGCTTTGCCCACGGCTTTGCAGTACTTTCGCCCTCGGCAACCTTTGCCTATAAATGTGATAATTACTATACTCCTGAAGCTGAGGGAGGCATAGCGTTTGATGACCCGGACCTGAACATAAACTGGCCCATAGACACGGCACACGCCATACTCTCTGAAAAGGACCTCCGCAACACCGCTTTTAAGGAATTCATAACTCCATTCTGAAAAAAATGAAATACCAGCGTAATATCATAATAACCGGTGGGGCCGGTTTCATTGGCAGCCACGTGGTGCGCCTTATGGTACAGAAATACCCGCAGTACCGTATCATTAACGTTGATCTCCTCACTTATGCCGGCAACCTGGAAAACGTAGCTGACGTAGCTGATGCCCCAAATTACGTCTTCCGGCGTGCTGATATCACTGATTATCCCGCCATGCTGGCCCTGATGGAAGAATTTTCCGTAGACGGCGTCATACATCTGGCGGCGGAGAGTCATGTGGACCGCTCCATAACTGACCCTTTCAGCTTTGCCCGCACCAATGTCATGGGAACACTCTCGCTCCTGCAGGCCGCACTGAACACCTGGAAAGCAACTCCGGAAGGATTCAGCGGCAAGATGTTTTACCACATTTCCACTGATGAGGTGTACGGAGCTCTGGAGATGGACAGCCCCATGTTCACTGAAAAGACACCTTACTCACCTCACAGCCCCTACTCCGCATCCAAAGCCTCCAGTGACCACTTCGTACGTGCCTTCCATGACACCTACGGCATGCCCACCGTCATCACCAATTGCAGCAACAATTACGGCCCTAATCAGTTCCCTGAGAAACTAATCCCTCTGGTAATCAACAACGTTATAAACCGTAAGCCCATACCTGTTTACGGCCGCGGCCTCAACGTGCGCGACTGGCTCTACGTCAAAGACCACGCACGCGCCATAGACCTCATCTTCCATAATGCGCAGCCCGGTGAGAGCTTCAACATTGGCGGCTGTAATGAATGGCGCAATATTGACATTGTAAAACTGATTATAAGCCTTGTAGACAGCCGCCTGGGCCGTCCTGAAGGTGCTGATGATGACCTTATTACATACGTCACAGACCGTGCCGGGCACGACCTCCGCTACGCCATTGACGCCACACATCTTACATCCAAGCTCGGGTGGAAACCATCTCTGCAGTTCCGGCAGGGAATAAGTGAAACCATTGACTGGTACCTTGATAACAAAGACTGGATGGACCGTATTACCGCCGGAGAATACAAGAACTACTACAGCCGTATGTACGGAGACAAGTAACCCCCTGCATCTTCACACCCACAATTTACGGCAGCTTGCATCTTTTTTTTTATAACAGATAAAGCATGTCATTCCAAGAAAATTAGTAATTTTGCACCCACTATTAATGCCTTGCAGTAAATTTTGCTGTATCTAAAAATCATCTTTTGCATACATTGACATGATTAACCGCATACTCATACGCCTTAAAGTGGTGCAGATTCTGTATTCATACTTGCTCACCAGAAATGACTTTCGTATAGACGCTGCCCCTGAAAACCCCACAAGGGATAAAAAATTTGCTTACGCGGTTTATCTGGACATGCTGCTGCTCATTGCACAGATGTCAGGCATACGCACAATCAGGCGTGACGGAAGCATGCCCATGGTAGACACCCTTCCACAGCTGGTTTCAAACCGCGTTGGCCGCGCACTCATTGAAGATGATGCCGTCACAGGCGCCGCAACTGCAGCCCACGGAAACATAAAACTTCTTGACCCGCTGCTCCAGCAACTTATTGACGCCATTGCCACCTCTTCAGCTTTCCGTTCTTACAAAAAAATTAAGAACCCTGACTTGGAAGATGACGTACGCCTGTGGGCCACCGTCCTCCGCACCATAATTGCAGGGAACACCGCCGTACAGGACGCTCTCAGACAGTCACCCAACTTCACCCTTGCCGGTCTGGAAAAAGGCATTGAGCAGGCCGCTGCAACCCTTGAGTCTTACAGCCACTCACGCGCTGCTTACCTTAACGCAACACGCACACTGGACACTTCCCTGGCTAAAGCCCGCGAGCTGTATATGAGCATCTTCATCCTCATTAAAGAACTCACCGCTTATCAGCTTCAGCAACTGGAAAATGCCAAGGAGAAATATCTGGCTACTCCGGAAGAACTGAATCCTGACATGCGTTTTGTTGATAACGCTCTGGCTGCTGCCATTGAGAAAGACGCTGAGCTGGAACTCTTCATCAAGGATAATCCCGTTTCATGGGCTGATGATCATACCCTCCTGAAACGCCTCATGGAAGAAATCCTCAAGTCAGATATATACCGGAATTATATGGCAGCACCCGCCGTATCACCGGAATTACAGGCCCGAGCTGACTGCGACCTCTGGCGGGAGCTCCTTAAAAACGTCATCTTCCGCAGCGATGCCTTTGCTGAAGCCATGGAAGACAGGTCAGTATTCTGGAATGATGACCTTCTCATCATGGGAACCTTTGTTCTCAAATCCATCCGCCAGGCCACCGTTAACCCTGACGGTACTGTCTCTCTCAGCCTCCTGCCCATGTACAAGGATGAGGAAGACGCCGGCTTTGGCGCTCGCCTGTTCCGCTATGCTGTGGATTACAGAAGCCAGTACCGCTCTTACATTGACGCCTGCATTAACGCTGAGCAGTGGGACACTGAGCGCCTGGCATTCATGGACATTGTCATCATGACCGTGGCCATTGCTGAGCTCGTGAACTTCCCGGAAATTCCTCTGGCCGTTACCATGAATGAATACGTGGAAATTGCCAACAATTACAGCACGCCCAAGAGCGGACAGTTCATTAACGGTATCCTTTTTGCAATCACTGAGCGCCTCCGTACCCGGGGACTGCTTAACAAGTAAATTTTCGCCCCTCCTCACCCCACCTATCTGAATTATAAACAACTTAATTATCCGATAGCATGAATACAATTTTATTGCAGCAGCAGTCTGCCGGCGGCCTTGAAAGCATCTTCATGATTGTGGCCCTCATTGCCATTTTCTATTTCTTCATGATTCGCCCACAGCAGAAGCGTCAGAAAGAAATCCGCAAATTCCGTGAAAGCATCACCAAGGGCACTAACGTTGTAACCGCAGGCGGCATACACGGCAAGGTAACTGATATTACTGACAACTATTTCCTGGTGGAAATTGCATCCGGTGTACGTGTCCGCGTGGAGAAAACCATGGTTTACGGAGCCGCTGCTGATGCCCAGCAGGACGCTGCTAATCAGAACCAGCAGAATTAAGATTATAGCTCCATGAAGTCAGCCAGGCTCCGTAAGGTACGTAATATCCTCCGTTCTGAACGCGGACGCAACGCGCTGATGTTCATACTTTTCATATTCGTGGCTGCCCTTCTCTGGGCAGTCATGTCTTTTAATCAGCCCACTCAAGTGGAAACCAGGATGCCCGTTGTGGTTACCAATGTCCCTGATTCCGTCACACTCATCACTGCGCCCCCACGCGTCATCAACGTCAGCATGGTACTGCGCGGAACGCCACTGATGAAAATCCTTTGGGGCTCCGTTCCCACCCTTGAAATAGATTACAGAGTCTTCAAGGACGGCTCCGCCCTGAGGCTTGGCGACGCAGACATCAAGGGGCTGGTCCGTGACCGCATAAACTCTGCCACTGTTCAGCTGGTGACCCCTGACTCACTGGTCCTGTTTTACACCACATCTCCCGGACACATGCTCCCTGTGAAACTAAACGCCAATATCTCAACATCTGCTCAGGTGGCCCAGATTGGCGCTCCCTCACTGTCCTCTGACAGTGTCCGGGTCTTCTCAGCGGGCAGACTTCCGGCCTCCTTCTCTAAAGTTTCCACTGAGGAAATTAACTTCACTGACCTGACAGAGACCACAACACGCCGTGTTGCTCTGGTGGCTCCGGCCGGAATACGCGTTGTTCCTGACAGTATCAACGTCACAGTACACGTAGAACCTCTCGTAAAGAAATCAAGATTGCTTCCTCTCAATATCATAGGGGCCCCGTCAGGCACTGAGATTATTCTTGATCCCGCAAATGTGGAGGTAATTTACATGGTTCCCATGAACCGCTACACTGACAGCGCTCCTGAAATGTCAGTTACCGCTGACTTTACACGTGCATCCTCCGGCGCTGACGCCAAGGTCCCCCTCTCCCTCGGAAACGTACCGGATAATATTTACAACGTCCGCCTGGCCAAGGACAGCGTCAATTTCTACATCCAGAAATGATTACCACCTGCATCTGCGGAGGCATTGGGTCCGGAAAAAGCGTTGTCAGCCGCATACTGCTCTGCATGGGATTTCCCGTCTATGACTGTGACTCCAGGGCAAGACAAATCATTGATACAGACCCTGACATTCACCGCCTGCTGTGTGAACACATTCACCCTGAAGCCGTCATTGACGGCAAAGTGAACAGGCCTCGCATTGCTGCGGTTGTATTCAGTGATGACAGACTCTTGCAACAGCTTAACAGCATCACCCATACCGCAGTCCTGAATGATCTCAGCCACTGGCTGGCCACATGCCGCGCCACACAAGCACAGCACGCCTTTGTTGAAACAGCCATTCCCTTCAGTTCGGGGCTGGTAAAACTTGTGGACACTCTGTGGGTGGTGACTGCCCCGCAAGAACTTCGTATAACACGCGTCATGAACCGTAACGGCATGACATATGAGCAGGTTATGGCCCGCATATCAGCGCAGGACTCAGAATACGCCCCGTTGGATTCATTTGCCAGCCACGCCACCATCGTGAATGATATGTGCGCCCCACTACTGCCGCAGATACACGGCCTGCTGACAGAGACCCCATCTGACACACCTGCCCTTTAACATGGTTGAGCCTCATGCTACACTCAATAACCCTATAACTTACCGTTTTAACTCTGCATACGCACTGGTAACGCTCCAGGGTTCTACAGCTGCTGCGTTTTCTGTTTCTTCTTTTTCTGTTTAAGCGGATAGTAAATCTGCTACTCTGATAAACTCTCATCTTGCCGGAATAATTTCTTGTTCTCATGGTAATGTAATTTTGCAGTCTATTAATTTCTTTTGATTTTCTAATTTCTTTGACTGCAAAATTACCACCCGTCAAAACAGGAAATTATCCCTTTACGCTCAAAACCGTTCTTTCATCCCTGTAAAATTCCAATTCCGGTTCAAATATTGCCTCCTGGACTTCCTTAAGATTCTAATCCCCTTCATGAGTCAAATCCTCCTTACGGGCATCCTCAAACTTTTTTCTCATTGTGGGATTCCCGTAAGTCAACTTCTTTATAGTCAGATCTGTCTCCGCCATCTCATTGGCTTTCAGCAACTTTTGCTTTGAAGTCTCAAACAGTGAACGTATCTTGCGTAGATTTTCAGCATGCTTCTCCACCTGTTCTATTTCCTTGTCAAGTCTGGCCAGTGCATCATCCTGCTTGGCAATATGTGATTCCACTAACTTGCTGAAACTCATCACAAATTTATTACACTTCTCCTCAAATTTTGTGACGTCAATGCTCTGCGCCCTGGCAACCTCCAGTTCATGATTCAGAGAAATAAGTTTCTCAGCACCACGCCGCGCTGTCCTGCTCAGCATGGATATTACCGCCATAAAAAACTGGGGACGCACCACATACATCTTGTCATACCGGTATGAAACATCCACTATCCCCTCGTTATATAGCTCACTGTCAGCCTCTAATGTGCTCACCAGAACTGCATACTCACAGTTCTTGGCCACGCGGTCACGGTGCAGCTTATCCAGGAAATCGGCGTTTCGGTGCTTGTTCACACTGTTCTCATCCTCATTCTTCATCTCAAACATAATGGAGATAAACTCTCGGCCGTCAAGATAATCGCGGAAGATAAAATCTCCCTTGCTGCCTCCTGAGGCATCATTATCCTTCTCAAAATAAGCATTAATGAACTGACCGTATGAGCGTGCCCTGTCAAAAACATTACGGCAGTGAATTTCCAGAGTCTCACCCAATAACTTTGTGGAAAGGCGGCTCTTCATGTCCTTATAATGCTCTATTTCCTCATCCTTGGCCCTGAGAAGCACGCTGTTACGCTCATTGATTTCATGAATCTTGTTTTCTGCCGCTACCTCAGCGTTCTTAAGTTTCAGGGTCAACTCTGCCAAGGCCTGCTCCTTCTGCATCAGACTCTCTCTGGAGGCGCTTCGCTCTTTCTCCATAGCAAGAGCATGACGTGCGTCCACACTCAGTAATTTAGAACGCAAATCATTAATTTCCAAATCCTTACTTTCCTTAAGCCGCGCCATCTTTTCACGGGCGTCAGCCTCATGCTTTGCCATTTCAGCGGCTTTCTCAGTCTGAAAACTGCTCACCTGCATGGTCAGCCGCTCCACCTGTAACCGTAATTCCGCTGCTTCTCTGTCTTTCAGGGCTTCACGTTCCTGTAACTCGTGCATCTGTTTCAGCCGGGCTGCCTCTGCCTCTGCGGTGTATCTCTGTTCAAGTTCCGTCACGCGTCTGCTGACCTCCTTTTCAAGCTCTGCACCGCGCACCTGAGCCGCTATGGCTGCGTACTCGCTTTCATCCACCTGGAAAGTGGTCTTGCAATGTGGGCACTGTAATTTCATAGCATAGTTTTTCTTGCAAAGATAAATAGAAAATTAATATCTTTGCTCAGGTAATACATCCTGCATTAACCATATTTACTCAAATCCTATGACAGAAAAAGAAAAAATCCACCACGGATTACTTTATGATGCAAATTATGACCCTGAACTGATTGCAGAACGGGAGCATGCCGCTGGACTGTGCTATGACCTCAATGCCCTCCGGCCCTCACAAACAGCAGAAGCCGCGCACATTCTGACAGCACTCCTTGGCTCACGTAAGGAGAACTGCACCATCCTGCCTCCCTTCTGGTGTGACTACGGCTACAATATACACGTGGGTGAGAACTTCTTTGCCAATCACGGATGCGTCATTCTGGACGGTGCTCCGGTAACATTCGGTGACAACGTCTTCATTGCTCCTCAGTGCGGATTCCACACCGCAGGGCACCCTCTGGACGTGGAACGCCGTAACCGAGGGCTGGAGTATGCGCTTCCCATCACAGTGGGTGACAACGTATGGATAGGTGCCGGAGTTCATGTACTGCCGGGTGTTTCCATCGGTAGCAATACAGTCATAGGTGCCGGTAGCCTGGTAAACAAGGATATTCCGGACGGTGTTCTTGCCGCCGGAAATCCCTGTAAAGTAATTCGTAAGCTCTCTGAGGCGGATATCCTCAAATACCGCGAGACCCTTTGAGTGTGAGGTAGCCTCTGCACTCATGCCCTCTATACATCACAAAGTCAGTGCCTCAGGACTTACGGGTCTTACTTGATTAATATTTTCTCTGCTCCACCGGGTGTACGCTTGATATATACACCGGGGTGTAACTCCGTGTCAGCCACTCTGATACCGGATAGGTTATAATACTCCGCTGCCTCACTGTTATCCGCACAGACATCATTAACACCCGCGCGGTCAAACCACTTGAAATCTTTCCAGCCCGGTGTGAGACGGTATTCATTTACAGCCGCGTCCTGAAGGTATAGAGTGGCATACTCCAAAGATTCCTTTGAGAAGCACTTTTCTCCCAGCTTAGGGGGAGTAAGATTCCGGCTGTTCACTCCCATCAGCTTGGTACAGCCCCAAAAGGCCTCTTTCCCTATATTGCTCACATACGGACCAATGTAAACACCGGTCATCTCCTCATTATACTGGAAAGCCCAGGAACCTATATCTGTCACTCCGTTAGAAAGTACCAGTGAGCTTATGTGATTATATTCAAAAGCCTGATATTCAATCACTTTAAGTGTACCGGGGAAGCTGACAGCACTTATATTACACTGGCTGAACGCTCCCCAGCCAATGGTTTTGACACCTTCCTGGAAACTGACAGTGGTAAGCGCCGGACAGTTATAACAGCAGCATGAGGGCACCTTGCTCAGTGAGCCCGGAAAGCTTATGGACTTAAGCTTCAAACAGTCCAGAAAGGCACTCTCCCCCAGCTTGGTCATACCCATGGGGAAAGCTATAGTCTCTATATCTGACATGGCAAAACACATATTGCCTATGGTCAGACCGTCCTTAGGCGCGGCAAATCTAACCGTCCGGGCCGTAACATCAGCAAACGCCTGCAGACGTATGGTCTTACATGTGGAGGGAATCCTTATTTCTGAGGCTTTAAGAAACGCAAAAGCCAGAGTGTCTATGGTAGTAACACCCTCAGGAATGGTCATGACCTTATCCTTATACAAGTTGGGACAGTTATAAAAAGCTTCCTTCCCTATGGTGGTAAGACCACTGGGGAAATTCACAGCCTTCATCTTACTGGATAGAAAGGCTGTCTCTCCTATCTTCACCACCTTATAACTATTGCCGTCTCCGGAATAGAGAACTTCATCAGGAATGGTGACTGTGCCTGTACTGCTGCCTTTAAAGTAATCTGTCAGTACTGCTTTCTTAGTGGAGGTATTGAGCTCAAACTCAAACATATCATCACGCACTATAACTTTCTTGGCCTGTACCTGGCCGGCAAGCAACGTCACACAGAACGCCACAAAAAATAATACCTTTTTCATACCTTAAATTTTCATTTCTTCATATCTTTCAGGCAAAGGTAGCCATTAACTGCTCATGGACATAAAGTATAACGTGGACATATGGTAGACAGCTATCTCACACAAGCATATACCGCTGACACATAGCAAATAAGCGCCGCCGGGAGACATTCTTCCGTCTCCTGGTGGCGCCTGTTTTCAAAACCGTCCAACTTTGTATTTCGGGCCCTCTCAATGAAAGAAGAGCTCTAAAAGTCCGCGGTTCAGCAGCGCTTCTTGTCCAGATTGGGATTAAGCTCTACCCAGCGGTCAATGGGCGGCATCACACCCAGCGCTATAACCTCATCGCGGAGTTCACACAGGTGCTGATAACTCTTTTCCAGTTCTGCTTCCTCAGCGGGAGTACCTTTGACTTCGTTAACACTTACTCCATCGCTGTTCACGGTGGTCTCCATGGCCATCATTATGTGGCTGAAACGGTCATTGTTTACATAAGTTCCAACAGGCCAGCGGAATGGCTCTCCACCCATGGCTGCAGCAATCATTTCTATGGACAGATATGCCGGGCTCTGGAATGAAGAACGTCCGCGCAGATCTATTATGTTCTTACCGCCCTGGATTACGCGTACCTTAAGCTCCTCCCAGTCGTGAGAAGGTAGCTTCTCAGTACCTATTATCTCAGTAAGAGGCTTTCCGTCCACTGTGGTGGTAGATGCAAACACGGCCATCTGCTCACCATGGCCGCCGTAAGTACGGCAGTTTACAATCTCGTCAGCAGGCACCTTGAAATACTTAGACAGCTCTGAGCGCAGCCTTGTGCTGTCAAGAGCCGCTAAGGTGCTCACCTGTGACGGCTTCAGTCCTGAATAAAGCAGCGTGATAAGACCTGTGATATCAGCAGGGTTAAAAATCACCACTATATGCTTTACATTAGGGCAGTAAGCCTTTACATTCTTACCAAACTCCTCTGCTATGGCTGCATTACCTTTCAGAAGGTCCTCACGGGTCATTCCGGCCTTACGCGCGGCACCCCCGGAGTTCACTATATATTTGGCACCTGTCAGAGCCTCTTTCACATCTGTTGTATAAGTGATGTTCATACCCTCAAAACCGCAGTGAGCCAGCTCCTCTGCCACACCTTCAAGCGCGGGCTTATATGGGTCATAAAGACAGATGTTGGGAGTCAGTTTCATCATGGCTGCGGTCTGAGCCATATTGCTGCCTATCATGCCGGCAGCGCCTACAATGACAAGCTTGTCATCAGTGAGGAATTTTTTCATAACTTTATTTTTATAAATTTATCCTTTATGTCTTACTTTTAAATTCTTTATGCCTTACTTTTCATTAGATGTACTCTGTTCTGAAAAGTCTTCTGCTGGATAGTCCTCTGCCGACCTCATACAGAAGCGTGCTAACACTCCGCTCCTTACCTGTTCAGGGCATGCGTTGCGGACATTTCTTTCATTCAAGAGTATAACACATCTGCATGAACTTTGTTTTAAGAGCCTGTAAAAGGAAGATAATAAACATTTTTTTGTACTTTTGCGGCAGTTGAAACTGAATGATTTAAACATGAGAAAAATAAACAGTACACTTCTTATCACCTTACTCTGTCCGCTCTTCCTTGCCCTGCTGACGGCTTGTAGCCAATCATATACTCCGGCCAGGTGTGAGAGCCTCATAGAACGCGCAAGAGCCGGAAAGGCTACACAGGGTGATTACAGTGACATGATAGACATCATGGATGACATCTCTGAGCGTATTGCTGAAAAATGGAGCACCCTCAGGGACATAGCCGCTCAGGACCCGGAGAAAGCCGCTGAAATGGAAAGCAAACTGAATGCTGATGAGGAGTTCAAGTCCATGGGGCAGTATTATTTCAATATGGCCTTTCTGCTCAGCCAGGCACAGCTGGATGCTGCCAATAAGGATAAACTTGAAAAGCTGGATGAACGCAACCGTGAGCGGGCCCGCAACTTTGAGAATGACCTGTAATACCTCCTAAATTTGAATAATTAACTCCCACGTTAGAATCCAGGTGGTACAACCCGCTATCCGTAAATCAGCCCATTCATAATTTATTCAGAAGTCCCGGATACTAATAATGACAAAAAAGGAGAAAAAGAAAAAAGACAACGGCGGCAGGACCTTCAAGTCCGTGGCTGTCAATATTTTCAGCCTTGCGGTGGTTTTCCTGATTATGAGCGCCGCTGCACTGGTTTTCTCAGGCAAGACCTTCTTCCTGAATACCAAGGAAAGCGCTGACCACACATTACATCCCGCTGATACAGCCATGTCTGACAGCACCGGAGTACAGACTGAAGAACCTGTTGCTGAGGGTTTTAACGGTCCGGTACCGGTTAAAGTATATTTCAGTGCTGAAGGCACGGTGGACAGCGTGGAGGCGTTACCTAACTCTGAGACTCCCTCTTACTTTGAGGAAGTGGTAAACTCCGGGCTGCTGGACGCCTGGGACGGGCGCACGGCTCAGGAAGCACTGGCACTGAAAGTTGATGCCGTATCAGGAGCCACATACAGCTCCTCAGCCCTTATTACCAACGTGCGCAGTCAGCTTGCTGCGGAAGTTGCACGGCGTGCGGCCAGACCGGTTGAAACAGATTCCTCAGATCCTCTGCCGCTGCAGTGGTGGTGCGCCCTTGGGGTGGCTTTACTGGCGGCAGTGCTTCCTATGATATGGAAAAATAAAATTTACCGACGCACCCAGGAAATTCTTAATGTGGCAGTCCTGGGTTTCTGGAGCGGGACCTTTGTCAGTTATGGCACCATGCTGCACATGCTTTCTTCCGGCTTGTCTAACGCAGCCGCACTGCTCACGCTTTTTCTTTTCATCATAGCCTTTATTTACCCGCTGTTTGGACATCCGGGCTATTACTGCGCCAATGTCTGCCCGCTTGGCTCACTTCAGGAACTGATGAACGCGTCACAGAGCAAATACAAGATAAAGCCGGGAAAGAAAGCCACAAAAGTCTTGACCGTGGCACGCTATGTACTGTGGGGACTGCTTATGATACTGCTCTGGACCGGCATGCTTACTGCCTGGATAAATTATGAACTGTTTGCGGCCTTTATGGTCACAAAAGCCGCCTGGTTCATGATTGCCGCCGGAATAGTGATTCTTATTATCTCAGTTTTCATGCCGCGTCCTTACTGCCGCTTCATCTGTCCCGCCGGCACCCTGCTCCGTGTGGCACAGAACCTGCGCAATGCATAACATAAAATATAATATTGTCTCTCAGATACTTTTAGTAAATAAGGCATTATTAAATACATTATATGATAAGTAAAAAATATTAGGTGCCATTAGTAAATAAAGGTGACCATATTTTAAGACTGCCATCATAATTAAAGACTGCACACCCATTGATAGCCAACCTTAACCCAACCACATAACCATAAATGAAAACCACCTACCTATATATCCTCTGTGCCATACTGGCACTTACCGTGCTTATACAGGCCTTTTCCATTGCCCGTGCTGACAAGAAATCAAGCCCTGAGACTGACAGCTTAGCGGCACAAAGCACCGTTGACACGGCAGCCATAGTCCAGAACTGCATACTCACCCGCAGCAGCGTGCGCAGTTTCACAGATACACCGCTCACTGACGGGCAGATGGACTCCCTGGTTCGCGCAGCCATGGCAGCTCCCACCGCCGCTGACAAGCGTCCCTGGGAGATTATAACCATCACGGACCGTGACATACTGAATGCCATAGCAGAACGCTTCCAGACCATGACCATGATGAAAAGCGCCACCGCCGCCATTGTCATCTGCGGTGACACCGCCAATACCCTTGACGGTGAGGGGGCAACATACTGGATTCAGGACTGTTCAGCTGCCACTGAAAACCTGCTTCTGAGCGCTCACGGCATGGGCCTGGGGGCAGTCTGGTGCGGGATATACCCCATAAGCAGCCGCGTGGAGGATTTCAGCGCACTCCTTGACCTGCCTGAGCATATCATACCCTTGAGTATTGTAGCCCTGGGCCATCCCGCAGGACCTACCCACCCCAAAGAAAAATACAATCCCGCAAAGCTCCACAGCCAGCAGTGGTAAACGCAGGCATAAAACTTCTGCGGAAATACAGTCCTAAACCGGTGAGGTACAGTTGACAGCACAAACGTCAAAAAAAGCGTGGTCTCGCGGTGTTAAGAAGTCGTTGGCGCGCCGCAATATAAAGTAGCAGACGTGCTGCCGTGAAAAGTCATAGAGACTTGCGGTGGCGAAATAATGGGTTTGCGGGGTCAAGCCAGGCAAAGCCTTGCGTCCGCAAACTTCACAGCATACAGCATAAGTGCCTCCGTAAGATATAGACCGACATAAATGATAAAGACAGATTTATGTTATTTAGCATATTTTTGAGAAAAAAGTGAGTTTGCGCCCTCAAAAAAAGTCAAAAGGGCACCGCATGCGGCAAATATTGGCTAAAATATTTTGCTGGTTTAAAACTACTGATTAAATTTGCGTGAATTAACACAGAAAAAGCACACGGCATAATGTATCAGATACCCCTGGGGCGGCCAATCACTCAGACTGATTCATAACCTTAAAACTGAACCATTCAGACAGCCGTGATTACTACATAACAGAACAGAAAATACTTTAATAATAACTTTTTAAATTTAACACCAAGTAATTGTAAATTTAATTATGGAAGCTCAAAAGCCTAATGTACAGGCCGCTAAGCCTGCAGCAAAACCCGCCGCAAAGCCCAAAGCCAAAAAGTCAAACGCCCCCGGTATCAAGAATGCCTTCTGGGTAATCCTTATCTGTGCTCTCATCTGCGTATGTCTGTTCATCTTCTGGTTTGGTAACGACATGCACTTTGAAGACGGTCATCCCAAGAACCTGTGGGGTACCATTCACGAAGGTGGTTTCATTGTGCCCATTCTTCAGACACTGTTCCTCACCGTTATCGTACTTTCATTTGAGCGCTGGTTTGCTCTGTCTTCAGCCAAAGGTAAAGGTGACATCAGCAAGTTTGTTGCTAATGTAAAAGTATGCCTTGAGAAGAATGACATCGCCGGTGCACAGGCACTGTGCAAGAAGCAGCAGGGCACTGTAGCAGCCGTTGTAGCTGCCGGTCTCAACCGCTACGAAGAAATGGACAAGAACACCGTTCTTTCAAAAGAGCAGAAGATTGCCACTCTTCAGAAAGAAATTGAAGAAGCAACCGCACTTGAGATGCCCGCTCTTCAGCAGAACCTTCCCATTGTTGCAACAATGACCACTCTTGGTACTCTCGTTGGTCTGTTGGGTACTGTAATGGGTATGATCAAGTCATTCCAGGCACTGGCACAGAGTGGTGCTCCTGACTCAACCGCACTGTCAACCGGTATCTCTGAGGCACTTATCAACACTGCCTTCGGTATTGCAACAGGTGCATTCGCAGTTATCTCTTACAACTTCTACACTAATAAGATTGACCACCTGACTTACGCAATTGACGAAATCGGTTTCACCATCGTTCAGACATTTGCCGCTACTCACTAATCACGTATTTACTACGGCTTAAACTATAAACACCAATTACTAAATAGATTAACCAGTAAATATGGGAAAAGTAAAAATAAAAAGAAAGAGTACGCTCATTGACATGACCGCGATGAGTGACGTGACCGTTCTTTTGCTTACTTTCTTCATGTTGACTTCAACCTTCCTTCAGAAAGAGCCGGCAATGGTAATCACGCCATCGTCAGTATCAGATGAGAAGGTGCCCACCTCAGACTTTGTAACCGTACTGGTATCATCAGAGTCAGCTGACGAGCGTCTCACCCCTGAGCAGCGTCAGCAGGAAGAGGGCAAAGTTTTCCTGTCATTTGCAGGTTCCACTGACTCCACATACTCTTCACCCTATGTGCGCAAGCGCATCCTGGAGAAGGCAGTCAGCATCTACAATTCACAGCACGAAAAGCAAAAGATAGAACTGGACCCCAACCAGATTCAGGCATTCTCAGGAATCCACATGTTTGGTGTTCCCTTCCAGTTCCTTCCCACTTATCTCAGCATGTCAGACCTGGAGCGAGACAAATTCCAGAAGAATCTGTCAGACCCCAACATGGGTATCCCCTATGACACCTTCAACAAGGACCCCAAGTCAAGCCGTCTTAACGAGCTTCAGATATGGTTCCGCGCCATCCGCGAGACAGCAGAAGGCATCAGCAAAGACCGTAAAGAAGCTTTAAAGGCATCCGGAGCAACTGATGAAGAAATCCAGCAGATGGAAGACTTCAAGAAAGCGCTTCAGGAAGGCAAGGGTATAGGTGTAAAGGCTGACCGCAACACCCCCTGGACTGTTGTAGCCCGTGTATTTGACAACCTGCAGACCATGAGTCTGAACAAGTTTATCATCATGACTTCACTTGCAAGTGAAGATAACTAAGTAAAGGAGACAAAAATGGCACAAATAGAACAATCTGACAAAGGCGGCAAAAAGAAAAAAGGCGCCCAGAAGAAGATGGCGATTCATGTCGACTTTACTCCCATGGTGGATATGAACATGCTTCTGATTACCTTCTTCATGCTCTGTACCACAATGATCAAGTCTCAGACCCTTCAGGTGGTGCTCCCGTCCAATGACCCCAATGTGGACAAGAAGGATAAGACAGAAGCCTCAGCTGACAATACCATTACCATGATTCTGGATACAGAATATGAAGGAATCAACCCCAAAGTGGATGAGGAAGGCAAGACCATGCACCACATTTACTGGTATGAGGGTACTGTGGAAGACGCTATAGCAAAGAACGACCTCCACGTGACTTCATTCATTGGTAATGAGAACAAGACCGCCCGCGGTATCCGCGAGGTGCTCCAGAACCGTAACGAGGAAATCCTGAAAGAATACAAGGCTCTTAAAGAGAAGTGGAAAAATAAGGAAATTACCCGTGACGAATTCCAGGAACTGGCAAAGAAAAACTCTTCACGCGAGGAAAACAAGCTTACAGTACTTATCAAGCCCGGTCCCAACACCACTTATGAAGGCCTGATAAACGCACTGGATGAAATGCAGCTGGCACAGATCCAGAAGTATGCCATACAGTCAGTAAGTCATGAGGACTCAGTGCTGATAGAGCAGACAAATCCGGCCTTCATCAAGGCTCCGATTCGCCAGATTATAGAACCCGCAAGCAAAGCCGCCGTACCCGCTGCGCAGCCGGCCCAGTAAGCCACATAATGTATAACCCAAGTATTAACACTTTAAAACGTTAAGAAAATGGCAAAAGATGTAGATCTTTCATCACAGGAGTGGCTTGACATAGTCTTTGAAAAGAAAAACAAAGAATTCGGTGCATATGACATGCGCCGTAAGTCAAAAGGCCGCCACACCCGTGCGCTTATAATTACTCTGATTATCCTTGCAGCCGCTCTGATAATAGCCTGGCTCGCTGTCAAAGGTTTCATCATGAACAAGGAAGATGAGAACCTCCTGGCAAATACAGAACAGCAGGCCGTGGCTCAGGCACAGACTGATGAGGACATTGATGAGGAACTTCTGGACATGCCTCCCATGCTGGAAGAGGAAACCCCTCCCCCACCCCAAGAGGAAATTGTGGAAGAAGTGGCTCAGCAGATGTTCACTGAGGTTGAGGTAACCAAGGAAGAAGTCAAGAATGAGATCAAGAACCAGCAGGACATGAAGGATGATAAGTCAGATATCTCTACTCAGAACATAGAGGGTACTGATGACCTTTCAAAGATTGCTGACGTGAAATCTGTGACAGAGGTTGCACCTGTAGCTCCTGTCCAGGAGAAACCAAAAGAAGAAGTTTATTCAATGGCAACTGTTGAACAGAAGCCCAGCTTCCCCGGTGGAGACCAGGCACTGTTCAAGTGGTTAGGTGATAACATTATCTATCCTCAGGCAGCTGCGGAAGAAAACGTTTCCGGTAAAGTTACCGTACAGTTTGTTGTAAACAAGGACGGTTCTATCTCCGGTGTACGCGTTGTCCGCGGTAAGCACCCCGCTCTTGACAAGGAAGCTGAGCGCGTGGTTAAGAAGATGCCTAAGTGGAACCCGGGCCGTAATAACGGCCAGCCGGTACGTGTTACTTACCTTCTGCCCATTAACTTCCAGCTGAAGTAATTTCGCTTTTGAACTCCATAATCTATCTGTACGGGTGGCGCTCACACAGCGCCACCCGTCTTTTATATTTACAGCCCCCGTCAGAGGTAGTATCATTGAATAAGTGCAAGCCGCGGGTAAGAGTCAATCCCTGGAACCAAGTTCATGAAAACTGGTGAGAACATGAGTGCCGGTAAAGTTGTTTGTGTTATATGAGGCAGCTGCGCTATGGCCGTCACTGAGATATAGCCGCAATGCTGCGAATGTTGAACAGGTGAAAACTGACGGCCTAAGCTATTTGGTTATTCCGGGATAGAAAATTATATTTGCATCACATTAAAACTGAAATATTATGATACTGGACATAGTATGGCTAATAGTAGGACTGGTGCTGATTCTTGTAGGTGCCAATATACTGACTGACGGTGCTTCTGCCATAGCCCGCCGCATGGGAATCAGCGACCTTGTTGTGGGTCTTACGGTGGTGGCTTTCGGAACCTCCGCCCCGGAACTCGCCATTTCTGTTCTGGCGGCAGCTGACGGGATGGCGCCTCTGGCCATAGGCAATGTAGTGGGAAGCAATATTTTTAATGTCTGTGCCATTATAGGTATCACGGCTCTGGTGAGGCCCATAGTCATGGAGCGCACTGTGCTCACCATGGAAATTCCCATGATGATGCTTTCATCCGTACTTCTGTTGGTATTGGGGAACAGCGGAGTTCTGGACGGCACGGGAGTGAATGTGGTGTCACGTGTAAGCGGCATCTTCCTGCTGGTATTTTTCCTGCTCTTCATGCGCTATACCTTTGCCAGTGCCCGTCACCATGATGCAGATGTTCCTGAGACAAAGGAAGCACAGAAAGAAAAAGAAATGCCCGTGTGGCGTGCCGTGGTTTACGTTCTGGCCGGTCTGGCAGCCTTAGTATGGGGCGGGGATAAGTTTGTGGACGGAGCCTCAGGCATAGCCTCAGCGCTTGGAGTAAGTGAAGCCGTGATAGGTCTCACCATAGTGGCGGCAGGAACTTCCCTGCCTGAACTTGCAACTTCTGTTGTGGCAGCCCTGAAGGGTAAACCGGCGCTGGCAGTGGGGAATGTCATAGGCAGTAATATATTCAATGTGCTGATGGTGCTGGGACTTTCAGCAACCATCACACCGCTGCCCTTCGGGAGCATAGGGAATCTTGACTTGCTGACGCTTATAGGTGCCTCCGCTCTCTTTTACATCTTCGGGTGGTTCATCCGTGAGCGCACCATAACCCGCGCTGAGGGAGCCGTGCTACTGGCCACCTACATAGGCTACGTGGCCGTCCTCCTGAGCCGGCTGTAACCGTCTCCACAAATACTATCCTCACAATCTAAGGTGCGTCCTGAACGCCGGCAAACTGTCAGGGGGTCTGAGGTGTTTTATAAAAGTATTTATAAACTGATGAAACCTGATGCTATAATGAAACCTGATGTAATGACAGATTCTGATGTTATGATTAAACGCACCATATATTCCCGCTTCCGGCAGATGGCGGGAAAATTTCCTGAGAGTCCCGCCATTATTGAAGAAGACAGGAGCCTAACATATTCCCAGCTTGACGCGCTGTCAGACTCTATTCTGGCGAAGTTCCAAGTGCAAAGGCCCAAGTACGTGGGTGTAGTAATGCACCACGGGGCTGAGCAGATTGCGGCCATGCTGGCTGTGCTGAAGAGCGGGGCTGCATACATCCCGGCTGAGCCGTCGCTGCCTCAGGAGCGCATAAAGTATATGATGGAGACAGCGGGGGCGGAGCTTATAATCACTGACAGTTATTGCCGAGATCTTAAGCCTTCACAGCAGTCGCTGAGTGACCGCTCAGAGCCTGACGGGGTGGCATATGTCCTATATACATCCGGAACCTCAGGCAAGCCCAAGGGGGTGGTGGTGGAGAACCACTCTGTGGTAAACTATGCCGAGGCTTTCCATGAGGAGTTCAACAATGGACCGGGTGACGTGATGCTCCAGTACTCCGTATGCTCTTTTGATATCTTTGTAGAAGAGGTCTTCACCACGCTGCTAAACGGGGCTGCGCTGTGCATACCGTCACACTCTGTCCATAACGGCTCGCTGAAGGGGCTGATGGAGTTTGTCCGGCGCCATGGAGTAACCATCATTGACGGTTTCCCTTACCTGCTGGCAGAGATGAACAAGCTGCCGGACATTCCTGAGAGCATAAAGCTTATCATAAGCGGTGGAGATGTTATCAGGGCAAGTTACATCAGCTCACTCCATGGCCGTGGTGTAAAAATATATAATACATACGGCCCCTCAGAAACCACCGTGTGCTCCAATTATTTCCGGGTGGATAACGCTGAGCCTCTTGCTGACGGGACCTTCCCGGTGGGGAAGGCAGTACGTGGCGTAACGGTGAAAATTATGGACAAGGGTCTGAACGAGGTAGTGAAAGGCCGTACCGGTGAAATATGCATCTTTGGAGAAGGGGTGAGCCGTGGCTATCTGGGTAATCCTCCGGAGCAGAAGAATTTTGTGACTCTGCCTGACGGCAGGCGCATGTACCGCAGCGGTGACCTTGGATATGAGCTTCCTGACGGGAACATAGCCTTCCTGCACAGACGCGATGAGCAAGTGATGATATTGGGTAAGCGTGTGGAGCCTGAGGAGGTGGAGAATGTACTGAACACCTGTCCCTGCGTGGAGCGCGGTGTGGTGAGAGCTTTTACGGATGACAACGGGCTGCATTATCTGACTGCCTATATCATCCCGGCCGAAGGGTGCAAACTGGGTGACGTCCGTGAGTGGCTGACTGCCAGACTGACTGATTTTATGATTCCTGAATATTTTGTAAAGATGAAAGATATTCCGCTGACACGCCGTGGCAAGGTGGATGTGGACGCGCTCCCGGTGGTAATGAAAGAGGGCGGTGTGTGAGAAGTCACAGGCCGGTTGCTATGTGTAAAAAAGTATTCAGATTTTCTCCTGAAAAAATTATGATAAAGTTAAAGTCAGTTTCAGATGTCCAGCAGCTTATGGAGTGGCGTGCTGAGGTTATCCGGGCGGTATTTGACCGTGAGCCTGCCCGCGAACTTCTGGAGGCTAACAGCCTTTACTACGCGCAACACCTGGCTGACGGCAGCCACCTGGCCGTGGTGGCTGGATGTGACGGTGCGGAATGTGGATGCGGTGCCGTGTGCTTCACTGAGGAACTGCCGTCTCCGGACAACCCGTCTGGCCTATGCGCTTATCTGATGAATATATATGTACGTCCTGACTTCAGAGGAGAAGGAGTGGCGACAGCCGTGGTTAAGCATCTGATAAAGGAGGCGTTAAAACGAAATTGTAATAAAATATATCTGGAGACAACAGCCCAGGCTAAGCCGGTTTATGAAGCTCTGGGGTTTGCGGATATGCCTGATATGATGAAGTATTATGGGAAAAAGTTTTGAAATAGAATCACTGCACTGCCTGTGCAGCTCCAGGGTTATCAAGGATAAGGCGGCTTATATACTCTATCCCATGGATATGCTTCTGGGATGGGTGGACGCTGCAGCTGAGAGATACGGTACCACCATTATAGTTATCACCGGAATGGACTGGCAGAATGTCTTCAGCCCATGGCCCGCAAAGGGCGTTCCCAAAGGCAGCCCCGATTTCAAAGGTGAGTCGGCCCGGTTTATGGAGTTGTTCAACGGCCGGGTGATACCGCAGACGGAAAGTGTACTGGGACTGGAGAAGGATGTCACTCGTACATTGGTGGGCGTCTCCATGTCAGGACTTTATGCCCTGTGGCAGTGGATGCAGAGCCGTATGTTCACAAACATTGCCTGTCTTTCAGGCTCTTTCTGGTATACCGGGTTCATGGAGTGGATGAGTAAGCTAAAAATTCCGCGCAAAGATGGTAAGGGCTATTTCCTGTTGGGAACAGAGGAGGCAAAGTCAAGGGTAAGAGCTTTTGACTCTGTGGAGAAGAATACCCGTGAGATAGTTACGCTGCTTGAAAATGCCGGAATAGATGTGACCTTTGAAAGTGTACCGGGCAACCATTACTCTGATCCCATACCCAGACTTGACAGGGCATTTGCCGCCTTGTCTGAGACGGATTAGCGGACTAAGGAACTACGTTTCCGGGAAAGGTAACAGGCAATAATGCAGACAGAAGTAAGCGATTCAGACACTGCAAGTGCCATCCATATGCCGGTGTTTCCCATAATCAAGGGCATCAGGATAAAAGCGGGGACAAGGAAGATTACACCTCGCAAGAGGGCAAAGATAATGGAAAACATCACTTTCTCCACGCTCTGGAAGTAGCCTATGGCAGTGAGATTAAAGATAAAAAACACAAAGGCCACAGAGAAATACGGGAACCCTTCAACGGCTATTACAGCGGTAGGGCGCCCTGAATCCAGAAAAAGGTGTACCATGCCGGAGGGAATGAAAATGAAAGCGGCAGTGACAATAAGGCCTGAGCCTATGGCGGCAAAAACAGCAAGGCGCTCAGTGGAAACCACACGCCGGTGGTTACCCCGACCGTAATTATAGCTGATAATGGGTTGTGCTGACTGCGCAATGGCATTGCCTATCATAAAGACAAAGGGGCAATAATAGCAGGCAATGCTGAAAGCTCCTACTCCATTGTTTCCCATGTAACGCATGAACATAAGGTTACCCATGAGCATGAGCATGCCCATGGTGGCCTCACCCAGCATGGCAGAAATGCCTATCTTACACTGGTAGCCCAGATTACGCAAACTCAACGCCAGACTCTTACGCGACCACTTGATTTTTATGAAACGCAATACAGATGCACCAAAAGTCAGATAAGCAATAACCATGAAACCTCCTAAGGCACAGCTGATGCATGTGGCTATACCGGCACCACGCAGTCCCATTCCCAAGGGAAAAATAAAGATATAGTCAAGGACAGCGTTCAGCACTCCGGGAATCACGTTACACCACATGGCATAACGCGGAGAGCCGTCAAGGCGCACCACAAAGAGGCCTATGGCGGCCCAGGCCTGGAACAGACAGCAGGTGAACGCCCAGGGCATATATTCAGTGACCAGGCTCATCAATGTTTCAGAACTCCCCAAAAGACGACCGGTGGCCGTGGGCGACATCAATGAGCATATAAGAAAGAGCAGGACAATAACTGTGGCGGCGGCAATGGCCTGTGTGATGTTATGACGGGCGGCTTTAACATTATTACGCGCCAGATGTATAGATGACACCACGGAGGCCCCCACCCCGAGCATCAGGCATATGCCCATGATAACCATGGTGGGAGAAATGCAGATGTTGACAGCCGCAAGACCGTCACTACCTACCCCACGCCCCACAAAGATACCATCTGTTGCCGTTACCGCGCACAGCGAGAGCATACCCAGGAGTGTGGGTATGAAATAAGCGCGGAAGAGACGGGGAATGCTTATACTCCCCAAATCAATGGAATCACGTTGCATGCACTGTTAATGCTGAATTAAACAAAAAGATTACCGGATAAGACTGAAATTATATCCTTTCATCTTATCCGGCTTTTTAGTGCCCTCCGATGAGGTTTATGACCTGTTGCCCCCGCTGTTCAAAGACGGGTATAAGTTATATAGGTCTCGCCATCACTGTCCTTCTGATATGTAACCATGGTGTCCTCAGTTAATTTGGTTACCGTAACTTTCATGGTCCCATCTATAAACTGCTTACCGTCAAACTTTACCACTCCGCTGTCCTCAGGCTGCCACCGGTCAGCATAGTGATTCCACTCATAACTGGTAAGCCTTAAATATACAATGCCCTTGTCTATATCCTCCTCACTCAGCGTAAAAAGGACTTTGTGGGCATCATAAATGTTGTTGCCCACGGGAATACCCTGACTATTATAATTAAAGGTCTCGTTAAACTCATATTTTCCCTTTGGAGCGTCTTCATCATACTCCCAGCCTCTGATATTGGTCAGATACCATTCTCCGGCAATGCCGTCAGCGTTCACACTCTTAGGCTCATCATCATTACTACAGGATGTGACCAACAGACTTACAATGAAAAGAAAGGGAATAAATAACTTGTTCATACTACATTATAAATTATATATACATAATCTTTGGGGTTACATCTTAACCCGTGTACAAAATTAAGTAAAACCGGTGAATAATAGAGTTTCAGTCCGTGGAAAAGTTATTACATGTCAGCAGCTGTGGCCTTGAGCGCTGATGTGTTTCATAATGTCATCTGCATGTGCTCCATGTCCTTGCCTGCAAAGGGGCGGGGGCCAATGCTCTTGAATCCTAAGCCATTATAAAGTTTGCGCGCCACAGGGTTTTCATAATCCACAAGCAGCCCCAGTGGCTTACCTAAATCTTTAGCCAACTTCCCGGCCTCAGCAATAAGGCGCGTACCCACACCCTTTCCGCGATACTCCGGAAGAACCATAAGAGAATCCAGATAAACCTCATCCGAGGAGGTCTCATCAGCAATGTCATCAGAGGACAAATTCCAGCCTAACAAGCTGTTGGCCGCATTTACAAATGCCGGGCGCAACTGATGAAGCAAGGCTCCGTCATAACACAGTACCGCTCCAAGACGTTCACCATCCGCGGAGAACGCAATCCGTGCATTATGATAACTGTACTGTGAATTTTCCATGGCCGCGAGCCGGGTAAACAGCTCTTCAATCAGCGGGATACGTTCCTCTGTCTGAGCCATATGCAGAACGTGTTCATGTCCAATGGCCGTAAGAATGGTCCCGGCTATGAAAGGCGCATCCTCAGGTGTGGCGGGTAAAACTTGTATTTCCATAAGGCAAATGTAGCTATAAATTACGAAAAAAGCACCCTGAACAGGGTGCAGTTACATATTATCTTACGTTTTATCCGGCTTATTTCCCTTTAGCGGAATGACGCATTTCAGCCAGACGCTTGCTGACTTCTTTGAGAACAGGCGCCGGCAATTTGCCATTTTTGATTATAGGCTCATAATAATAAATGGCACGGGCATGATTCTGATTCAGAAAATCGCCATGGTAATTCATGCTGCCAAGGTAGAAGCGTGACCAGTCATCGCCATTTTCTGCGGCTGCTTCACGCTCCTTAAGTCCTTTAAGGAAGCCATCCTTATAAAGGGGCTCGTTTTTCATACTCTTGCCTTTATGCACGGCCTCAATCCAGACCAGTGCCTGCTGAGCATCACGCGCAACCTCACCGGAAGCCTCAGGTTCACTAAGCCTTGGGCGATAAAGCATTACGCGGGAATAATTCTCGCCCAGCTCGCCGGCTATGTAGTGCCAGAAGAATGCATCCGGATAATTAATCTTACCGCCGTTCTTGGTCCCCAGAAGGCTGGCGTAAAGTGACATTCCACGCGGGTAACCGTTCAGAGCAGACAGACGATAGTTCTCACGTGCTTTGGCTCCGTTCTCTCTGACACCTTTACCTTCAAGATACATGCTTCCAAGAGCGGCGTAGGCAAAGCCCGCATGGTTATCATGGCGCGCATCAAACCATTTCTTAGCCCTGTCATAGTCCTGCTTCTGGAAATAATAGAATCCCAGGTAATCATCAGCCCCGCCAAAGCCCTTGCCGGCAGCAGTCTCAAGGAGTTGCAGTCCTTTCTGAGTCTGGGAGGAGAACCCGGGCGTAAAGACATAGAACGCACCCAGTTCCGTCATGGCTCGCGGATTTTCATTCTGAGCCGCCATGGTCAGATATCGCTCAGCTGATTTTGGGTCAGTAGATTTCAGGCTGACTCCCAAATTTATCAGACTGTCTGTGGAGATGTGACTGTTACGAGCAGCGGCAGTCAATGTAATAATCAAAAGATTAAGGACTATAACAAGCTTTTTCATAGAAATAATAGTTTTTCTTTATAACGCAGAACCCGGTTCAAGTGTTCGTAATTTTACGGTGCCAATTATAAGCATTATTAGATGTGCCGAAGCTAAAGGGAAGATAAAATCAGGGAATTAGCGTGGTCAACGACGGAGGTGTCAAGGCTGGCGAGGTAAATTTGGGTGGTGGTTTCTGAATCATGCCCCATACCTTCTGAAATCACTGACAGAGGTATGCCTTTGGCCCTGGCTGCCGATGCCCAGCTGTGGCGGGCCACGTAGAGGGTCAGCGGAATATGAATGTCTACCATGGCGGCTATCTTTTTGAGGTTATGGTTAATGTTGTAGCCTGCATTTCTATAGGTGGAACGTTCACTTAGGCCGGGACTTTTGATGATGGGGAGGAGATAGTCACTTGCGTTCTCCGGGTACTTGTCAAGTATCATCTGCATTTCATTAGTCCATCTGATGCTTAACTGCTGGCCGGTTTTGCGCCTTCTGTAAGTGACATATCCGCAGGTTAAATCTGACTTACGCAGGTATGCCATGTCTATGAAACTCATGCCGCGAAGCATGAAACTCATCATGAATATGTCCCGGGCATAGTCAAGGTCAGGCTTTGAACAGAGGTCCAGATTCCTTATCATCTTTATGGATGAGAGTGGTAAAGCACGTTTTACGGTCTTATCCACACCGGTGTACACATGCCGGAAAGGATGGCGGTTTTCTATAATTTTATCCTCTACCGCGCGGTTATATACGGCACGCAAGATACGGGTGTAAAAGGATATGGTGTTTAGGGAAACTCCTCTGTGGTGATGCCATGCCTCATATGCCTCCATTATTTCAGCGGTAAGGCTATCAAGCATTATGTCCTCATCCTGCCGGAATTTTCTAAAGCTCTTGAGTGCCACCGTATATGTTTCTGAGGTCCGGATTTTACCATTCTGTCTGAGTCTAAAAATGATACGGCCCATATAGGTAAAGAGGCTGTACTCTTTTGCATAACGCTTAAACTCATCAGTAATGTCTTCCGCAGTGTAAGACAGGCCGGTGGTTTCTAACTTGCGGATAATCATACACAGACGTTCCACATCCCGCCTGATGTGCTCACGGATGGACAGCAGCAGTATGTGCCGTTCACTTCCGGATGGTGTTGTGATCATTGAGCGGTCCTCATCCCACTCTGACGGGAACACATGGTAAGCCGGGAACAGCTGCTTCACTTTTCGTTGGTAAATAATCTGATAGAAGATAGTGCCCTCACGGCCTGCTACCGTAGAGGGACTGAATTTTACTTTAATAGAAGCCATAGTATTAATGAATTAGTATTTAAGAATCCGTGCCCCAATATTTGTTAACGCCGGGGAACAGGGTCATAAAATACAGAAAGGGAACGCACTCAAAAAAAGTGCATTTTCACTACTCTTCCTCATACCACGGCTTTTGTTGCCATATGCGCAGATTCAACCCGTCACTGCAAAGTTACTTAAACATAGGGAGACATCGGTCTCAAATTTTTTCTGTGTTACAGGTTAAATGCGGTTAAAAGTTATTATTGGTACGGATGATCTCAACGGGAGCTTTCTGAGTCCCGCGACTCCTGACCGACCCCCGTGGAGGAGTGAAGAAAGGCCATTGCACTTTTTATAGTAACTTTCGGTATGAAGATTCCAAATCGAAGTGCAAAACTTTGAATATGGAATAGCTCATACTCCTC
>CAMWLS010000030.1 GCA_947175205.1 uncultured Porphyromonadaceae bacterium | reverse complement strand
GTGGTGGGAGTGGTGGGAGTGATGGGAGAGGGGTATGAGAGTGGTGTGAGTGATGGGAATGGGAGAGTGGTGGGAGTGATGGGAGAGGGAGAGAAGGGAGAGGGAATGGTGGAAGTGATGAAGTAAGAGCTATATGGGGATTCAGAGGTCATTTTTTTGTTCCGGATGTGATTGTGAGATGGGAAGTATCATACATGACACGGGCGTGGTTGCGTCTGATGATGGTGCTGTTCAGTGTCTTGCCGGTCTTTTTATCCACGGTGTCTCTGAATATGATGCCGTTTCTGAATATGATTCCGTTTTCTTCTGAAAAGAATTCATTTTCCGCGTGGATATGAAAACTCAGGTCCTGGGGAGTGTCAGCGCGCAGTTCTCCTCTAAGGTATTGTCCGTCAGTCCAGACAAGGAGCTGATAAGTCCGCGCGGTGTTATTTACAAATCTGTAATCAAGGTAATTATACACAATGCTTGTGCCGGTACCAAAGGGAACTTGCCTTTTATAATCCGGAAACAGATCCACCCCATCGTGGTGGTGATGCTCAGTAATCTCTAATTCTGAGTGTAGTATCATCCAGTGGATAAGGTTAGTGAACTGGCATAGACCGCCGCCAATGCCTCTTGAGGGCTGTCCGTTGGCTATGGTGAGTCCTTCTCTGTACCCGTTTTGCTTATTGTCAGCTCCTACAAGTCTCCAGAAAGAGAAGGTTTCTCCCGGGCGTATAATTACTCCGTTTACTTTTGGGGCTGCAAGAGAAAGGTTGACTGCCTTGTTTTCCTGCAGCTCCGGGGCAGAGTTCCCTAATTTACGTCTGATAATGGAATTATGACGATATATTACCACAGGGAGTGTGGTGTCCGGTTTTCTCCGGGCAAATTTTTTCGTGCTGAATGCATCACGGAGTTTACGTGCAAAAATGCATTTTTGTTTTGATATTCTGTACGTAAACGGTGAAATCTGACAGAAGAGCTTGCGTCCGGCCATGGCTTTTTTAAATGCAAAGGAGGGCATGTCTTATGAAATGGATTCAGACATGCCCTCCTAAGTTATTGTGAAGTATTTACTGCATTATTCAGCTTTACCGGCGCTACCGAGAACGTTTACAATCTTATGCTTGTAAAGTTTCTCCATGTTATCGCGAGCCGGACCCAGATATTTGCGGGGGTCAAATTCAGCGGGCTTTTCAGCGAATACGCGACGGATAGCGGCAGTCATGGCCAGACGGCTGTCTGAGTCAATGTTGATTTTGCAAACAGCGCTCTTGGCCGCCTTGCGGAGCTGTTCTTCGGGGATGCCAATGGCATCGGGAAGTTTGCCACCAAACATGTTGATGGTATCAACTTCTTCCTGAGGAACTGAAGAAGAACCGTGGAGAACGATGGGGAAGCCGGGGAGCTTTTCCATAACGGCGTCAAGAACGTCAAATGCCAGCGGCGGGGGAACCAGCTTGCCTTCTTCATTACGGGTGCACTGTTCAGGAGTGAACTTGTAAGCACCGTGAGAAGTACCTATGGAGATGGCAAGAGAATCACAGCCGGTACGAGTGGCGAAGTCAATAACTTCTTCGGGGTCAGTGTAAGTGTGGTGGTCAGAAGAAACTTCATCTTCAACGCCGGCCAGTACACCGAGCTCGCCTTCAACAGTTACGTCAAACTGGTGAGCGTAATCACATACCTTCTTTGTGAGGGCTACGTTTTCCTCATAGGGGAGGTGAGAACCGTCAATCATTACTGATGAGAAGCCGCTGTCAATACAGCTCTTGCACAGTTCAAAGCTGTCACCATGGTCCAGGTGAAGGACAATCTGAGGATTTTCCCAACCAAGTTCCTTGGCATAAGCCACAGCACCCTGAGCCATGTAACGCAGCAGAGTGGCGTTGGCATAATTACGAGCGCCTTTAGATACCTGAAGGATAACAGGTGATTTTTCCTCAGCAGCAGCCTTGATGATGGCCTGGAGCTGCTCCATGTTATTGAAGTTGAATGCGGGGATTGCATAGCCGCCTTCAATGGCCTTCTTGAACATCTCACGAGTGTTCACCAGACCTAATTCTTTGTAGCTTACCATGTTTAGTTTATGATATTTATTTGGGTTTTTGTAATTCTGAGTGCAAAGGTACTAAAAATATATTATATGGCAATATTATTTTTCAAGACCTCTATTACGTAACAGGGGTTCCACTCCGGGTTTTGCACCACGGAAACGGATGTACAGTTCCATGGGGTCTTCTGAACCACCGCGTTCCAGGATGTTATGTTTGAAAGAAGCGGCTGTCTCGGGGTCAAATATGCCACGCTCACGGAAGAGTTCAAACCCGTCAGTATCCAGCACTTCTGCCCAGAGGTAGGTGTAATAGCCGCATGAGTATTCATCACTTCCAAAGGCATGTTTAAAGTAAGTGGGTCTGTAACGGTAAGTGAGCTGTGCAGGCATGCCTATCTTGGCGTCATATGCCTTTACAAAGTCAGAGACGCTGAAACTGTCATCAAGCATGTCAGGTGTGAGTGTGCCGAATTCAAGGTCAATGAGTGCGGCACCGGAAAGCTCTGCGGTTGCAAAACCCTGATTGTGTGTTGCAGCGGCCTGAAGACGCTCAATGAGTGCGTCAGGGATGGTTTCCCCGGTCTTGTAGTGACGGGCGTACACCTTAAGTAATTCGGGTTCCATGGCCCAGTGCTCGTGTATCTGGGAGGGAAGTTCTACAAAGTCACGGTCAACGTTTGTACCGGCCTGGCCCTTATAACGTACGCGAGTAAGCATGCCATGGAGTCCGTGGCCAAATTCATGGAACATAGTCTCCACTTCATCCAGTGTGAGCAATGAAGGAGCATCACCGGCGGCGGGAGTGAAATTTCCAACGTTATAAATGATGGGGCGGTCCCAAGTTCCGTCAGGGTTCTGCCATGAGCCTTTGAACTCGCTCATCCATGCGCCCTGGCGTTTTGAGGGTCTGCTGAAGTAGTCAGTCATGAAGACGGCAATGTGTTCACCGGTTGTGGCGTCAGTAACGTTGTAAACGGTAACCTCAGGATAATATTTGGGCGCATCAGGCATTTCTGTGAATTTCACACCGTAAAGACGTTCCGCCATGTTGAAGATTCCTTTGCGGACGGAGTCAATGGGGAAGTATTCGCGTACTACGGCCTCATCCAAATTATATTTTTTCTGACGGACCTTTTCTGCATAATAATAGTAATCATAAGGCTCAATTGTGATACCGTCACCGTTCTCATCAGCAACGGCTTGCATTTCTGCTACTTCTTCCGCAACTTTTGCCTTTGCGGGGTTCCAGATCTGCATTAAAAGTTCAGTGGCGGCTTCAGGAGTCTTAGCCATTACTTTCTCAGTCTGATATGCTGCGTAGTTACGGTATCCAAGCAGCTCAGCCTTGCGGGCTCTGAGTTTGAGAATGTCTTTTATAACCTGATTGTTATCATAAGGGGCTGCAGTGGCCAGTGAAGTATATGCTTCATAAATCTGTTTGCGCAGTTTACGGCTGTCAGCATACTGAAGTACGGGCAGACGGCTGGGCGCGTGCAGTGTAAATATCCAGTTGCCTTCCGGAAGTCCTTTGCTCTTGGCTACATCAGCAGCTAAATTTACACTTGAAACAGGCAGTCCGGACAGTTCTGCGGGATCTGTTACAACTATTTCAAAAGCATTGGTAGCTGAGAGAAGATTTTTATTAAAGAGTAAGTAAGCGTCAGCAAGGGCACTGTTAATTTTCTTAAGTTCCTCTTTCTTCTCAGCGTCCAGCAGAGCACCGTTACGGACAAAGCGTTTGTAATACTGGTCAGTCAGGCGCTGCTGGTCAGGCTCAAGCGCTGCCCGGGAATCATAAACAGTTTTTACACGTTCAAAGAGTGCCTGATTCATGGTGAGCTCATCGTCAAAGGCTACCGAAAGGGGCATAAAAGTTTCTGCAATCTCAATCATTTCAGGTGATGAGTTGCTTTCACTCAAAGCTCCAAAAACCAGTTCTACCTTAGTGCGGAGTTCTCCGCTGTTGTCAAGTGCAAGAATAGTGTTCTCAAATGTAGGGGCCTTCGGATTGTTGATAATAGCATCAAGCTCAGCACGCTGCTGTGTAATACCCTCCTGCAGAGCAGGAAGATAATGCTGATATTCAATGCTCTCAAAGGGAGGAATTGAGTATGGCGTACTGTAAGGCTTCAGGAAAGGGTTTTCAGATCCGGAAGCAGTCATGGCGGCAGCACTCATAAGTGCTCCGGCTGCGATAAAGGGTATTTTATTCATAGCTGTAATGGATTATATGCTTTTTTCTATGGTCCACATGAAGGCTCTCAGGCCCAGTAGCGGGCGCTCACGGTCCAGTCGTTGAAGTTTATCCATGACCGTTAAAGCGCGTCCATCCTCAACTACTGTGTAGATGGCACAACATAAGGAGGGCCATGCATGGCTGCCGTAGTGAGGCTCACCGGTAGAGGTTCCGCGCCCTGAAATTTCAGGCCAAGCCGTGAATCCGCGGCAGTTACTGCGCTCAAGAATGTCAACCACGGCCTCATAATGTGCCTGGTCAAAGGTAATCATAATGGCTTTCATAATTCTGCGGATTTATTAAGTCTCTTGCGGTTTTTACGGCGATTACGTTTAACCCCGCGTCCGGCAAAGATACAATAAAGAACAGGAACAAACAACAGAGTAAGTATGGTGCTGACGGTTAGGCCCCCAATCACCGCTGTACCCATGGGACGCCACATTTCAGCGCCCTGTCCTGTGCCAACAGCCATGGGAACCATACCTAAAATGGTGGTCAGTGTAGTCATAACCACTGGGCGCAGACGTGAACGTCCGCCGTCAATAACGGCACGACGTATACTCATGCCACGTTCGCGGTTAAGAGAGATGTAGTCAATAAGGACTATACCGTTCTTAACCACAATACCAATAAGCATAATGGCGCCAATCATGCTCATGACATTGAGTGTGTGACCGCTCAGGTACAGTATTATGAATACGCCTGAGAACGCAAACAGGAGCGATGTCATGATGATGGCCGGATAAGTATAGCTTTCAAACTGCGCGGCCATTACAATATATACCAATATGATTATGAGGGCTGCCAGGGTCAGCAGATCTCCGAAAGATTCCTGCTGGTCTTCATAGCTTCCTGCCAGCTGTATCTGTACACCTTGCGGAATATCCATTTGGTCAATAACTTTCTGTGAGGCTTCCACCACCTGGCTCATGGGAACATCCTGGACGTAGGTAGAGACGGTAATAATGCGTTCCCGGTCTTTACGCTCAATGGTAGGCGGAGTGAAGCGCTCTACAACCTTACCCACATCGCGGACGCGGACAGCAGTACCGGCACTGTTATATATCTGAATGTTTTCAATGTCTTCCAGAGATGTACGGTTCTCAGGAGCATACATGACCTTTATGTCATATTCTTCTCCGTCCTCTCGGAAATATGAAGATGTTGCACCGTTTATACGGTTACGCAGGACGTTTGCAGCCGTAGTAAGGTTAAGGCCGTACATGGCAAGTTTCTCGCGGTCAAAATCTACCTGATATTCAGGCTGGTAGTCAGAGCGAGAGATGCGCACGTCAGCGGTTCCGGGAATTTTCAGAAGCTCACTGCGGAGTCTTGCGGCAACGCTGTCTGTTTCAGTGAAGTCATAGCCGTAAATTTCATAGTCAATGCTGGCTTCGCCTCCCATACCCTGATTACCGCCTACTGTAACCTGGGTTTTCTTGTATTCAGGATAATTCTTCAGGTCCTGACGCATCAGTCTGGCAATCTCAGTACTGCTACGCTGGCGCTCACCGGGATTGGACAGGCGTATGTTCATGCTCACTATATGCGGTCCGTTGTCCTGAAGGGAGCCAAAGACATTATCACTGGAAGCAGTACCTGTGGTGTAGTTAATGACCTGTATTTCGGGATATTTCTTCTGCCATTCCTCCACTAACTTTCCGGTGACATCTTTTGTGACTTCAGCACGGGTTCCTATGGGCATTTCCAATTTGACGCTAAGACGCGCGTCATCAGCCGTGGGGAAGAATTCTGTTCCAACGTTCTTCATAAGGAAGAGCGAGCCGATGAATATGGCAATACACAGGAGAACCGTAATGGCTCTGTGGCTTACCACAAGCCCCAGCAGACGGGCGTAACCGTTGTCAAAGCTATCCAGTCCACGTTCAATGGGAGTGTATAGCGCGCGGTAAATCTTACCATGGTGAAGAACGCGTCTGAGCAGCAAAGAACACAGCATGGGGGTGAGTGAGAGTGCGCAGACCGTGGAAATAATCATCATGATGGTTACCATCCATCCTAACTGACGGAACAGCACGCCGGTCATGCCGGTTACCAGAGTCAGCGGGAAGAATACGGCAATGAGTGTGAGTGTACTTGCTATTACTGATACTGCCACCTCATTGGTACCGTGAACAGCGGCTTGTCTGGGATCAGCACCACGTTCAATGTGAGTGGTTACGTTTTCCAGCACCACAATGGCGTCATCCACCACCATACCAATGGAGATAGAGAGTGCGGAAAGTGATACAATGTTCAGGGAGTTTCCGGTTGCGTACAGGTATATGAAGGATGCTATAAGAGATATAGGTATGGTGATGGTGATTATGATGGTTGCGCGCCAGCGACCCAGGAATATGAATACCACCACAACCACAAAGAGAAGGGCGTATAAAACTGTTTCAACCAGTGAGTCTATAGTATTTCTGATGTTATCAGAAGTATCCACAATAACTCCTACTTTTACGTCAGAGGGGAGACGCTTTGTGAGGTCAGGGAGCATCTTCAATACCTGCTCTGATATTTCCACAGAGTTTGCACCGCTCTGTTTCTGAATAACAATCATGGCCCCCTGACGGCCGTTGTTAAATGTGGTCTGAGCGCGCTCTTCTATAGAATCATCAATCCTGGCTACATCCTTGAGGAAAATGTTTCTTCCTTCATATGAGCCCACAACAATATCACGCATCTGGTCAGCAGAGCTGAACTCTCCCTGCACGCGCAGTGCGTATGTTTCTGAACCGATGTCAAACGATCCACCTGGTATGTTACGGTTCTCAGCGCCTATAATGCCGCTTATCTGCTCTACAGTAAGATTATAAGCCTCCAGACGTGCCGGGTCAACGTACACGTGGATTTCTCTCTTGGGAGCCCCGGAGATGGATACTGAGCCAACGCCGTTGACGCGCGCCAGTGGGTTTGCAATGGCTTCATCAAGAATCTTATAAAGACCGGGAGTGCTTTCATCAGCCTGCACAGAAAGCAGGAGAATGGGAATCATGTCTGTAGAGAACTTGAAAATCACCGGGGTTTCCACCTCATCAGGGAGGGCAGAGGAAACCAGGTCAAGTTTGTCACGCACATCATTAGTAAGCACGTCAATGTCCTTGCCGTACTCAAATTCAAGGGTTATGACAGAGATGTTCTCACGGCTCTTGGAGGTAATATGCTTGAGGTTATTTACGCTGTTGAGGACGTTTTCCAGCGGACGCGTCACATTCTGTTCTATATCCTGAGCAGATGCACCCTGATAGGTGGTCATTACCATGAGAGTGTTTGTATCTATATCCGGATACAGGTCAATGGGTAACGAGCGCAGGGAAAAGAGACCCAGTATAACCACGGCCACAAAGCACAGGGTGGTCATAATGGGGCGTTTTACGGCACTTCCGTATATACTCATAGTCTAATTATTTTCTGATGAACGGGCTTGGTATTATTCTTTAATGGTAACGGTGACACCGTCAGCAAGACGTGTCTGACCACTGATAACCACTTTGTCTCCGTTAGCAACTCCGCTGAGGACTTCATACGCATCATCAAGTCTGGTTCCTAATTCCACGCGGTTAAATGATACCGTACCGTCTTCAGGATTATAAACATAAACATAGCGGTTCCCGGAACCTGTCTGTTTAACCACAGCGCGGTCAGGAACCACCACATTGAGGCGTGAACCGCGATCAAGATTGACTCTGGCAAACATTCCCGGACGTATGCGGCCGTCAGCGTTAGGGATAAGTATTTCTGTGGCGAAGGTTCTGGTGGCCGGGTCCACGGTAGGATAAATGCGCGAAACCGTTCCGGTGATGGTCTGATCAGGATAAGCGTCAAATGTCACCTGTACCCGGCTCCCTTTGGTGACATCAGAGATATAGCTTTCAGATACATTAATTATGGCTTTTACGTCCGGCTTCAGCTGTCCTACAGTAAGAATGGGTTGTGCTCCTGACATATCTCCGGGGTCATAGTTACGAGCTGTTACAACGCCGGTAATGGGCGATACCAGAGTTGTATTCTCCACGGCGTTTTCATACTGACGTTTTGCTGCATCAAGTTGGGTACGGGCCTGCTCAACTGCCATCTGTGTGCCGCTGCCAATGGTCAGAAGCTGTTGGGCGCGGTCGTAATCACGCTGCATCTGCTGGAGGTTTATTTTAAGTTGGTCCAGAGAACTGTTATCCATTATAACAAGGACTTGGCCGCGGGTGACAGGGTCACCTACATCAACCTTTATCTGCCTAATTCTGTTAGCCATAGCGGGGGCAATATTGTTGAGGTTGTCCGCTTCAACGGTGGCAGTAAAGATTTGTGAGAGCGGCACTTCCGTAGCACAGACTTCTGCAACTTCAACTACCGGAGTTTCATCCTTTATACTGTCAGTTGTGGCTGACTGCTTGTCAGAACCTCCGCAAGAGCTCAGAGTGGCGGAGCATACAAGAGAGGCAAATGAAAGAATCAAGCCTCTGAAAAGAGAAATACGCATAATTAATTGATATGATAAGTACCCAGTAGCAGTTCCAGTTCGCTGTCCGCTACAAGATAATTGTAAATAGCTTGATTGTATGCCAGTCTGGCGCGGGTGAGAGCAAGTTCTGAATCGCGCAGGTCAAGATATGATGCAGCGCCTACTTTAAAACTGCGGTCCATGATGTCATGTGCTTTTTCTGCCTGCATGACACTCTGGCGGCTGGAGGAAATGATGTCTCTGTTAAGAGTGAGATTTTCCATGGCCAGCTCAATCTGCATCATAACGCTGCGCTCCAGATTTTCACGCTGCCACTGCATCTGGTCCACCTGAATCTGTGCCTGTCTGATGCGGTTATATCTCTGGCCGCCTTCAAAGAGCGGGAAAGATAGTGTTACGCCAATTATGGAATAGGGATTCCAGCGCAGGTCTTTAAAAGGAGTACCGTTGTTGCTTGAAGTCCATGAATAGCTTCCAGTGAGCGCCAGTGTGGGGTATAGTGATGCTTTCTGTACTTTTACATTGCGCTTGAGGATTTCAGTGTCTATGTCCATCATGCGTAAGGATGGGTTGTCAGCAAGAACATTGCTGATGGACGCATATTCCATCAGTCGTGTGTCAACGTATGAATTGTAGCCGGGTAATGAATCAGTGACGGAGAAAGAAAAGTCCTCCTGTAAGCCCATGAGAATTTTAAGCTGAAGCTGAGCCCTGCTGATGCTTATGTCAGCCTGCATGATTTCCGGTTCAATATTCTTCATGGCCACAGATGTACGCAGAACATCATACTCAGAAGCTGCGCCTGCGTCAAACTGATCTGAATAAATGGAATGTGTGAGGGCTGCCATATCATAGCTCTGCTGAACCACTTTGCGTGAGTCCTGTGCCAGTAGCAAGGCATAATATGCGCATTTCACCTGATTCACCAGTTCCTGACGGGATACCCTGGCCTGCTCAACGCTTTTCATAATCTGGGCATCGGATAGTTTAAGGGCCTGCCACAGTTGTGGAGCTATTAGCGGGACTGAGGCACTGAAGCCGGTCTGATAAGAGTTGTCAAGTCCCATTTTGATTCCCTTGTCTGCGGATCTGTCAGAGCTCCGTGCGACATTATCTTCACCTGTTCCTTCGTCTTCAGGAAGATTACCTCCGAAGCTAAAGTCATCCATATTCATATATGCCACCTGTTTAGCCAGCATTCTGTTATATGATGCGCTGAACGATATGGATGGGAGGAGTGTTCCCAGAGTTTCTTTCCGTGCGTAATTTGTGCGCTGGACATCCATGTCCGCCACGCGGACAGTCGGGTTTTCAGAGAGTGCAATTTCTATGCATTGGTCAAGGGTGATAACGGGTACACTTTCCGTAGTCTGAGCTCCGACAAAGCAGCATGTAACAGCCGGAAGACAGAGTGAAAGTAAGAATCTATGCATAAAAGTGTTGTGATGTGATTAAATGAGGTACAAAGATACTGAAGAATATGCTAAGTTTCATAAATAGACGTAATATAGAGCAAAATATTACATAGAATCAGCCTAAAAGGCCATTTTTGTACCCAAAAGGGCTATAATATTAGATAGCGAGAGAAATATTAAAAAAATATCTGGGAAAAACTTGCACATAAAAAATTAATGCGGTACCTTTGCACTCGCAACCACGAAAGGAGAGATGGCAGAGTGGTCGATTGCGGCGGTCTTGAAAACCGTTGAGGGTAACACCTCCGGGGGTTCGAATCCCTCTCTCTCCGCCCAAAAGCCCTGAACTTCAGGGCTTTTTTATTTTTATCATGGTGAGTAAACGGCCTGTCAGACCCCGGACGCATAGGATTACCTTATTTTGGATAGAATATCGTCCGGTGACTGGTGCATTTGGCTGAAGGCAACTATCTTTTTCCCAAGGTGTTTGATAGATCCCCCGATAAAATGGACAGTATCGTCAATTATCAGAAATCTATCATGGACGTTAGTGCAATGCCGAAGGTTTATTTCAGGATATTGGGCATTATGTCTTCTAATATCAAGATTGAGTTGTAATATTCAGGTAATCAGTTGAAAAGATTCATGGTATTAATATTGATGTCTGAGGCAGTATCAATATTCTGCATATTCCCGTTAGGGGTGTGAAGTGCATCAATTTGTGCCAAAGAAAAAGGCTGTCATCGCGACAGCCAGTATTCTTTTAACCAATCATTATCACTTAAATCTTTTATCTTACTCTCTGTATATAGAACATCAGTATGATAAAGAATGTTCATAGGAAGTGAATTTTTTTCAGTACCGGAGTCTTATAAAAAGCATCACCACTGAAGTTAAGAAGTAGCTTCAGTGGTGATGGATAAATTATGTAGGTAATCAGCGTTTTGCTATTACTTCAATTTCTACTTTAACGCCCTTGGGAAGCTCGCGTACGGCAACCGCTGAGCGTGCGGGGTAGGGAGCGGTGAATGTCTTGCCATAAACATCATTCATGGCTGCAAAATCATTCATGTCTGAGAGGAAGACTGTGGTCTTAACCACGTTGTCAAAGTTCATACCGGCTTCATTGAGGATGGCATAAACGTTTTTCAGAACTTGCACTGTCTGTTCTTCAATGGTTTTGGGAATTTCACCGGTAACGGGATTGATGGGTATCTGACCTGAAGCAAAAACAAAATCACCGGCATCAATGGCCTGGCTGTAGGGACCTATGGCTCCGGGAGCAGCCTGTGTGGCAATAACTTTTTTCATGATAATTTTTATTTAGTGTTAGTATATGGGTTTGTTTTAAAAGTGTCTTTGATTTCGTTAATCTGAAGATTCTCAAGCAAGGTGTTTCCGCTTGCAATGGCCGCTGACATCAGTTTTTCCGTTTCTTCTGTGGGCCCCGGGAACTTTTGGTCAAAATCAGGGACAAAATTATGATTGCCCAGGTTCATAAGGCGCTGATATACTTCTGCCACTGTAATATCAGATGTGGGTATTGCGGGCTGGTAAGCCAGGTCCATGTCAGTCCTGTCTTTTACCACCGGAATAATGAGTCCGGTATTGACTAACTGTACAAGTTCTTCAGAGACAAGTCTGGATGGCAGACCGTATTTCTGAATTATCTGATGTGAGGTCAGCGGTGGTTTCTGCTCACTGAAGCGTTTCACTATGAGGGTAGCCAGTGCCAGAGTGGTCTTGAAACGGTATTCAGGACTTATGCGTTCCACTTCTGATGTAAATGAGAACTGGAATATATTCTGGGAGGAATAACAGATTACGGCTCCTGCCAGACATATTACCCATGTGAGCTGCAGCCATAATAGCATAAGTGGCAAGAATGAGAAGCTTCCGTAAATGGCGTTATATTTTGCCACCATCATCTGGCCGCTGACAAATACCCACTGAAGAATCAGGAATCCTGATCCGGCAATAACGCCTGCAATGAAGGCATTAGAAAATTTTACTCTTGTATTGGGAATTAGAACGTAAGCTGCGGCAAAAAACAACCACGTAAATAGCCACGAAGCAAGTTCCATAATCACAGACACCATGGGTGTGAGCCATTTGAAGTGGAAAATAGACATCAGTGTGTTTGAAATCATGGCTGATAGGCCACCGGAGCATATCATGAGGATGGGTAGGATAAGGAGCATGGCGGTATAATCACTGAGTTTGCGCCAAATGCTGCGCCCTCTGGGGACAGACCAGATTTTGTTAAAGGTATCTTCCACGCTTGAAAGCAGTGAGATGAGTGTCCAGAGAAGGAATACCAGTCCCACTCCAACAAAGATGCCTTCTGAAGAATTGTTAAGGTAAGAGTCAACGAATCTCAACCCTGTGTCAATGGCCTGGTGCTGATTAGGGAAGTAGTCATATAGCTCCTGCTGTATAACATTCTGGAGTCCGAATCCTCTTCCTATGGCAAAAAACAGCGCTAACGCCGGAACCAGTGCAAGCAGGACACGGTAAGTCATGGCGCATGCCTGTGTCTGGACGTCAGCGTTTGTAAATGACCTTACTGAGAGATTCAGGGTTTTTATAATCTTTACCCACCAGGTGTTTCTACTGTCGTGCCACACACCGTCAGAGGCATACTCCCATAGGGAAAGTGCCTTTGTGTATAGTCTTTTTATTGTGGTGCTAAGGCTGTGTTTCATGTTTTCTGTTGGGTTCTACAAATATATATAAAAAGCAGATATTATAAAAATTTATTATTATAGCGCTATAAAATAAACCAATAACCTCCTGTGGCAGTTCATTGCCGCAGGAGGTTATCTATAAGTGTATCTTATTATATATGAGTGGACGTATTATTCCACTGTTACGCTTTTTGCAAGGTTACGTGGCATGTCCACATCACGCCCTTTCATTACAGCAATATGATAAGCCAGGAGCTGTAAGGGTATGGCCGCTATAATGGGTGAAAGACATTCAGCCACCGGGGGTATTTCTATAACATGGTCAGCTATGGCAGGTATGGCGGTGTCCCCCTTGGTTACAATGGCTATAACAGAGCCGCCGCGAGCTTTAACCTGCTGTATATTTGATATGACTTTCTCATGGAGGTCATCATTGGGGGCAATGAAGACTGTGGGAAGTTCATTGTCAATCAAGGCAATGGGGCCGTGTTTCATTTCGGCTGCGGGGTATCCTTCAGCATGGATGTATGAAATTTCCTTCAGCTTAAGTGCTCCTTCAAGAGCGGTGGGGAAGTTGTATCCACGTCCCAAATAAAGGAAGTTATGTACGTAAGTATAAGTGGAGGAAAGTGATTTTATGATATCATCCACCTGTAAAGCCTCAGTGATAAGGTCAGGAAGGCGTGAAATGTCAGCGGCAATTTCAGCAGCTTCCTCAGTAGAGAGGGTGCCTCTGAGCTGCCCTAAGGCAACAGCCAGCATGGCCAGGACCGTTACCTGCCCGGTGAATGCCTTGGTTGATGCGACACCTATTTCCGGACCTACGTGGATATATGTTCCGGTGTTTGTCTCGCGGGCAATGGATGAACCCACAACATTACATATGCCGTATACAAAAGCTCCAGACTCCTTGGCCATTTTAATGGCGGCAAGGGTGTCAGCAGTCTCGCCGGACTGGGATATTGCTATTACGACGTCTTCCGGACCTACCAGCGGCTTTGAGTATCTGAATTCAGAGGCGTATTCAACAGTTACGGGAATACCTGCCAGTTCCTGAAGGAGTCGTTTGCCTATCAGCCCGGCGTGCCATGAGGTGCCACATGCCACTATAACCACTCTGCGGGCTTGCAAGAAACGTTCTGCGTTATCCTGAACGCCTGCTAACTGGACTCGGCAACCGTCAACAATACGGCCTCTTATGCAGTCATGGAGCGTGTTAGGCTGTTCATAAATCTCTTTAAGCATGAAATGGGGATAACCGCCTTTCTCAAGCTGGGCCACGGACAGACGGAGTGTCTGAATGTCCACCTCTGTGTTATGATTGTTTGCATCAATAATCTGAAGCGGCTTATGACGTGAGATAATGGCAATTTCATCATCACGGAGATAAACCACCTGATTAGTGAATTCAATAATGGGACTGGCATCAGAACCAATAAAAGTCTCATCTTTGCCCACTCCAACCACCAGTGGTGAGCTGCGGCGGGCAGCCAGAAGGGTATCAGGGTCTTCAGCGTCTATCAGGGCTATGGCATATGCGCCCACAACCTGTTTCAGTGCCTCACGCAGTGCCTCCAGGAGAGTACACCCTGAGCTGCGGCGGATGTAATCTATAAGTTGTACCAGCACTTCTGTATCTGTCTGACTTCTGAAGACGCACCCTTGCTCTTCCAACGCCTCACGCAGTACGGCATAATTCTCTATGGTTCCGTTATGAACCAGCGCCAGAGACCCTGACTCATTAAAGTGGGGATGAGCGTTAATGTCATTGGGTTCACCGTGGGTTGCCCAGCGTGTATGAGCAATACCCAAAGTGCCACTGATGTCTTTGGACTCGCAAAAGCGTTCCAGGTCAGAAACTTTTCCGCGTGACTTATAAATGTTAAGTTTACCATTGGGGTCCAGGAGTGCAACTCCCGCACTGTCATATCCACGATATTCCAGTCTGTGTAATCCTTTAATCAGTATTGGGTATGCCTGCTGGCATCCTATATATCCTACAATTCCACACATAATGTTAATTTGAAATCAAAATCAGAAAACAAAAGGAAACTTATTTTATCTAACAGGGTGCAAAGGTATAAAAAAAATTGCAATTATCTGATTTATGACGGAATAAATGGAATATATCCCATGAGTTTTGCGTATCGCTCATGGGGTATAGCAAATATTTAGTGCGTGATTTCTTAGGGATGAGGTGTTGTCAGCTGCTCCGTGTAACACTTCTTTTGCGCGTGGGTTTAGCGGAGTTTCTTTTTCTGGAGCCTCCTGTTCTGCGTTTGGGATGCTTTTTCTTATGTACTTCAGATGAGCTCTCAGTGATTATGTTGGAGGCGTTGAATTTCTTAAGTTCTTCTTTCCATTCTGATTTACTCCTTCGCGGAAAGTCTATGGCAAGGGTATCAAGATATTTTTTAGCTGAATGAAGTGCCTCAGGTTGTTTCCTGAATTCTTCCGGAATGGCTTTGATGATTTCTTTGTCAGTGAGACCTGAATCAAAGTTAAACATGTCTTCCCCGTCAGCCATTAGCTGCCGGGTGCGTTTCTTTATCTGTGCGGTATGATACTTTCTGCCCCTGGCAACATCCTGTGCGTTTATCAGAGCCAGCAACATCATGAAATTTTCATAACTTCCCATTCTGTACTGCAGGCGTCTGAGTTCGCTGTCAGTCATTTCCTGAGCAAAATCAGCCCAGTGTTCAGTTGTGTCACCGTAAGCAATCAACCCGGATACCAGTTTCAGAGTTTCCGGGGTAAATTTGAGCTTGCGTAAATCTTTGCGTGCCATATCAGCGCTTCTCATGGCGTAGCGTGGGAATGAGATGTTACCAAATCTGTCCCGCACTCTTGCAGCCGGTTTTGCAATCTGTCTTAAAAGGACAGCCAGCTTGAGGTTAACAGCATCTTCAGCAGATACACCTGAAGGGATTTTTAAGCCCTCAAGTTCCGCCAGAGTCTCCTCCCATACAGAGGGTACACCATCTTCCTCTTTTCCGTCAGGAGTATTTACGGTCAGTTCCATCCTGGGAATGACATATTTCAAAGCACCTGTATCCGCTAACATTCTAAGACCTCTTACGGCGCCGGGTTCTGAAAGGAGTTTTGAAAGCTCTGTATGCATCCTCTCGCGGCTTACTATGGCAAGTCTGTCAACGTTATCATATATGGCCCGCATGGTTTCGGGGTCAATATCCCATCCATAACGGGCAGCCATACGTATGGTGCGCAGTATTCTCACCGGGTCATCATCATAAGTCCTGTCAGGGTCCATGGGCGTGCGCAGACGATGAGCTGCTATGTCATCCAGGGCTTTGTGTGAGAAATCCAGAGTCTCTCCCGAGGTGATATTGTAGTACAGGGTATTAATGGTAAGATCCCTGCGGAGGCAGTCATCTTCCAGTGTGCCGAAGGCTACTTCCGGACAGCGACTGTTTTCTTTAGTGTACTTTTCTTTTCTGGTCTGAACCAGTTCTATCTCATATTGCGGGAATTCTTTAAGGCTTAATCTGGCGGTACCATATTTATAAAAGCATATGGGTGCGCCCACGGTCAGCTTTTTCTGATGCAGCCATTGAGCTAATTCTACACCGCCGTTAGGAAGATTGACTGCCAAATCCACATCATTTATTTCATTACCCATTATAACATCGCGGCAGCAGCCTCCAACAGTGAAAACATGGTTTTCCCACTGAGTTCCTTCAATAATGTTCCGCAGGTAAGTGCAAATTTTATAATATGTTTCAGCGTTCATGTTTATTATGCAAAAAAAGAAAAGCAGTCTGTACAGTGAACTTTAATAAAGGCACTTATCAGGACTGCTTTTTATAAAAACCACACCAAAGGATGCGATGAAACTCCGATACGACAGGATTTGAGTGCTCGCCATCCTTTGTAATCCGCCTGTGCCCCGGATGGGGCAATTTCAGCAGAGCTGAAAACGGGGCCCGCCATTGGCTGGCTAAGCTTGTCTCGGTATTTCATTATAATTTGAAGAGTTTCCCAATCTACTTTGATGTGGGTTATTTTATTGAGAAATTATCTTTGAGTGACCTCTCTCGGTCTGTTTGTATTTATAACGCAAAGTTAAGTGATTTGGTTTAATAAAACAAGAGCCCCGGCAATAAAAAATGGTCCTGTCTTCTGAAATTTCAGTGACAGGACCATAAAAATTATAGAGGGGTGTTATGAACCAAGATAGTTTTTCAGCAGGCGGCTTTTGGGACCTTTGAGGCGTCGTATGGCTTTTTCCTTAATCTGTCTTACGCGTTCACGTGTAAGGTCAAATTTTGCGCCTATTTCCTCAAGCGTCATCTCCTGACAGCCTATACCAAAGAACATCTTAAGTATCTCACGTTCTCTTTCATGCAGTTGTCTGAGGGCACGTTCCACTTCATTACTCAGTGATTCCTGATTCAGGGATGAGTCAGCCATGGGGGCGTCATCGTTAGTGAGTACGTCCAGCAGGCTGTTATCTTCACCTTCAACAAAGGGGGCGTCCACAGAGATGGAACGGCCTGAAACTTTGAGTGTGTCAGATACCTTATCCACCGGTACGTTAAGAACCTCTGCCAGTTCTTCTGCTGAAGGTCTGCGTTCATTCTCCTGCTCAAATTTTGAGAGAGCCTTACCAATCTTGTTTAGCGATCCCACCTGATTCAAAGGCAGACGCACTATACGTGATTGCTCAGCCAGAGCCTGAAGAATGGACTGTCTGATCCACCACACAGCATAACTGATAAACTTGAAACCGCGTGTCTCATCAAATTTTCTGGCGGCCTTAATGAGACCTAAATTACCTTCATTGATAAGGTCAGGAAGAGAGAGTCCTTGATTCTGATACTGCTTTGCCACTGAGACAACAAAGCGCAGATTGGCTTTGGTCAGCTTGGCAAGAGCCGCTTCATCACCCTGTTTTATTCTCTGGGCAAGTTCTACTTCTTCCTCAACAGAAATTAATTCTTCACGGCCTATCTCCTGAAGATACTTGTCCAGAGAGGGGCTTTCGCGGTTAGTTATGGATTTGTTTATCTTTAATTGTCTCATGTGGATATTTATTGGTGTGGTCTATGCCATAGGCGGCAAAGTTACGCATAAAATCAGAGATTATAACGTTTTAATGGCAGAATTATTACGCTAAAACAGTGTATTTAAGGTTAAAAACTGTTTACTTATATCTTGCCCAGCGTACTAACTCCTTGAAAGAAGGTTTCTTACCATACATAAATATTCCCACACGGTATATCTTGGCTGCAAGCCAAATCATAATTATCACACTGATGTAAAGTATTCCCATGCTGATAAGTGTCTGCCAGACCGGAATGGCAAAAGGCAGACGAGCCATCATTACAATAGGGGAGGTGATGGGTATGAATGAGGCCCACAGCGCAACGGTGGAATTAGGTTCTGCCACAACTGTGGGTGCAAGAATGAATGAAAGGATAATGGGTACAACAGCCACACTGGCAAGCTGACCTGCATCCTGGATATTGTCCACAGATGAGCCTACTACTGCGTAAATGGCTGCGTAAAACAGGTATCCGCCTATAAGAAAAACCATCATGTACAGCATGAGCGTGATGATATATGACGGCTGGCCTAACTGGAAGAGGCTGTCCATGGCTTCAGCGCCCTGTGCCCCGGCAAAGTGAGCAATAACAGCCGGCAGTGCCCACGCGACAAATGCACCAATGAGAGCAACCCATATGGCAACCTGAGTTAGAGCCACAAGACCTATACCAACAATTTTACCCACCATCAGCTCAAAGGGTCGAACTGAAGAAACCACCAGCTCCAGTACACGATTCGTCTTCTCCTCAATAATTGAGGTCATGACCATATTTCCATAAAGCATAATTAGCATGTACAGGAGAAAAGAGAAGGCTATACCCACCAAGGCGCTCATCATAAGCGAGGTTTCTTTTTCCTGAGCGGCATCAAAGCGCACGGTACTGACGTTGACATCCGCCTCAATCTGATTTAGAATGGCGCCAAGATTCTCAATATCATAACTTTTAAGTCTTTCTGCTTCAATAGAGTTCTTCAGCTGGGCTGTAATCTGAGTTACGGCAGATGAGGATGCGCTTTCTCTTGTATACAATCTGACATCATCAGGATTCTGTATTATATCAGGGCCGATAACCAGAACACCTTCAAACTGTTCATCATTTGCAAGAGTGGTGTAGTCAGTATCTCCGTCATATCGTACATAAGTTATCAGAGGAGTGTTGTCCAGAGTCTCGGAGATGCGTCCTGACTGATCTATGAGTGCGTACTGCTGGTTGTCAGGAGCTGCAAGAGCTGTAATCAGTACGGGGAGCACCATCAGGCCTACCATGACAATGGGCATGATCAGAGTGGTGATAATGAAGCTTTTACGTTTAACGCGCTGTTTCCACTCGCGGGCTATTATAATGCGCAGGTTATTTATACGTGACATGAATGTTTAGTCTATTTTTGTATCTTTTACCACTTGGATGAATATATCGTTAATAGAAGGCAGAATTTCATTAAAGCCGCGAATTTCCACATTCTCATTGAGCCTGGCTATAAGTGTTCTGATGTCTGTGCTATCTTTAAGGTTGAATATAACATTGTTATAACCATTACTGTCTGATTCCACCGGGCTGCATGATTCCAGCATGTTTTGAGTAATGTCCTCAGGGAGTGCCTGGCTACCAAGGTAAGTGAGCTTAAACTGATTTTTGCTGAAACGGCGTCTCAGCTCTGCCACATTCCCTGTAAGGACGTTACGTGACTGATTAATCAGAGTCATGTTATCGCATAATTCTTCAACGCTTCCCATGTTGTGGGTTGAGAAAATTACAGTAGCTCCTTTATCGCGGAGCTCCAGTATCTCGCGTTTGAGAATGTCTGCATTAATAGGGTCAAAGCCTGAAAATGGTTCATCAAATATCAGGAGTTCCGGCTCATGCAGGACCGTGAGCACAAACTGTACTTTTTGGGCCATACCCTTGGACAGTTCTTCAACCTTTCTGTTCCACCAGCTGTCAATTTCAAGTTTTTCAAACCATCTGTGTAGCGCCTTTTCAGCTTCTTTCTTGGACAAGCCTTTTAACCTGGCAAAGAAAAGAGCCTGATCACCCACTGTCATTTTCTTATAAAGGCCTCTCTCTTCAGGAAGGTAGCCTATTGTTTTTACGTCATCAGCAGTAAGAATATGGCTATTTAGGGTTACAGTTCCGCTGTCCGGAGCCGTAATATGATTAATAATTCTGATGAGTGTGGTCTTGCCGGCACCGTTGGGGCCCAAAAGCCCATAAACACTCCCGCGGGGTATAGACAGACTCACATTGTCTAATGCCGTATGTCCGGTGAAGTGCTTTGAAACTTCATTGATTTCTAAAATATTATCCATATAAAATGCTTTGTGAATTCGTTAATTAGACGCTAATAAACTGAAAATATTACAGTCTTACTCAAAAAAAAAGTATGCCCCCTAAGAAAGACATACTCTTTAATCCGTTTATTACGGTTAGGAAGGGTTCATTTATTGAAGTACATGCTTGTTGCAGCCTCAAACATGGAATCAGAGTAGAGCGCTGACAAGTTGTAAGGAGTATATATGTTGTCACCCATAACCGCCTCCTTATCTCCATAACCGGCCTCAAGTGCCTGGTTAAGATACGTCAGGGCGGAAATTTTATCTTTTGCCTGGGCCATACAGCATGCAGCCATAAAGTGAAGTGTACCATCATTATCTGCGTAGAGGCTTAACACCATTTCAAGTGCAGCGCTGTAGTTTGCGGTTGCTCCTGAAAGAATCTGGGCCATTATACGGTTCATATCATCCTTCCCGTCATTAGCAATAAGGGTGCATACGGGTGAAAGGAGCTCGCTGGCCATATCATTCTTTTGTGCTTTAAGTGCTAACCAGCCTGCCAACAATGGGTATGTGGAATTTTCCGGGTCAAGCTCAGACGCTTCTTTAAGCAGGCCAATGGCAGTTGTGTAATTGTGATTGTGGGCATAGCACCGAGCCATGACTTCCAGCGGACGTGCATCTTTAGTGTTCATGGCAGCTGCCTTTGCAGCAGCCTTAGTGGCTTCATCAGTCTGCCCCAGAGCAAGCATTATCTCACTCTTGAGCATGAGTTCATCCTGAGACAGTTTTTCAATATCTGAGGCGCTTGAAATGGATTTATAAGCATCAGAGAACTGCATTAATTTATACTGGCACTCAGCCATGGCTGCATATATGCCTCCAAACCGGTTTACGGGGAACTGGCTCAGGATGGAGCTATAATCATCCAGTGCATCCCGGTAGTGCATGTTGTTTTGCTCAACCTGTGCGCGAAGGTATCTATAAAGCGGTACTTCAGGCATGGAGCTTACAGCGTTGTTGAGAGCTTCAAGCGTAGCGCTGTAATTTAGATTGGCACAGTCCATAAGACCATTGACAGGTTTACTACTGCGGGTATTCAGAGATATTGCAGTTATATAGTCACTGGCAGCAGCTTCAATATCATTCATACTCTGCTTGATGCGCGCACGTGCAATATAGAGCTGGGAATTGGATGGGTCCATGCTTACAGCCTGGTTCATGTAGTCATTTGCTATGCCTATATTATTTTCAACGGCTGCTACACGTCCCAGACCAAGTAGTATTTCAGAGCTCCGCGGACGCTCTCTCTGGAGGGCCTGATAGTCAGCTTTGGCCATCTGATACTGCCCCAGCTGAAAAGCAGTGTTTGCCCTCTGATATCTGGCGTGGAATGATGTGGGTTCCAGCACTATGGCAGAATTTAAGTCAGCTAAGGCGCTCTCGTGGCGGTCCATCTGGTTATAGATAGCGGCTCTGAGCATGTATTCCTGGAAGCGTAAATCTTTGTCAGAGGGCGGAGTACATCTCAGGGCCTGGTTAATATCCTCAAGAGCAGAGCCGTATGCATTATGATTATAGTACTCGTTAGCCCGTCTGAACCAGATGGCAAAGTCATCCGGATTAGCACGTAACTGTTTCTCATAAACCTCCATGACAGCCTTTGTAACCGGGTTATCCAGGCCATGGCTGTGCTGGGCTACAGCAGTGAAGCCCTGGGCTGCAATTACTGCAATGGATGTGAAGATTGTTTTTCGTAGTATGGACATGATTAGTTTTTATTAAGTAGATTTACAGATTGACGTAAGATGGTAAGGTTTTCCAGCAACCCCTTGAGTTTGTTAAGCTGAAGCATGTTTGCTCCATCACTTTTTGCGGTGGCCGGTGTCGGGTGAGTTTCTATGAATAAACCGTCTGCTCCCACGGCTATACCTGCGCGAGCCACGGTCTCTATCAAATCAGGTCTGCCGCCTGTAATGCCGCTTGCCTGGTTAGGTTGCTGAAGTGAGTGTGTGATGTCAAGTATGACAGAACAACCTGTGCGCTGCATGGTAGGAATGCCGCGATAGTCTATCAGTAAATCACCGTAACCAAAAGATGTTCCGCGTTCAGTGAGCAGAACCGCCTGATTCCCTGAATCCCGGACCTTGCGGACTGCAAAGTCCATTGATTCCGGAGATAGGAACTGACCTTTTTTTATATTTACGGCCTTACCGGTTTTAGCTGCGGCAACAAGTAAATCTGTCTGGCGGCAGAGGAATGCAGGAATCTGAAGGATATCCACCGCTTGTGCTGCTAAAGCGGCCTCATGGCTTTCATGAATGTCTGTAACCACCGGGATGTTGTATATATCTCTGACCTCGGCCAGAATCTCAAGAGCCTTTTCATCTCCTATCCCTGTGAAAGAATCTATTCTTGAACGGTTAGCCTTGCGGTAGCTTCCCTTGAATACGTATGGTATATTAAGCTCCTTGCATATCTCTGAAACCTCACCGGCAATGTCTATTGCCATCTGACGGCCCTCTATCACACAAGGACCTGCCAGAAGAAAGAAGTTTGAGTCAGCACTGCTTTTGAGGTAATGCAGGATTTGTTCTCCGTCAATACTTTGCATTATGGTTTATTATAAGTAACGTTGATTAATTATATGACATGTGTTAGCGGCCATTAACGCCGCAGTCTCGGTTCTAAGACGGTTATCGCCCAGTGATACCGGCTCAAACCCCGCTTTAAGGGCGCTCTGTATCTCTTCCGTAGAGAAGTCACCTTCCGGCCCTATGAGAATTATTGCGTCCTGACCGGGCTGATATTCCTTGGCTAAGAGTTTGCGCTCAATGGTATCATCACAATAGGCAATGAATTTTCTTACGCAATCAGGCTTCTGGGAACAGTCTTCAACAAACTTCTCAAAAGATGTTATTTCCGGTATCTCAGGTAACAGGGCTTTCAAAGATTGTTTCATTGCTGAGACGGCAATTTTCTCCAGTCGCTCAGTTTTTATGTCTTTTCTTTCAGAACGGCGGCAGCGTACAGTAATGATTCTGTCCACACCGGTTTCCACAAGCTTCTCAGTGAGCCACTCCATGCGGTCATTGTGTTTTGTGGGAGCTACGGCTACCGTTATTTCACAAGCCCATGATTTTGGCATAGGGGTACGCTTGAGTATCTCCACTTCGCAGTGATGAGGGTGCGCGGTAAGCAGGCGGCAATGGAATAAGTTTCCGAGGCCGTCCACCACTTCTATCTCTGTTCCCGGCTTCATGCGCAGAACTCTGGCGCAGTGCTGGGAGTCACTTTCAGGTAGTACCTGACTCTTCTCTATATCAGGGCAGTAAAACCTTATCATTTTTAGATTAGTGTCATTCCGCCTCCGTCTTGAGACTCAGTTTCTGCGAGGCTGGTCTTCACATCTTGTTTATTTATGGGTCTCTTAGGAGTACGGAAAATTATGGCAAAGAGTATGGCAACCACAGCTGAGTATGCCGCAAAAATGAGCCAAGAATCTTGCCAGCCGGTAATTTGTTCCATGCCCTGAGGTTTGGAATATACCAGGTTATTAACCACCGCCTGAGCTCCCAATGTTCCTATAGTGGCTCCGATACCATTGGTCATAATCATGAAGAGTCCCTGGGCTGATGATCTTATTCCGCTGTCAGTCTGCTGGTCCACGTAGAGTGAACCGCTGACATTGAAGAAGTCAAAAGCAATGCCATAAACTATCATGGATGCGATAAAGAATATCACACCATTGCCCGGGTTACCTACACCAAAGAAAGCAAATCTCAGGACCCATGCGCTCATGGCCATAAGCATCACTGTCTTGATGCCAAAGCGTTTGAGGAAGAAGGGTATCATGAGTATGCACAGAGTCTCAGACATCTGGGAGAGTGATATAAGCGCGTTCGCGTTATGTACTCCCCAGCAGGAAGCGAATTCAGGGACTTCCCCAAAGCTGTGTATATATGGGCTGGCAAAGCCATTGGTAATCTGAAGTGCCACACCCAGAAGCATGCTGAAGATGAAAAATATTGCCATCTGCCTGTTCTTGAACAGCGCAAAGGCGCGTAGTCCCAGTGCGTCCACAAGTCCACCTGATTTATTGCTGGCATCTGTGGGGCACGCCGGCAATGTGAAAGCATAAGCGGTAAGGCAGAAGCTGAGAATACCTGAAAAAATGAGCTGGGTGGGCTGGCTTTGGAATCCGGCAAAGTTAGTAACAAGCATTGCACAGATGAAGCCCACTGTACCCAGCGTTCTGATGGGTGGGAATGTCTTTATGGTGTCAAGACCGGCGCGGTTAAGAGCGCAATACGCCACAGAATTTGCTAAACCAATGGTGGGCATGAAGAATGCCACTGAGCAGCCGTAAAGGATGAAAAGGGTTGAGAAATCAGGATTATCGCCTGCATTCAGGCCATAAAATCCGGCCGCCAGCATGAGAGCACCACCTAAGAGATGGCATAATGCCAGCATACGCTGAGCCTGAATCCATCTGTCAGCTATTATGCCAACTATGGCTGGCATGAAAATAGAGACTATTCCCTGGATGGAATAAAACCATCCTATGCTGTCGCGTAACCCGTGACTGGCCAGATACTGGCCCAATGATGTAAGATATGCTCCCCAGACAGCGAATTCCAGGAAGTTCATAATGGCAAGACGGGATTTGATATGGTTCATGGTTAAGATTGTATGATTGGTTTGGTTTTACTTCTTATTCATTCTCATCAGCCGGAGCACTGTCTGAGGCGTTATCTCTTTCTGCAAGTTTTCTCTGAAGAATTTCATTAACCTTGGCGGCTTCCTCATAGTTTTCTTCTTCTGTAAGACGTTCCAAAGTGCGCTGCAGTTCCTCAATGGCGTAATTCTCTAACTTAGGCTCTGCAAAATAAGCCTGCGCAATTTCATCTGTGCCCTCATCAGTTGTTCCATCTTCCTGGTCGGACAGATTCTCATTGGTGATTTCTTCCATGATGAAGCCTGTCTCCTCCACAATGGCATGAGTGGTTAGAATGGGGGTATGGGTGCGCATGGCAATGGCAACTGCATCTGAGGTGCGTGCATCAAGTACCACCTGGCGCTCCCCGTCAGTAAAGGTAAGCTCGGAATAAAAGACTCCGTCTTCAAACTTGTATATGAAAACCTCCTTAAGTTTGATTCCGAAAGCGTGAGCAAAACTCATGAACAGGTCATGTGTCTGCGGGCGTGGAGTCTGAACACTTTCTATGGCCATTGCTATTGACTGCGCTTCCGCTGCCCCTATAACCACCGGTATCGTATTGATGCCATACTCTTCCTTAAGAAGCAGCGCGTAAGCTCCGCTGTTCAGTTTGCTGTAAGATAGCCCCAGCACTCTAAGTCTTATACGGTCTTCCATTTTTGAGCTAATTAAAGAGTTATAATACCTGACCCATAGCATATGTGAGCTGAAAGATCATAAATTATACCAAATTGCCCCGGGGCTATACCCTGGACTTTTTCGTCAGAATCTATTATGAAATCTCCATCTTCCAGTTGAGTCAGGGTTCCGCTTATGAAATGAGGTGTATGCCTGTTCTTGAACATTATTGGTTTACAGTTCACCTGGTCATCGCCCCAAGGGTTTCTGGTGATGAAATGCATTTCTGTAAGACGGAGCTGCCGGCCGTACTGCTTCTCTGTTTCATAGCCGTTACTGACGTAGATTACATTGTCAGCCACGTTTTTGCGTACAACGTACCACGGGCCACCACTCAGGCCCAAACCTTTGCGCTGACCTATGGTGTGAAACCAGTAACCATTATGCTCTCCCAGCTTCTTGCCGGTCTCCAGTTCCACTATTGCGCCTTTCTTTTGACCCAAATGTCTTCTTATGAAATCATTGTAATTTATTTTCCCTAAGAAGCAAATGCCTTGAGAGTCTTTGCGGAACGCGTTGGGCATACGGGTGGTCTCCGCTATCTTGCGTACTTCTGACTTTGGAATGTCACCTATGGGAAATATAATGTGTTTAAGCTGCTCATAACTTATCTGTGCAAGAAAGTCCGTCTGGTCTTTTACCGGGTCAACTGCAGTGGTCAGCCACTTCTCGCCGTTGATAATCTCTGTGCCGGCATAATGGCCGGTTGCTGTCAAATCAAAATCTTTTCCCCAGCGACGTTCAAAATAACCGAATTTTATGATTTTGTTGCACATTATATCCGGATTGGGTGTCAGTCCTGCTTGAACCGTGCGCAGGGCATACTCCATCACATTCTCCCAGTATTCATCAGTCAGCGTTACCACCTCAAAGGGAAGCTTGTATCTGTGGGCTATGAGACTGCACATTTCAATATCTTCTTCGGCAGCACAGTCTCCTTCTCCATTATCGCCGGCTATCCTGATATAAAAAAGTGTTACATCATGCCCCTGTTCCACAAGTCTGTGTACAGCAACGGCGCTATCTACTCCTCCTGATATCAGAGCGGCAATGCGTTTCTTCTCTCCAGTCATATCTCTTTTACTTGGTGCGGTCCACCAGTGCGCGTAATGCGTTCACAAGTACGTCAGCCCGAACGTCCTTAAGCTTAATTTTGTAATCTTTCTCCAGGTTATATATCGCGGGCATTTTGTCCAGCTTGAAGTAGTCATCAGCATCAGGAGCTGCGGCTACAATCCAGTTCTCAGGATAATCCCGCACCTCTATCATCCAGTCATCAGAAGGTTCCCCGGGATAGATGCTGATAAGCGTCATTCTTTTGGCGTCAATCAGAGCCTTGACACTTTGGTCTGTTGACAGTCTTATTCTGGCAATATTGCAATCTCCGCAGTCCGGGTCATTGAAAAACAATATATGCTCCTTACCTTTGATATTATGTAGTGATGTTTTTGTGCCATCGGCAAGATATAAAGTCAGGTCCGGTGCAATATTACCTACAGCGCTGCTTTTTATGCGCTTTGCATCTGCGGCAAAACGTGCCTTATCAGCGGGCTTAATCTTTTTGTTTGATGCCACGGCGTCTGCAAAAAGCAGGTACACCTCTTCTATTATATAATCTCCGGCATCGCTGTACATATATTTTTCTGCAAGATTAGCCACCTGTAATAGCGCCTTGGGATTTTTAGCGTTGGCTGTAATCACGCGGTTTGCACTCAGGCGTACGGTATCCGCTGCAGCATGAGGCAGTAGCTGAACCCAGTTCTCAAACGCTGTTTCTAAGCCTTCTGTGTCTTTTATTGCCTGTTTCCAGTTACACTTGTCCCAGTAATGCTCCACTGAGAAATTACACCTGTCATAAAAATTATCCATTTTCTCAGGAGGGGTAGGGAGCTCAAAAAGCGGCTGCGCAGTCTGAGAGAATCCTGAAATATGGCTTAATGTCAATATAATGGCTGTGATAATAAATTGCTTCATCATTGTGATTGTCTTGGTTAATGAGTACAAAAGTATAAAATAAGGTATTAGTCACCAAATATTACGTGGCAATTTATGCACATCCTGAGTCGGAGTATTCAGAATGAGAGCTCTTCATCTGTAGGCGCGTGAATAAAATATTAACATCTATGAGTTTTGCAATATGATTAAGAGTGTGTAAATTTGCGGCAGAAAACAATGCGCCGGAGGGAGAGCATAAGGCAT
>CAMWLS010000029.1 GCA_947175205.1 uncultured Porphyromonadaceae bacterium | reverse complement strand
CCGATTACCCGCAACGGGACGGAAAGACCCCGTGAACCTTTACTGCAGCTTAGCACTGTGACCGGGTGTGCGATGTGTAGGATAGTCAGGAGGCTATGAGACGGCGACGCCAGTTGTCGTGGAGCCGATGTTGAAATACTGACCTTTGCACATTTGGTTTCTAACGCGCAGAAGCGCGGACACTGCTTGGTGGGTAGTTTGACTGGGGTGGTCGCCTCCAAAAGAGTAACGGAGGCTTCTAAAGGTGCGCTCAGGCCGATTGGTAACCGGCCGTAGAGTGTAATGGCACAAGCGCGCTTGACTGAGAGACCGACAAGTCGATCAGGTAGGAAACTAGAGCATAGTGATCCGGTGGTTCCGCATGGAAGGGCCATCGCTCAAAGGATAAAAGGTACTCCGGGGATAACAGGCTGATCCCTCCCAAGAGCTCATATCGACGGAGTGGTTTGGCACCTCGATGTCGGCTCGTCACATCCCGGGGCTGGAGAAGGTCCCAAGGGTTAGGCTGTTCGCCTATTAAAGTGGCACGCGAGCTGGGTTCAGAACGTCGTGAGACAGTTCGGTCCCTATCTGTTGTGGGCGCAGGAGATTTGCGAGGACCCGACACTAGTACGAGAGGACCGTGTTGGACAGACCTCCGGTGTACCGGTTGTTCCGCCAGGAGCACCGCCGGGTAGCCGCGTCTGGCAAGGATAAGTGCTGAAAGCATCTAAGCACGAAGCCCCCCTCAAGATAAGATTTCCATATAAGGGTCGTCAGAGACGATGACGTAGATAGGTTGCAGGTGCAGAGGCGGTAACGTCTACAGCCGAGCAATACTAATCACCCAAACCCTTTCTGAGAAAACAAAGACAAGCAAACCGGGACAGGCCCAGGCCGGCGCCGCGCTCCCGGGGGAAAAATACAGAGGACAGTTCAAGTATCGCTTCAGAGAGTACAGCCAGCAAAGTGATTACCACTTCCGGTAAGGCTCCTTGACCTTATACCGGCCCGGCAGCACAGCGCGCACCGCACACACACGCAGGACACAGCGTCCGCGGCGGCGGCACGGCACAGCAGCGGGTCAGGAAAAAGCACTCAGGTGGCAATAGCATGAGGGTTCCACCTCTTCCCATTCCGAACAGAGAAGTTAAACCTCATCACGCCGATGGTACTACGAAAGTGGGAGAGTAGGTAACCGCCCCCTATCATGACGCCCGGACAGCATCCGCTGCTCCGGGCGTTTTTTTATACCCACCCGGCAGCCCGGTGCTTCTTATGCTTCTTATGCGTCATATAAGATTTATAAGACTTATATGAGTTATATGAATTATGTGAGGCGTGTGTGTTATGGGAGTCATGGGAAGTGTGGGAGTTATGGGAAGCTGGAAGCACCTAGTTCAGTTAGCCGGAGGGGGTGGTTTAAGAGAGGAAGCGTAGTGTAACAGCGTGCACAGAGCCGCAGAGAGCTCTAAGCGCGGTTGATGGGCGTCATGGAGCCTCACAGACAAGGTCACGGGACTTTTATTTTGCTGTGGGGTGTACCCTACAGACGGCTCTCTGAGCTTTTTTGACGGAGAGTATGAATCTCATAGGCTGTACTCAGGGCTTTTTTGCCGGAGGGTGTGAACCTCACAGGTGGCTCCCAGTGCTTTTTTGGTGGAGGCTGCGTAAGGGCTCACGGAGTACCCGCATAGTGCTCACGGATTTTTTTTGCGAAGGCTGCCAATCCTCCCACGGAGTGCCCGCAGAGTACTCACGGAGCTTTTTTTGCGGTGGCTGCCTTACCCTCCCACGGAGTGCCCGCAGAGGGCTCACGGAACTTTTCTCAAAAGGTGTATCTTTCACACAGTGTGGAATAGAGAGGGTCTCAGCGAGGTGCATGGTTATGCGTCATATGCTGTTCATGCTTCTTATATGGCTTATAAGGCTTATAAGACTTATAAGAGTGATGGGAGTTATGGGGAGTTATGGGAAGCGTGAATGACCGCGCGCAGAGGGCACACGGAGAGCACACGGAGCTTTTATTTAGCTGGAGGAAGAGTACCTCCCAAGGAGTGCCCACGGAGTGCTCACGGAACTTATTTTGCGAAGGCTGCTTAACCCTCCCACAGAGTGCCCGCGGAGTACTCACGGAGCTTTTTTTGCGGTGGCTGCCTAACCTTCCCGCGGAGTGCCCGCGGAGTGCTCACAGAGCTTTTATTTCAAAGGGTATATCCTTCACAGAGTGTGGAATAGAGAGGGGCTCAGCGGAGGAGCATGGTTATGCGTCAGATGCTGTTTATGCTATGCTTCTTATGTTTCTTATATGACTTATAAGACTTATATGAGTTATAAGATTAATAGGAGTAATGAGAGGTAGTGGAGTAATGGAACGGATGGGATGTGGGTAGGCGCAAATCTGAGTCAGCAGTAGTTATGCCTGTGTGCTAAGTTGGGGCGTCTGTGTGCTCCGGAGTTGCGTCTGTGTGCTCCGGAGTTGCGTCCGTGAGCTAAGGAACGGTGTCTGTGTGTTCCGGAGCGGCGTCTGTAAGCTCTGTGGGGTGCTTGAGGTAATACTGCTCCAGCATGGGTGTGATGTTGAAATAGAAGTCGCTTACGGGATTGTTTTTTATTGGAGCGGTACGAATGATGTCGTAGCCGGGAGCTACAAAGTCGTTGCCTTGGATGATGCGGCCTGATAGGGTAAGTACGTCGTATTCATGAGCGGGATAAACCACAAGCCATGCGTTCTCTGCATCTGCTCCGGTACCTGATTTGGCTATAACTAACAGAATGTGGTGAAGTTTGTTACGCCATATTTTGGCAAGGTCAAACTTGTTATTTTTTTCATAAACATAAACGAGATTAGTGAGCTGGCGTATGCTGACGGGATTATCACGTAAGGCGTCTTTAGCGTATTTCTCCATCTTCTGGCGCTCTGAACGGGTAGTGGTGGGTTTGGCGTAAAGGGGGGCTACCTCAGCAAGGGTAATGCTGTCATATGGGGGGCGGTAAGGGTCATAATCTTCCTGAAAGAGGGTTCCGTAGTAGAGGTACTGGAAGTCTTTATCCTTCATGATGGTGTCATTACTGAGGAAGTTATGCACAAGGGTGGGATAGTAATACTTTGAAGTAGGGTCAGTGGTCTCTGCCTTGATTTTTTTCAGGTCAGGTACGCCTAAGTCTGTCTTGGGAACGGCTGCAGTAAGGGTTAAACCAATACATAGCAGGTCCATGATGAGTGCTATTCTGTGTTTTAAGTGAGTCAGAGGGGTAAGTATATGTGTTATATGAAGCATGATTTGGCAATTGTTTTACGCAAATATACGCAAAAACAATTTAAGCCGGGGGCCTGAGGCCTCCGGCTTTGCAAAATTTATCAATTTTTTAAGAACTTTGTGTCATTAAGTAACGCGCGGCAAGATTATAACTTTGTGGACCAAGTCCACATATAGAGCCCGCGCATACGCCTGAGATAAGCGAGATATGGCGTATAGGCTCGCGTGCAAATATGTTTGAGAGGTGTACCTCTATCACGGGCTTGCTTATGGCGGCAATAGCGTCAGATATGGCTAAAGAGGTGTGGGTGTATGCACCGGCGTTCAGAATGATACCTATCACGTCAGGATTATCCTGCGCTTCAAAGAGAGCGTCAATGATGGCTCCCTCATGGTTAGTCTGTGTGTGAGTGAAGGTAACATGGGGAAACTCCAGTTCCAGACCCTGAATGATTTGCGCAAGGGTAGTGTATCCATATATCTCCGGCTCTCTGGTTCCCAGTCTGTTTAGACTGGGGCCATTTATAACAGCAATAACGGGTTTCATTTTTTCTGTGCCGGATGTTTAAGCTCCACGCGAGTTGTGGGAGGCAGAGTGGCGTTACGTTCATCAACGGCTTCAATTACGTTATGGGCCAGGTGGATGAACGGCTGTGCCGCCAGGCTGTCTGCCAGTGCTATGGGATTACCTTCATCTGAGTGTTTTCCCACAGCTGCCACCAGGGGTATGCAACCCAACAGGCGCACCTTCATCTGTTCAGCCAACTTCTGTGCGCCGCCGTCACCGAAGATGTAATATTTTTCATCAGGGTGATTCTCAGGTGTGAACCATGACATGTTCTCCACTATGCCAAGTACGGGTACGTTAACCTTGGGGTCCGTGAACATGGCAATACCTTTACGGGCATCAGCCAGTGCCACTTCCTGCGGGGTAGAGACCACCACCACGCCGGTGATACCCAGGGTCTGAACCAGAGTGAGGTGAATGTCACTGGTTCCGGGAGGCATGTCAATGAGGAAGTAGTCCAGCTCTCCCCAGTCAGCCTGTTCTATCAGCTGTTTCAGTGCATTTGAGGCCATGGAACCACGCCAGAGTACGGCGCTGGAGGGATCAACCAGGAAACCGATGGACAGCAATTTTACGCCGTATTTTGTATGCGGAATAATGAGGTCGCGGTCATCCACCTTGTGCATGAAGATTTCTGCATCTTCCACACCAAACATCTTGGGCATGGACGGCCCGAAGATATCTGCGTCCAGGAGACCCACTTTGTAACCTTCTCTGGCCAGTGCCACAGCAAGGTTTGCCGCCACAGTACTCTTGCCCACTCCGCCTTTACCTGAGGATATTCCTATGATATTTTTTACACCGGGAAGCGGGTTCTTTTTCTCCTGGGCCACCTGCTTTACTTTGACAGCTATGTTCCCGGCTATATCCACATCTTTCCCAATGTGTGTGAGGATGGCGGCCTCAGCAGCTTTCACCACGGAGCGGATGAAAGGGTCAGTTGGCCTGTCAAAAATGAGTGAGAAGCTAACTTTGTTCCCGTCAATACGGATATCATCTTCCACCATATCCATCTCCACCAGGTTCTTCCCGGTGCCGGGATAGCGGACTGTTTTCAGGGCGTCAGTTATCAGCGCCGGATAAAGGGTCTGTGTCATCAGCAGTGAGTAATTGAGGCATTTGTATGTATCCGCGCGAGTAGCTGCGGTAAGTGTCACGTTCTATATCATCTTCCTCAGGCTCTGAGAGCAAGGTATCAGAAGGCAGCCTGAAGGTAATGTATTTAATGGTAAGGCCACGGTCCAGCCATTGCTGTTCATAGTGTGTGCGGATATCTGTAAGGGCCGTATTAACACCGGATGTGTTATACAGGTCAGCAACATTTTCCAGCTCAGGCATGCGGTTAAGCTCAGCCATACGGCGTGTATAGGTATACAGGAATGGGCTGTCTGTTTTAAGATTAATGCGTCCCAGAGGCTTGAGAATCTGTCTGTACAGTTCCATAAAACGCGTGGAAGTAAGGCGCTTGCGCGTCTTTTTCATCTGCGGGTCAGGGAATGTTATCCATATTTCACTTACTTCTCCGTGTGCGAAGAAGTAAGGCAGAAGCTCAATGGACGTTCTCAGAAAAGCAACATTATCCAGGCCTTTGTCAACAACCTGACGGGCCCCGGTCCACATTCTTGCGCCCTTGATGTCAATGCCTATGAAATTACATTCCGGATAACGCTGCGCCAGCCCGACGGCATACTCGCCTTTGCCGCAACCCAGCTCAAGGATTATGGGGTTGGAGTTGTGAAACACCTTGTCATTCCATTCTCCGCGGAGCGGGAATCCTTCATTCTGCAGGCGTGCAAAGGGATATTGATAAACAAAATCCAATTGCTGCATGTCTGCAAATTTCTTGAGCTTGTTCTTACCCATTCCTTATCATACGTTACGTAACAGTTTGAGAGAGCTGACAGTGCCGTCTTCCAGGGTAACGGTCACAATATACAGCCGTTCAGAAAGGTGTGAGGTATTAACTTTCACATCAGAAGCATTTGCTGTAACCGAGTCAAGAAGCGCACCGGCGGTGTTGTACAGCATCACTGAGCTTATGACAGTACCGGAGGCTGAAATTTCAAGGATGTCACCGTTAAAGCGTGCCTTAACCTGCGCCTTGTTAACAGGGTCAGCAATGTTATCTTCAATGGAGGTGGGGGAGTCAAGGTTAAAATACTGCCACTGGTCAGCCTCTTTCATTTCTGAAACTATATGTGACTGTGCGTACAGCTTTACGTTAGGCTGATCCACACCGGCCCACACATTCTCTCCCAGGTCAGGGACTGCGGTAAGGTCAGCGGCGTTAATCAGTTCAAGGTCCGTCATTCCCTCCATGGCATAGTCGCCAATATATTTCAGTGATTCGGGCAGATGCACGGCACGTACTCCGGTGGCATTCTGCAGCGCCAATGCGCCTATACTGTCCAGCTTAGAGTTAAAACTTATGCTGTCAGGGAGTGGAGCACCTGTGAGTGCGTGAGAAGGAATGGTTACAGCGTTCTGTATATTCACCTCAGTGAGGGCAGCGTCAGCCAGGAAAATACCCTGTGACAGGGTAACACCCTCAGGCAGAGTGGCGCTTTCCAGTTCAGAGCAGTGAGCAAAGGCAAAGGCTCCCAGACGTATATTTGCGGCGCAAGAGCTGAGGTCAGCATTTTTAAGACCACTGTTTATAAATGCAGCCCGTCCTATGTAAGAAAGAGTTCCGGGAAAGTAATACTTTGTCAGAGAGGTACACCCTTTAAAGGCATCAGCCCCTATGTATGAAGCTTTCTGGTTCACGCCGGCCAGCGCAGTGCAGCCGCTGAAGCATCCCATGGGAATGGAGTCCACGCCGGAGATGGCTACAGATGTCATGGCGGTGCAGCCGCTGAAGGTATATTCTCCTAAGACGGAGGCATTGACGGTGGCATAGCCTAAGTCAGTACATCCGCTGAAAGCGCCGGTTCCAATAAGGGTTACTGAGGCCGGAACTGTTACCGTACTTAGGGAGGAAGCTGAGAATGCGGCATCTCCTATGGTGCGGAGCGTTGCGGGCAGGACAACCTGTGTTAGACCGCTGCCGGCAAAGGTTCCGGACGGAATGGTGTTAGGTGCAAAGTAACTCTGAGAGTTAACAGGTTCTCCGGAGTATTCCGCAATATTGGCGTTGAGGACAAGCTTTTTAAGGCGGGGCATGTTGTCCGCAATATAAAACAGGTCAGTGGCGTCAATGGAGCCGTTGATGGTAAGTTCTTCAGTCTTGGCGGCGTCCTGAACCATATTTTTAAGAGTGCCGGGCGTGGAGACATCAACAACAGCCGCCTGCATCTGAAGAGATGCGGCAGCAAGCACTGAGATAGAGATAAAGGATAAGTATTTCATTTTGGGATATTTCTGATTATAAGCACAAAAGTACAAAAAACTGATTATAGAAGCAAAGGAAGCCCACCACTTTCTGTGCCGGAGCTTCCTTAATTTTATCTAATATAAATCAGGGAGGCTATTTTCTGCGTCTGACTGATTTCACGGCATTGTTTGAAGAAGAGTTAGATACCTTTGGCTTAGACTGTTTAGGCTTTTTTGTATTCTTTTTAGCAGGAGCTTTTGAGGCCCTTGCAGTGCTCCGTCTGGGGGCAGCCTTTTCCGTGGCTACTTCCTCAGAAGCCGCTGCACCTTCAGTAGCTTCCACCAGCGGGTCAACGGGTGCCTTGCCTTCAGCCAGCGCCTCACGCGCCTCGCGGGCGGCTATCACTTCCTCCCGTGACGGGGTCCATAACTTGGCTTCAAAATTATCAAGTCTGGCCTGAATGCTGTCCTGGGCACGTTTACGGTCATCAGGGTCAGGATACAGCTGAGCCATACTCTTATTCTTGAGGTTACGTGTCTTGTAAATCTCACCGTCATACATGGTCATATTGAAAAAATCATCATATGTGCATGTGGGGAGGTTATTGTCATCATTCAGGAAGATGGTCTGCTGGGCAAGCCATGGGCGTATGTCAGAGAATTTCACCCAGAACATGGGATACTTAACAGCCTCACCGCCAAAGTCACCCGTGCGATGGAGCACAGGGCATATGGCCTCTATGTAAGGACGGAGTTTATTGCGGCGCGTGTCAAACTCCCAACGTTCTATGACAAAGTATGACAGCACTTCCTGTGACGGAACGTCAGACTCCTGGATAATGAACTTGGGGTTCTTGTCAGTACTTCCCGGAGCCGGGCTGTGCATGATATAGAAACGGTTCAGGAGGTCTTTGACGTTCACCTTGTATTCATCAGAGAAGACCTCGCGGCCGTCCAGGTATTCATACGCTGTGAGTCTGTTGTCAGCCAGAAGCTTCATGATTATACGGAAAAGGTTAAGATTGCCGTCCACGGGTTCCTCCGGGAAATACAGCGGGGCGTTCTTGTCCTTGTTTAGGTCCAGTTCACGGTACATTACCCTCATCCACTGACGGTCAGCGTCAGTCACAGACTCGGGAGAGCCGTTATTTTCAAAGAAAGCCTGCATGCGTTCAGTAACCTGGGGACCGTCGTCTGAGTTACGGGTACCCCTGCGTTCAGAAGCGCCGCGCCTTACCACTCCGGTATTTTCGTTCTGGGCTCCGGCTTCATCAGCGGAACACAGAGCGCACAGTGCCACTGCAACGCCGCAGAAAAAGCTGTTTAACTTATAAATATTCATTTGTATATGGAATTTTCTGAGTGTACGCACTTAATTAACAATAACTTCCATGGGGGCCAGGTCTCGTGTTATGCCGTCCGGACCCACGGCCTTGATACGGGAGATGTAAAAGCGTTTGCCGCGGGACAGTCTTTGGAACTGCTGCTTCTGACGCTCACTGAATCTTGCTCCGGCGCTCTGCTCCGGGATAGCATTACCCATAGAGTCAAAGAAAACAGTCTCAAAGCCGGTTACGGTGAACTTAGTATCCAGCAGGCCGTCATCAATAGCGGCGTCCAAGCCGGCCGCAGCCAGGAGTGAAGCCTTGGGGAATCCACGGCCGCCTTTGTAGTGAGCCGTGTTACCTGAGGCTTCAGTGTAAGCGATGAATGCCGTGGGGTCAGGTAGCTTGCGGATGCGGAAAGATGTGTTGGCCACATTAGTCTGTCTGCCGTCAATGGTTGCGGTAACGGTCAGCACAGCCTCTTTTCCTACACCTGAAGGACGTGCAATCCACGTATCTCCGTTTCTTGACAGGGTACCGTTGGTCATGTTGGCTGAGATAGCTGACATGGGCACACCGGGAACAGAGATACTTATGGGGTTATCAATACCGGCATAGAGTACATTCATCATGGTGGCGGAAACCGTAGCCATGGGTTCTATTACTGTATAGCTTGAGCTGAAGGGCAGTTTGTCAATGGTGCCGTCTCCGTGAGCCACTTCAATATATCCGTCATAGCTGAACGTACCGGTGCTGCCGGTGTTAAGCTCATAGCGTCCGCGGTCATTGGGGAGCTGCTTGCCGGAAACATAAACAGTGGGTAAGGCGGTGGTGTCAACAGCGGCCAGAATGATGTCTGCCGTGTATTTGCCTCCGCGCATTACCAGTCTTGAGTCAGGAATTACATATGCGTTCAGTGCGTTTACGCGCACGTCACCGGCATCAACCTGAGATAAGAGAGAGGTCAGAGCCTCACCCTCAGCAAAGAGAATGTCATTCTGGAGCTTGGCCAGCAGAGTAATAGCGGCCACCACGGGCTGCTGTTCAAACCTTATTTCTTCCCAGCTTTTGGGTACAATGGTACCCGCCTGGAGAGTCTCATCAGTGTTGAGAGCTTTGTTTATATTGTTCAGCTTGCGGGGGTCATTGATAAAGGAACCTATGAAATCGCGGTATGAGTTCAGGCGCTCTCTCAGACGTGTCCCCTGCGGGTCACCGGGAGAAAGCATCACCACAGCGGCTGCCTCAAGATCATCTCTGTTAAGCACGTTGGCGGGGTCTCCGTCAGGGCCGTCCGCCGTATGAACAATCTGTGTTTTAAGAGAGTCAATATAAGCAACCATCTCAGCCGTATGACGGCGCACCTCTGTGGCACGGTCCAGCCATATACCGCCTTTCTCGGGATTCTGGATGGCTGCGGCTTCCAGATAGCTGTATATGGCCGCGTTGCGGTCTTCCACGTTTTCATTTGAGCGGTTCAGGCCGTCATTGACCTGCGTAAAGCCGTCAAGGACGTCGCTCGACACGTTCAGGGCGAGCATGGCTGTCAGGACGATATACATCAAGTTTATCATCTTCTGACGCGGAGAAAGTCGGTTACCTGTTCCTGCCATGTGTATTTTGTGGATAAGGGGATTTTAGAAGTTTAATTTTCTGACTCTTCAGAGCCGTTTTTGGGGTTCATCACGGCGCCGGGCATCATACCGGGCATCATGTTTACTGTCATGGCAGTTATCATGCGCTCATATACGCTGTTAAGCTGCTGCATGTAACGCGCCATTTTCTCTGTTTCCTCACAGTAACGTGCACTCTGGCTGGCACTTTTCTCATACATGTCACGTATGTCCTTTATGCCCTTGTTTACACGTTCAATGGCATCCAGCTGGGTGGCAATGCTCTTGAGCTGGAACTCATAAATGCCGTTCAGTCCGGCAAGATTGTGGCTCAGTGACTGCATTTCCTTAACGTACCCCTCAGAGCTGCGTGTGATATCCTCAGAGTTTTCAGAGACAACACGGTAACTGTTCAGGAGTACATCGCTTACCTGATTCAGAGCCTGAGTGGTGGAGCGCAGTGAGGCCAGTTCATCAGTGATGGCCCGCATCTCCTCAATGTAGTTGTGAGTGACGCCGGCGGTGTCATCACCTGCCACAGCCACTGCATTTACGGCTGTGGCGGCTGTACCTCCAGAGGCGGGAGACTGTGGGGCTCCTGAGCCACCGTTTACGTAAACCACAGACGGGCCTCCGTATGCCGCTGCTGAGTGATCATATTCTGCGCCATCCTCTGTCTCAGGGTTCTCAACATCCGGTTCTGTCTCCTCCTCACTGTCTTTGGAGCCCTTTTTGAGCTGCGGGAAAACCTCTTCCCAGTCATATTCCTTGGGCGGACGGTCAAAGGCCGTAAGAATGAACATAAGTACCTCAGTACCCATACCGATGGACAGCAGAGTGTTGCCTCCGGGGAGGTGAAGAATCTTGAACAGTGCGCCCCAGATTACAATGGCGGCACCGATACTGTATGCAAAGTTGAAGAAGCGCTGTCCTATATGACTGCTGATGAAGCCTGACAGGCCACCGCGTTTTTTTTCTGACATCTTATCTTTAAGTGATAACAGTTACTTGTATTCTAATTAATTAACGCTTGGAGGCTTTGGTACCGCGTGCAAAGCCTATCTGGCTGCGGACGCAACGGAAGCCTATATATGAACGCTGCTCATTCTGATACTCCCACATGCGCAGGTCAGAGCGTACATTGTGGGCCACATCTTTCCATGAACCGCCGCGCACTATCTTGCGCTTCATCTTATAGGGGTCTTCCAGAGCGGCGTTATAGCGATATTCGGGGTTAAGGTCATTTGTAAGTTTACCCACGCTCTCAGTAAAGGCTGTGGAGGTCCATTCACTCACGTTACCGGCCATATCGTAAAGTCCAAAGTCATTCGGGGCATATGTTCCCACTCGGGAAGTAATAACGTGCCCGTCCTTGACATAGTTTCCGTCATTGGGCTTGAAATTGGCATAGAAACATCCTTTGTCATCGCTCAGTGCCAGGTCACCGTCCCAGGGATACATATTCTCGTTCACGCCTGCACGGGCCGCGTATTCCCATTCTGCCTCAGTGGGGAGGCGATACGGCTCAATATATACACCCTCGCGTCCCAGTGAGCGGCGCAGATAGTCCGTACGCCAGTTGGCAAAGGCATTTGCCTGTTCCCAGCTTACGCCCACCACGGGATAATCACTGTAACCGCCGTGCGCGAAATAAAGGCGTACATAAGGCTCATTATATGCGTTCTCAAAGTCATTTATCCATGCGGTGGTGTCAGGATAAACGTTCACTATATAAGTGTTGAGGAAGTCATATTCACCGGTAAGGCCACGGGTGATGGTCTGGCGGATAATCTCGCCCTCATCGTTGATGTAAGCAGTGTCTTTTGAAATCTGAGGTACGGCAGTGGGCACGGGGCGGTCAGTGTTATACTCACGGCGCTTGGGGTCCAGACGGTTTTTACGTTTGGCGGCCTCAGTGTGGTTATATACCTCATAACGGTAATTGAGCTGGGCTGCGTCCAGTTCCTTCACGCCGGTAATGGGGTTGATTTTGTAAACACTCTCAATGGCGCGTGCCTCATCCTCATTGGGATTACGCCAGGGTATGGGCTTGTTCCAGTTCAGGTGGGGAGTGACGGGATTACCCTGCTTGTCCTCCTCAATCTTGAACTCCTCATTGCCACCGTATGCGGGGTCAGCCAGACGCTCACGGATAATGGAATCACGTACCCAGAATACAAACTGCTTATATTTAGCGTTAGTTATCTCTGTTTCATCCATCCAGAAACCGTCCACGGAGATACCGCGTGCGTCAGCAGCCAGATTCCACAGGCTGTCAGGGTTCTGCACGCCCACCTCCATGGAACCGCGGTTAACCAGTACCATGCCATAGGGTGTGGGCTCAGCCCATGAGGTTCCGCTGATACCGGTAACTTCTCCGCCGGAAGCATTACGGCTACCGGTGGCGCATGAAGTCCATACAGCACCGCTTATGACCACTGCCACCAGCAGTCCGGCTATATGTCTAAGATAGTTTTTTTTCATGTATTATTAAGTTTCTTTCTGTTACTGATTAAATTATCACATCAGGCGTATGTTCTTGTGCCGGTGGGTGTTTTTCTCACCCATGTCCAGTTTAAGGCTGTAACCCACAAAAACTTCGTGGCTTCCGCTGGAGGCTTTGGCAATAGCCGTTGTGGAGTAATCAAAGCTGTATCCTATGAAGAATTGCTTTATTTCCGCCGCCAGTGTGGCTGTTATGGCGTCCTTATACCTATAACCCACTCCAAAAGTAAACATCTTGTTATATTTTGCGCGGATGTCCACCTGTCCGGTGGTAAAGGTAAAATCTGACCTCACAAGTACTGACGGTGCTAATTCAAATAACGTATTGCTCAGTGGAATATTGCACCCGGCCATAAAATAAAGGGTGCGCTTGGTATTAAACTCATAATACTTTTCTCCGGTTTCTGCTCCCGCGGCTGCGCCGCCTTCACTTCCCGGAACTTTCATACGGACTGTGGGAGAAGTCAGATGGCTACCTGAGACACCGGCCCAGAATTTGGGATGCTCATACCAGATACCGGCTCCAAAATCCACCGTTGAGCCATGTACGTCCTGCATGGGTATGCCGTCATCAGTACTCTCGTGGTAATCATCATCATCAGGCAGATAAACCTCGCTGCCTTTGAATCCCTGACTGAAGAGTCCCACACTTATGGCGCCGGTAAATTCACCGCCCCACTTGCGCAGCTTGTAGCCGGCCTGGGCGCGGACATCAAGAGTTCTATAAAGACCGGCTCTGTCCTGTGACGCTGCAATACCCAGTCCTATTCTTTTTCCAAGTACTTTAAGAGGCATGTCAGCGGTGGCGGCAAAGGTCATGGGTGCATGCTCAATACCCACCCACTGAAGGCGTGCCCCGCCACGGATACGGATGAAGTCTGTGTTACCTATGGCAGCGGGATTATAATATGACGGTACCTGATAATACTGAGTGAACTGCGGGTCAGTCTGGGCTTGCAGTCCGGTGGCAGCCGCCAGGGCCGCTGTCAGTATCAGTAACAGTTTCTTTATCATCATTCAAAGTAAAGTGAGAAAACAATCATCTTGGAGGTAGCTCTTGAAAGAGACTGAGTCATTACCAGCTTTGCTGGGTCATCCGTGAGGTCCGGACGGTCCTTAACCAGCAGGTCAGTAAGCCCGAAACAGAATTTAAGTTCCGGAATGAGCTTGAAGTAAGGGAGATAGAAATCACAGCCCAGGGCCACGGACAGGTACACGTCAGAGGTCTTGAATTTAAGAAAGTCACTTCTCTTTTTTGCCACATCAAATGCCGGCATGACTCCCGCACTCATGTAGGGGCGGCTGTTACGGTAGCGCTGGGCGGAGAACTTGACATCTATGGGAAGAATCACATAAGTGGTCTTTAGGTTCTGGCGCTGGGTATCTGCCTCCGGGTTATTTATATCTTTCATGGTGAAGTCATAACTGCCAAAGAGCATACCGGGTGACAGACGCACGGAGAAATAATTATTCAGGCGGAGGTTGAACAGTCCTGTAACAGCAAAACCGGGCTGGTAATCAGGCTGTTCTATACGCCACTGGGCCCCGGTTTCAGTGATAAAGCCGTTGTGGGCCAGACGCATGTCTGCCGTGTACATACCCACGGAAAAACCCAGATGCCACTTTCGCATGTCAGCATACGGGCGGTTCTGAAGCTTGTTGTTGAAGTCACGCGCATGCGCAGGCTGAGCTGCCATCAGGAGAAAGAAGACAGCAACCACAGCATATAATATCTTGTAAGACCTAATCTTTTTCATTGCCATATTCTAACGTGAATTAACCTCTGTTTATTGCCTGTTAGAAATCTTAGACCCCGTTCCCCAATATTTGTTAAGGCACGGTTCGGCATATCTCAGAGTGATTTTTGTCTTGTGATGAAGGAGCATAGCCGTAGCTACGTCACTGAAGAACAAGGCAAAAAGCGCCTTAGAGATGCGATGTAAAGGTAATATTATCCGTCAGCACGCAATTTTATAAGCCACACATCAGTTATAAGATTTTAGTAATGCCTTAACAAATATTGGGGAACGGGGTCTTATGGCGTTCAAAAAAAGCGATGCGCCAAAATGTCCTTTTGACGCATCGCTTTTCAGGATGATTTGTTATCGCCGGGATAACCGGGCGTTAAGCACTGAAATCAACGAACATAAATCTTACGACCATTAATAATGTAAACACCGTTTACGGGGTGTGCCACACGGCGCCCCTGAAGGTCATAGATAACTGACTGTCCGTTATCTTCTATGGTTATTTCCTCAATGCCGGAGTCACCTCTTACATCCATAAAGTCAGTGTAGAGATAAAGCTGGGGGAACTCCTCATTCTGCATTACGCACATAACATTATTGATGTTTTTAAGGAATGTGGTTACACCGTTTTCAATGGTATACTCCTTGCCTTCTATAAGTTCTTCACCATTAAGGCCTCCGTCTTCTTCAATATAGGGAGTATCAATGAACCATCGGAATGTTTGGGCTCCAAATCCGCTTAAATCAATTCTGTAGCCGTCTTCAAGCTCTGCTTCCACAGGTTTCTGATCTTTGTAGATATAACGGTTAAATGAGGATTTGGGAGTTGGGAGGGTGTTGAAGTCAAAGCGGTTTCCGCTCAGTTCCAGAATCCGGAGAACGGGATTCCCTGATATATCAATTGTGTGGAGGTCATTGTTATAAATCCACAGCTGGTCAAGGCCGGGGAGCCCTGAGAGGTCAATTTCTGTGAGTTTGTTCTGAGCAATTCCAAGGTCCCACACTGCAGGATTGTCAAAGGTGGCAGAAGTAATATTGTTTGTGTTAACATAAATGGCCTGCAGTTTTTTCCATTCAGAGAAATCACATTCAGTGAGGTTGTTATTGGAAAGATTAATTAACCGTAGTTCAGGATACATACCTTTGATGATATCCAGGTCATAAATCTCAGCCCCGGTAATGGTTAATTCTGTCAGGTCTTCAGAGGCGGGCATTACCATCTTGTCAGCAGTGAGCCCGCTACCGTAGATGGCAAATGTCTTGAGCTCATCCAGTTCACCGGCATCTATTGATTCCAGTGGTCCGGCCCCTATTGATACCACATCCAGACCGCTCTCCTTAGTGTAAGAGTACATTTTTACGTCAACATCCGCATGTACGTTGACCTGGAAGGGGATATGTGTGGTACCGGTCATGAATTCCTCCAAGGCGCCGTTACCTTCCCAGTCCATGTAAATAAGGGTGTTGTTTTTCTTAGCACGCAGAGTGATTTCTCCCAGCCCTTCAGCAAGGGTATGGAATGTACAGATGGTGTAGTCAGGCATGGGGGCAACCTCAATATCTGTAGTACGATACGTGTTCTCACCTGTAAAGTCAGGGAACGCCGGGTTTGTGAAGCTACAGTAGATGCTGCCCAGGTCAGTGTCTGCCAGCTGGAATACACCGGGTTTAAGTTCCTTGATGCCGTCACCACTGATGACCGTCCCGTCAGTCTTATACCAGGTGAATACTGTAGCTGAATCCAAGAGCTGCCTGGTCAGGTTAGCGGTGGGAGCCTTTTCAGGCATGGCCCATTGCTTCTGGGGAGCGTATATATATTCATGAGCAGGATTCTGAGGTAACGTTGAGATGGGGAAGCAGTTACCTGACAGGTTGAGGTAGTCAGGGTTGATATAGTCCGCTATGATAAGATTAGAGAGTTCATTGCCTGATAAATCCAGACGTTTTATGGACTCCAGATCCTGGATGGCAATTTGAGTGAACTTGTTGTTGCTTAGGTTGAGGTCCACCATGCCGGATGCCTTGGAAAGGTCAATGTCTGACAGCTGGTTATTACTCAGGTCCACAGTCTGTGTGTTGTAGAATCCGGGATAAACGGATGTCAGCCTGTTGTTTGAGGCATTGAAATACCTGAGGCCGTACTTATCATGCACGTCATTACGTCCGCAAAGATTTATGGTCTGGATATTATTATGGCTTATATCCACACTGTTAAGGTTCCTGTTATAAGACATGTCAACGGATGAGAGCTGACATTTTACCAGCTTCAGGTATTTAAGAGCCGGGGCAGCGGAAAGGTCAACGCTTACCAAATTAATTCCTTCCATGCCAAAGGCTGTAAGGTCTTCACCCTCCGGAATATACACCACCATGGGCTGTGAAGCCTTGACAACAGCTCCGGATGCATTGGGCTCTGCTGATATACTGTCAGATGTGGTTGTGAAATCCTTGGGAACTCCGTCGCCAAAATCCACAGAGAATCTCTTGGGATTTTCAGGTGTTGCACCGCTGATTCCCACTGACAGGGCCAGCTGCTTGGTGGTGGGGCGCACTCTCATGGACACAATTTTGTTGTCTTTACCATATTCCTCCGGTGTTTTCACCATGAAATTAGTAGTCTTCAGATCATATTCAGGGAACAGGGAGTTGGCAAAAGCCATGGTGAGAGAGTCAGCTGAAGGTTTCAACAGTTTAACCTTTCCGTCCTTGTAAGTGTAATAGTCCTCTGTAAGTTCCACCATTACGTGATTGCCATCCTGGTCCACCTGGTGAGCAAAGAGCGCAAACCAGGTCTCGGAGTCAGGAAGGATAACCCTTGAAGAGAAGTCAAATTCAGCGTCCACGGGATATGAGCGTTGAATCAGCATGGGCTTCTGGTTATATACGTACTCAATGAAAGTGGGCCTGGGCAAGGGCATGGTGGTGAAGTCCATGTAGTTGTTATAAATGCTCAGGTTCAGAAGGTCAGGGTTATTGGATATATCCAGTGAAGTGAGCAGATTGCCGGCGCAGGAGAGGTCAGTCAGAAGCGGGTTCTTACTCAGGTCCAGCTGGGTGAGGTTGTTGTCAGCGCAGAAAAGACGCTTAAGGTTGGGAAGCTTTGACAGGTCCAGGGTGTCAAATTTATACTGGTTCATCCACGAGCCGTTGCTGCAGTACAGTTCCGTAAGGTATGGAGTGTGGCTTAGGTCCAGATTTTTGATGCCGGTCTCGCTCACGTTAAGAATCAGCAGCTTGTTATTCTTGCTTATATCCAGTGAGGTAACACTGGTGCAGTCTATACTCAACTTAAGAAGCTCAGGACAGTTAGTTGGGTCCAGCTTTCTGAGATCCTTGGTGGCGTAAGCATCAAAAGAAACTATGTTGGGATAGTCTGAGAGGTTGAAACTCTGGTCTATGGCCCCGCAGATACTCATTTCCAGAATAGTCAGGTCCGGTTTGTTGCCACCTATCTTCAGCGGGGTGACATTGAACGGATTATCATTCAGATACACGGCCTGCAGTTTGCTCATGCCACTCAGGTCCAGAGACTTGAGAACATTGTGTTTGAGATTGAGAATCTCCAGGTTAGTAAGCGCGGATATGTCCAGGTCTGTGATGTAGACGCCTTCAAGGTCAAGATAGTCCACCAGAGATGCGTCACCGTAAATTCTCACTGTACCCTCTTCACCCACGGACCCGGTTACGGTAGTGGCCTGAATTCCTGAGGATGAAGGGTCAAATACTGCCTGTGACACTTCCACTTCTGTCTTGCCAAAACCAAAATCCACATCCACGTATGTGTCTGTTTTGGTCCCTATGTAGAAATGGAACGCATTGGCAGCTCCTGCGTTCTCATACAGCGTGGTATGGAACGTAATAATAGGCTCTTCGCTTTCCTTGGCGCTTGCCGGTATTGCGGCAACGAGAGTAAGAAGTGCCGGAAGAAGTTTAAGCTTCAGTTTCATTGTATGTTATTTAATGATGATTTTTGCGGAGTAGCGTCCGTTAACTTTTACTATGTACACACCTTTTGTAAGTCCGTCAGTTGGCATTACGGCAGTGTCTCCCTTGCAGGATGATGCCATAACTTCAGTACCTACAACTGAGTAAAGGCGGGCATCAAGTGCATCCACCCCCGGGAGAGATACTTCCAGCTGGCCGGTACGGTTGATTATCAGGAGTTCTGAAACGGGGTCAACACCCACTTCAGGGAGACCGGCTTTCTCACTGAGCACCAGTTTTAAGCCTTCATAGGCATTAAATTTGCCTGCTCCCCACTGTATGGGATTACCGGCGGTGACGTCCTGGTCCACGGTGGCTGTGCGCGCTATGATGCTGCGCACTTTGTCCACATTCAGGGTGGGGTCTGCCTGAAGCCACAGTGCTATAGAGCCGGTGACCACCGGAGTTGCCATGGATGTACCCACGCACTGATGCCATGAGTGGCGTCTCTTGCCGTCACTGAATGTGGCCTGCAGATAGCCGTCAGGAACTCTGTTGTCCTGAATGTAATACTCGTTAGACGAGGATATGATGGTGGCACCGGGGGCACATACGTCCGGCAGTTTGCGGCCGTCTATCAGCTGTCCCCATGATGAGAAATCACTCACCTTGTTATTGGCAAAAAGATCATTCTCATACCCGCTTATGGTTCTGTCAACATTGGCCCAGTAGTTGCGTGCGTTGTATGAGCCCACAACAATAATGTTCTTGCCCGTGGCAAGATCTGAGATGGAGCCGTCAGGAGTTCCGTCCATGTAACCTTCCTCAGGGTCAATACCTCCGGCGGAGAAGTCAAACCAGTCACCGGTACAGTAAGCGTCAATTCTCTGCCCGGGTTTTCCCTTGGCAATGAGGCCTATGCAGTAGTTACCGTCAGCATTGGCGGCTGTCTGCCACAGCAGAAGGTCAATGATGGCCATGTAACGGCCGCTCTCGTTCTCATCAAGGGCGGCAATTACACCCATATAGCCCTCAAAGTTTTTTGCCAGCTGGGGAGAAATTATATCAGATGCATCACCCTGAAAGTCTGCGGAAGAACAGAAATATTTTGAGGCTCCTTCAGGTACGGCACTCAGTGTGTTGCGCAGTGTCACGGCGCCGCGCTGTTTGTTTATGACCACTGCCTGAATCTCAAAGGGCTCATCTGTGTCTGAGTAAAGATACACCTGTCCGTAAAGGGCGTTGGGGTAGATGCCCTCTGACTTGAAAGGGTCTGTGGACAGCAGAGTGGTCTTCAACTCATTATCATCCTGAGTCAGTACCTTGTTAAGCGCTATACGCAGGTCACCCTCGTTACCCGCTGATATTACGGGAATGAAAGGTACCTGAGGCTCTGAATAATCCACTTCCATATCAATATATCGTGAGAGGGTGGATGAGCCGTCGTGGGGACCCACATTGGAGCCTAATGACAGGTTGAGCACCACGGGGACAGTGGTCTGCGTGTAATCAGCTTTCCAGTAAGCGTAATTCAGAATCTGGTTTATACCCAGAGCTACAAAATAGTCTGTGCCGGCGCCGCAGGCGGCAGCCAGTGAGGATGCGGGAGCCACGCCGTAGTATGGATTGTCTATTTCCTTAACCTCAGCGGTAGCGGTACCGTCTGCAGCGGTGTTGAGAATACCGGCTGTCACCTTGCCGCGGTATGAACCGGCCATAATACCCATGGTGTGGGTGCCGTGGAAGGTCTCGCTGGTCTCTGTGTCAATATTGGGCATGTAATCTGAGCCGTATGTCTCTGTGGCCGCGCTTCCTGACTGAGTGGGACGGAAATAGGTGAAATTCTCTATTCTGTTGGTGCCGTCCTCGTTTAGGAAGTTGACATGATTAGGGTCAAATCCCCCGTCCACAAGAGCGCATATTACGCCCTTGCCATCATAAGCCTGGGGCAGTTCTGCACCCTGATGAATAAGGTCTATGCCGCTTAACTGACGGGCCAGATTCATCTTGGCATTTACCTGGCGTTCCAGTTGAATGTATTTTACTGCCTGATGGGCCTCCAGGGCCTCCAGCGCTGCAGCGGGAAATTCACACATCAGGCGCTTCCCTCGGCCTCCCTGGATTTCAAGGTTTTCTATATCGCTCAGGTCTTCGGCACTAAAGCCGTCATTAAGAATTATGAAAGCGCGGAGCAGATTGCGGTTAGCCTCACGCTCAGGAGCAAAACGAGCTCCGGCTTTCTTCATAGGCGCGCTTTTAACGTCGCGCATAACAGTACGTCCTCGCAGGTCAAGTTTTGAACTCTGACCTTGCATGGTACAGCATGCTATAATGGCGCCCGCAAGTATAAATAAAGGTTTTTTTTTCATTAGATTTACGTTTGAAAAACTAATAAAGGGGAGAGCCAAACGGCATTACCATCCGGTCTCTCCCTTTATTATGCAAGTTTAATGTCTAAGGCTCAGAGGTTTAGAACTTCACCTTCTTGCCGTTTACTATAAATATGCCGTTCTGGGGATTGTTAACCCGAATGCCCTGGAGGTTGTAGATTACAGCCTCAGAGTCATCCGCAGTTACTTCAAAGATTGATGAGCTTTCATCATCTTCAACAGTGATGGCTGAGTCACCGGTGATGGTGGCAATCAGACGGCCTTCGCTGTTGGGCATCACCTGGGTGCCGTTAACCTTTACAACATATTTTGAGGTGGCTTCATCTGCAACAGTTGCGGGACCGGCCACAAATTCAATGTCAGTGGTACCGAGAACGCGAGCGCTGTTGCTTTCAAGAGCGTTCACATAGTCAGCCAGGATGGTCATGCCACCGTTGGAGTTGTTCTCCAAGGTCAGCTGGTATGTGGGAACATCTTTGCCCTTACCATAGATTTTTATAACAGAATTTGTGGGCAGGTCAGACAGCGCGGGGTATACGCCATACATGTTCTCTGCCGGGTCTCCGTTAACATATACGTCAGCCTCAGGATAAAGGCCCAGCTGGAAGGGACAGTCAAATGAGCCGAACTCAAAGATATTGTAACCGTTGCTCAGAGCTATCTCCTTGCGGGCGTCAGTTGAGTATGAAAGAGTTACCTGTGAGTACTGCCAGCGGGGGCTTTCAGGGTCAAGATAAACGGCGCATACCTTGTCACGTTCAATTTTGTCAGTGTACACGGTCAGAACCATGTCACCGCTGACATATACGCTGTTTGAGTATGAGTTATCATTGCCGTCAATGATTGAGGTTATAACATAACCGTCAGCAGCCTTGAAATTGAGCTGGTTGTTTGCAGGTGTAACCTCAAAGCTTACTTCATCAGCTCCATCTGGAATGGTTACGGGATCGCTCTCACCCCATCCGCGGTAGATATTAACGGTTCCGGGTTCAAAGTATACGGTGACCTGGAAGTTTGCGAGCTTAGTAGCGTTAATGACAACTTTAACTTCGCTTTCATCAGAAACTGTGTATTCAAAACCGTAGTTAGACATTGTCTGGCCGTTCAGTTCCACAGATTCAACTGTGTATTCAGAAGAATTCAGGGTGAATCCCAGGCGTGAACCAAGGTTTACGGCGAAGTCATCAGCCAGCCATTTTTCACTGGAAACGTTAATGCCGTCAACAGACAGAGTCAGGACACCTGAAGTGCCGGGATTGGTGAAGCTGATGTGAACAGGCACCTCCACGGTGGGGAAGTTGGGCCATACCTTTATTACGTCATTATCCTGCAGGTTATAAAGATAATATGTTGAGCCCTGCGGAGTTACGGGTTGACCGTTCACGGTAACCTTGTAGAGGCTTTTGCCATATGCGGCTGCACTGATGTAAAGTTCAGAGCCCGGGATGATGGCAATGCTTGCAAAGTCGCTGGCGGGAACTTCTGCGTTCTCACGAATCACTGAAATCTGGTCAGCAGTGCCGTCAACCACTTCAAGAGATACATGTGCTGAGCGCAAATCAGAGAGCTTTGCAGCGTTAATCTTAAAGGTTGTTCCTGAAGCGTAAGAGCCCAGATAAAGAGATGCGGACTGCTGATAACGCTGATATTCATTGAGTACGTCCTCGCTGGCACCGTCTTCTTTTACAGCCTCTAAAGACGCAATTACATAGCCGTCAACAGCGTTAACGCTAAGAGATGAGTAGGGGTTGGCGGTCTCGACAGTCCATTTGCCGTCACCGAAGTTTGAGGCATTGTAGACTGTAGAGTAGTCCAAAGTAAGAGATACAAGTGAGGGATCTGCCTCAACATAAAACACTGAAGCTTCTTTTTCCTTTGTAAAGATGGCCACTGTGCCATTGTTATTCATGGCTGAAATGGGGATGCTAAAGCCACCGGTAAAGGCCACCCCGTCAATTAAGATACGGTCAATATCATAACCCTGATTAGTATTGACGTTAATCCACGCGCTGGGCTCAAGGTCCAGTGAGAGAGTCCCTGAAGTGTCAAAAGAGTAGTGCGTGTAGGTGACGGTGTTGTAAAGTGAGGCTGCCGCAGGATTGTCAATAGTGAAAGTCACATGCTTGGCCTGAAGTTTTTCAACGTTAATAGCCACCAGAGCTCCGTCAGGAATCTCTGACGAGCTCACATAGTTGCCATACACAGTGTTTGCATTCACCTTGATATCTTTCAGTTCATAGCCGCGTTCCAGGCTCACCTGAAGACCGCCGTCGTTACCTAAAACAACACCCTCAGCCTTACCGTTGGTGAAGGTGATGGGCGCATAAGTGGTGGAGGTGTTGATTACTGTGGCACCTGCCGGGTCATTGATGGTCACTGTTACTGTCTTGGCCTGTGCTGAAAGCCCTACAAGTAAACACATGACAGACATTAAGTAAGTGTAGAATTTCTTCATACGATAATTGATTGGTTTAACATTCTTGGAATAGAGGTTACAAAATTATGAATAATTTCTCAGATGAATAAATTTTAAGAATGATTTTACTATTTTTAACGCTAATATTTGGGTTTGTACTCTTGTTTATCTATAAAATTGTCATATTTGACGCGGTGTATGCATAGTGACACATATTTATATATAGAATTTTAATATAGTTGGTGATATTAGTTTAATACTCTGAAAAATATATAGCTTGTGTGCTCATAAGGAGTATAAAACGGGTGAGGAATGTGATAAATTTTAAAATGTATATACGTGCTTAAATCAGTGCAAAAAAAAAGTGCTGAGATCTTGCAGGCTTATGGTCGTATTACAGGTGTCTGTTAACCAGATTGGCCAGTGGTGTCTGTGGGGCGGATGGAGGCGTGAGGACAGCATTAATCAGTATATTTATTGGTGGCTGGTGAATGGAATTCCGCGGCTTGTTTATTCCAGGAAGAGTAGCAGCGGATGCTTGGTGGAGAGTTTACAGAGGGCTTACAGCCGGGTGTTCAGGTAAAAAATCTGATAAAAAGTTTGTTTTTTTATTGATAATGTCTAACTTTGCAAAGTTTTTTCAGATACCTGACCAATGGGAAAGTTCACAGCATTTAAACTGCCTCTGAAAAGTCTCGGGATTGGTGAACACCACTTTGAGTATCATCTTGACAAGCAGTTTTTTACAAATATGGAAAGCGCTGACGTCCGTGACGCCAACCTTAACGTATGTCTGGACGTGAAGTATAACGGTGATGTGTATGACCTTAATTTTCACATAACCGGTGAGGTGCTTCTGCTGTGTGACCGCTGTCTGGATGACCTCCATCAGCCCATAGATACGGATTATCATATCATGGTTAAGTATGGTGACCGCTATAATGATGACAGTGATGACCTGCTGGAAATTCCTGATTCAGATAATTATCTGAACGTGGCATACATGCTCTATGATACCGTAACCCTTGCCATTCCCATAAAGCACGTTCATCCGCTGGGGAAATGCAACAGGCAGATGAGCACACTTTTAAAGAAGCACCGCGCCCACACCGCCGGTGAAGACAGTGAGCTTGCTGACAGCCTTATAGAGGAAATGGAGACAATGGATGATACAGTTACTCCCTCCACTCCAGACCCCCGCTGGGACGCACTGAAAGGGCTTGGGTCAGACGGTGAGAATTAATTAAGCGCTATTTTTACTCCTTATTAAATAAGAAAACAAATAAACATTATAAACCATGGCACATCCTAAACGCAAACAATCAAAGACTCGTACCGCCAAGCGCCGTACACACGACAAGGCTGTAGAACCCACTTTGGCACTTTGCCCCAACTGCGGTGCATGGCACATCTATCACACTGTATGTGGTGAGTGTGGCTACTACCGTGGCAAACAGGCCATTGTTAAGGAAGCCGCTATCTGATAAAACGATAGTGCCGTCGCAGCGGTGAGCCGCCGCAGTAATAGTTCATGCGGTTTCTCAGGCTATTGAAAATTGTCTCCTGCGGCAGTGGTGCTGACTCAGAGTCCCGCCCGGCCGTCTGGAGAAAATTTTCGTATATGTGCCACTGCTTTATGCTTCCTCCTCTCTTCACTCTTTACATCTGAATAATTAACACTCTGTTTCTTATCTTATTGTCAATATGTTAAACGCTCGTATTTCCGGTATTGCATCTTATGTCCCGGACGATATTCTGGATAACGATATGTTATCTAAAATGGTAGATACTAACGATGAGTGGATTACCACTCGTGTGGGCATCAAGGAACGCCGCATACTTCGTGAGCCTGTAGGTTCTTCCTTTATGGGAATACAGGCGGTGAAGAAACTGCTGGAAAGTACAGGAACCGGCCCGGAGGATGTGCAGCTGCTTATCTGCGCCACTTCAAATCCGGATTATCGGTTCCCCTCTACCGCCTCAGTTATTGCCGGGGGAGCAGGCCTCAAGGGCGCTTATGCATATGACATACAGGCTGCCTGCGCAGGCTTTATAGTGGCTCTTCAGGACGCTACAGCTTATGTGCGCTCAGGAATGTATAAGAAAGTGATTGTGGTGGCAGCTGAAAAAATGTCATCCATGATTAATTATCAGGACCGCAGCACCTGTCCTCTCTTTGGTGACGGTGCATCTGCCGTGCTTGTGGAGCCCACTGAGCAGGAAGGCGTTGGTGTTATTGACGGAGTGTTCCACGTTGACAGCATAGGTCGTGAGCATCTTATCATGGAGGCAGGCGGTTCTGCCCTTCCCACCTCTGAAGAAACAGTGCGTGAGGGTAAGCATTTCCTTTTCCAGGATGGCCGCTTTGTTTATAAGCACGCTGTGACTGATATGCTCACCTCCACTCAGGATGTGATGAAGCGCAACGGTCTTACTGTGGATGATATTGCTTACCTCATCCCCCACCAGGCCAATATGCGCATAATAGAGGCTGTTGCTGAGCGTGCCGGTGTCCCCATGGATAAGGTTCTGGTTAACATCCAGCATTACGGTAATACCTCAGCCGCGTCCATTCCTCTGTGTCTTGATGAATATAAGGACAAGCTCAAGAAGGGTGACAAGCTTATTCTTACAGCCTTCGGTGCCGGATTCACCTGGGGCGCAATGTATGTTGTATGGGACATGTAATTGAGCTCCGATAACGCATTTAACAAAAAAAATACTAAAATAGCATCTTTTCAGGTGCTATTTTTGTTTTCTATACAGACAAAAGAAATTTACATAACATCATAACATAAGACCATGAATCAAGAAACAGAAAAGACACAGCATAAGTCAGGCTTTGTTAACATAGTTGGTAACCCTAATGTGGGAAAGTCCACACTGATGAATGACCTGGTGGGAGAGCGTATTTCCATAATTACGTCCAAGGCTCAGACCACCCGTCACCGTATAATGGGTATAGTGAATACTCCTGAATATCAGATAGTATTTTCAGACACTCCCGGAGTGCTGGCCCCCAAATATAAGCTGCAGGAAAGTATGCTCAGCTATAGTGAGGGCGCTCTGACTGATGCTGACATCCTCCTGTATGTGACAGACGTGGTGGAGGACCATACCAAGAACGCTGACTTCCTTGCCAAGGTGGCTAAGGAAAAGATTCCTGTACTGCTGGTTATAAATAAGATTGACCTCCTGAAGGATCAGAAGGAACTGGAACAGATAGTTACCCGCTGGCAGGAATTGCTCCCAAACGCTCAGATATTCCCCACTTCTGCAAAGGAGCATTTTAATGTATCAGCCCTTATGGAGAGAATAGTGGAGCTGCTTCCTGAAGGCGAGCCTTACTTTGGTAAGGACGCTCTCACAGATAAGCCCGCCCGCTTCTTTGTCACTGAAATAATCAGAGAGAAGATACTTACAAATTATGATAAGGAAGTGCCTTATTCTGCAGAGGTAATAGTGGAAAAATTTGAGGAGAAAGATAACTCCATCCACATTATGGCGGTAATATATGTTGAGCGTGACAGCCAGAAGGGTATCCTTATTGGCAAAGGCGGAGAGCGCCTGAAGCGCGTAGGTACTGAGGCCAGGAAGGATATTGAAAAATTCTTTGGAAAGAGCGTTTATCTGGAACTGTTTGTGAAGGTTGAGCCCAACTGGCGTAACCGTGAGAACAAACTCCGCTCATTTGGCTATATTGAGTAAAATTACGTAAATTTGCGCTATATACATTTTTGCGCGATATTCTAAGTTTAAGTACATTACATAACAGCATATATGGGACAATTAGTAGCAATAGTTGGCCGCCCCAATGTGGGTAAGAGCACACTGTTCAACCGCCTTACCCAGTCCCGCACAGCCATTGTGGACGATACTGCCGGTACCACCCGTGACCGCCAGTACGGTAAAGTGGACTGGAATGGCAAGGAATTCAGTATAGTGGATACCGGTGGCTGGGTGGTGAATTCAGAAGATGTCTTTGAATCAGAGATAAACAAGCAGGTCCAGCTGGCCATAGAGCAGGCTGATGAGATACTTTTTGTGGTTGACGCCATGAACGGCGTTACGGACCTGGATGATCACGTGGCAGAGATACTGCGCAAATCCAAGAAACCGGTTATTCTCGTGGCTAATAAGGTTGACTCCAACGAGTGGCTTTATAATGTGCCTGAATTTTATGGCCTGGGCCTGGGTGAACCCTATCCTGTTTCCGCTGTCAGCGGTTACGGCACCGGTGACCTCCTGGATGAGGTTGTGAAGAAACTGCCTGAAAAGGATGATTCAGAGGAGGAAAAGCTTGATGACATTCCCAAGTTTGCCATTGTGGGACGTCCCAATGCCGGGAAGTCATCTCTCATAAATGCCTTTATTGGCGAGGACCGCCACATAGTAACGGATATTGCCGGCACAACCCGTGACAGTATCTACACACGCTATGATAAGTTCGGCTTTGATTTTTACCTTGTGGATACTGCCGGTATACGCAAGAAAGCAAAGGTAAATGAAGATATTGAGTATTACTCCGTAATACGCTCCATACGTGCCATAGAGGCCTCTGATGTATGTATTCTTATGATTGATGCCACACGTGGTATAGAGACCCAGGATGTGAATATATTCTCCCTTATTCAGCGTAATAAGAAGGGCCTTGTGGTGGTGGTTAACAAGTGGGACCTTGTGGAGGACAAGAGTACAGCGGCCATAAAGACGTTTGAAAACGCCATTCGTGAGCGTTTTGCCCCCTTTGTGGACTTCCCCATTATCTTTGCCTCAGCGCTTACCAAGCAGCGAATCTTCAAGGTGCTGGAAACAGCCGTACAGGTGTTTGAGAACCGCCGTCGTACGGTGCCCACATCACAGCTGAATAACGTCATGCTTGAAGCAATAGCGGCATACCCGCCGCCTGCCAATAAGGGTAAGTTTGTGAAGATAAAGTATGTCACCATGCTTAAAGGTGCCCAGGTGCCCACCTTTATATTCTTCTGCAACCTCCCGCAGTGGGTAAAGGAGCCTTACCGCAGGTATCTTGAAAATAAGATACGTGAGAACTGGGACTACTTTGGCACTCCCATAAATATCTTCATGCGTGATAAGTCATAAAAATTTGGCCTGGCTACTAATAACTTTGTAAAAAGAAAGACCTAAAATAAAACCCCGCTTCCGGAATTCTATATACCGGAGAGCGGGGTTTTATAATACCGGGTTAATGCCTGAGGCTTAATGCTCGCGTTGCAACTTACGCTAAATGCCTGAGGCTTATATGCGCGCTGATGTACCAAAGAAACACAGCCGTGAGGCCATGAAGGCCGCACGGCTGTGCATTGTAAATATTGTGGTCTAAGAATTAGTCAATGGTCTCGTCAGCCTCGTAGCCGCCCATTTCGCGGATGGCGTTCTTCAGCATTACGTACTGCTGGAAGAGGTGGTTAACGGGAACTTCACCCTTGGTGTAGTCATGCATGGGGCTCTTGAGGAAGAAGCTCAGGAAGCGCTGGATGCCATGACGGCCTGCGCGGGCTGCAAGGTCACTCAGCAGTACCAGGTCAAGGCACAGAGGAGCGGCCAGGATAGAGTCACGGCACAGGAAGTTAATCTTAATTTGCATGGGATAGCCCATCCAGCCAAAGATATCAATGTTGTCCCAGCCTTCCTTGTTGTCGTTGCGCGGGGGATAGTAGTTGATACGTA